>SACH01000178.1 GCA_009928645.1 Gammaproteobacteria bacterium | reverse complement strand
AGGCGCAACACCCACCTTCTGATACCACATCATGGGGTTATGCGGGCCGCACCACTCTGCGGTTGGCGTAACGCCGTGGGACGAGATCAGGAGGTCTGAACGTGATTGCGATGCACGCGGTCATGACGCCCGGAGGGCTCCGCGGGAAAGACCGGACCGCGAACCGGGATCGGTATAAAATCCGCCCCATGCTCCTGTCCATCAAACACCGCTTTCTCTTTGTCCATATCGCCAAGACCGGCGGCACCAGCGTGCGCGCCGCCCTCCAGGCCGGCCGTTGGCGCGATCCCTGGTACTGGCCGATGTTTCTGTGCAGCCGCCTGAGCCATCTCAGCGGTCACCGTATCGCCACCAAACTGCCGCGCCATGCCAAAGTGGTAGCGGCCAAAGAGTTGTTACCCCGGGAGTTTTTCGATCAACTCTTCAAATTCGCCTTCGTCCGCAATCCCTGGGACTTGCAGGTCAGTTCCTTCCACCACATCCGCCGTGAGCGTCCGCACTATCTGGGCGGGCATGAGGATTTCGAGAGCTTTCTGCGCTGGAAGCTGGACCCCGCCCGGCCCTACCAGTACCACATCGACACCTCCATCGAGCGCCAGACTGACTATCTGATCGACCTCGAAGGCCAGGTGGTCGTGGATTTCATCGGTCGTTACGAACGGCTCGGCGACGATTTTGCCGAGGCGTGTCGGCGGATCGGTATCCCGGCCCCGGCCCTGCCGCACCAGCGTCAGGCCCGGGATCGCGCCAAGGACTATCGGAGTTATTACACAGACACGACCACGGAACTGATCGCCCGCCACTTTGCCCGCGATATCGAGATTCTGGATTACCGGTTCGATCCTGAACCCTAGCCCGCCCAACCCTTCAAATGAGCCGGGCGGGCATGTTTACCTTAACCACGCCGTACTTAGCGAAGGGCCTTCTGACTTTCAATAAAGAACCCGTTCGGTATGGCGAAGAGGTTCCACCACCAGGCCAGCAACGGGGTCCAGGCCAGGGCGTTGGAGGCCATCAGCGCGGAATACAGGGCCTTGTTCTTGGTTTGGGAGTCGTACATCACGGCCATCTCCTGCTGCACAGACCACCGCTTGCCCTTGGGGTTGAAGACCGGCTCAGGGACGGCAGGATCAGGGGGTAGAGGGTAGGGGGGACCCAGTTCTCCTGATTATGCCGCTCTCGACAGGGACTCCGACGAGCGCCTTACCGGGCAGAGGGTGAGTCTGTAATTTACTACTGTTGCCATAAACCAACGAACTTAATCATTCGTTTGATTATCAGTATAGATGCTGGCTAGCCATTCTCTACCACGGTCTTTACAGGGTAGGCGTGATGGCGATTGTTGCAAATCCACAACGGTGTGGTCATTTCCCACAGGCTGCGAACCCCTAGATTGAGGTATCTGGATCACGGATTTCAGCCTTAGGCGCCAGATTCAGCACCCAGGGCTTCATTCCTCGAACAATTCAGGGTACGTGCCAGCACGCTTGCACTGGATATCGAGTTGTTGGTTAGACAGGGGGCTTGCGCCGGTTCGGCTGCCCTTTTGGCCGCGGCTGGCTACCGGACCAGGGGCTCGGCTTCCGGAGACGGGGACGCGGTGGCGAGGGCGGTGCCATGCCGGCCAGTTTCAGCAGACCATCCAGTTCCTCGGGGGCCAGATCACGCCACTTGTGGCTGAAGAGGCTGGGTTCGAGGATGATGTTGCCAAAGCGCACCCGCATCAGGCGGCTGACCTTGACGCCCACGGCCTCCCAGAGGCGGCGCACCTCGCGGTTGCGCCCCTCGCGCAGCAGGACGTGATACCAGCGGTTGGCGCCACGGCTGCTGGTGTCGGACTCGACGATCTCCTCGAATCGCGCTGGGCCGTCGTCCAGTTCTACGCCATGGACCAGGCGTTGCAGGGCTTCCCGCGGCGCCGTGCCGAGGACGCGCACGGCGTATTCACGCTCGATCTCCTGGGAGGGGTGCATTAGCCGGTTGGCCAGTGCGCCACTAGTGGTCAGCAGCAGCAGGCCGGAGGTGTTGATATCCAGGCGGCCGATGGCGATCCAGCGCCCCTGCAACAGGGGTGGCAGGCGGTCGAAGACGGTGGGCCGACCCTCCGGGTCCTGGCGGGTGACGATCTCGCCCTCGGGCTTGTGGTAGGCGATGACGCGCAGGGGTTCGGCCGCCGTGGCGGGGGCCAGGCGTAGCGGCTTGCCATCGAGGCGGACCGGGTCGTCGGGGCCCAGGCGATCGCCGAGCTTGGCGACGCGGCCGTTGATTTCGATACGGCCAGCCGTGATCCAGCCCTCGATCTCTCGGCGCGACCCCAGACCGGCATCCGCCAGGACCTTCTGAATCCGCGGGGTTTCGCTGCCGCTGGCAGCGCTTGGGGCGGGTTCCGCTCTGTTTTGCCGGGGATGGGTTTCGGCCGTAGCCGCCCCACCCCGACCTTGGGAGCGGCGGGAGGGGCTATCGGCGCTACTGCTGCCGACAGGGGGGGGGGTCCGGGCACTGGTTGGCCTGGATCTGCCGCCAGCGGCCTGTGCTGGGGTGTCGGTGGTCTTTACCCCCTCCCGGGCGCTCGCGGGGTGACGGGAGGGGCGGGCGCGATGGCCAGCTTTGGGGCGGGAAGGGCGTTTGTCTTCGGTCATGGCGGCTAGATCCTGGCATTCAGCCAGTGTTTCGGACGGAATATGGACAAGGGGGGCAAGGTATCGCCAGTTACGGGGAGATGAACCTCAATCAAGGTCAGCGCTGCCCGTTGGGGTTGCATCCTGAGCGGCGGATGGCGTCAGGCCTGCGGTGGAAGGGGCTGGCAAGGCAGTACCACGGGCGGGAGAGGACGCCGGGCCGCCGGTGGATGAGCTACTGGTGTCAGGTTCCGGCTCCGCCAGCGGCAGATCGTCCCCGAGAAATTCCGGCGAGCGGATCTCGACCAGGGTCGGCAGTTCGTTGAGGGACTTGAGGCCGAAATAGTCCAGAAACTTGCGGGTGGTGGCGTACAGGGCCGGCCGGCCGGGGACGTCGCGGTGGCCGACGACCCGCACCCACTCGCGCTCCAACAGGGTCTTGACGATGTTGGTGCTGACGGCGACGCCGCGGATCTCTTCGATCTCGCCGCGGGTGATGGGCTGACGGTAGGCGATCAGGGCCAGGGTCTCCAGCAGGGCACGGGAGTAGCGTGGCGGCTTTTCGTCCCACAGTCGCGCCACCCAGGGGGCGCAGGCCTTGCGCACCTGAATGCGGTAACCGCCGGCGACTTGGGCCAGCTCGATGCCGCGGTCCTGGTAGTCATCCTCCAGGGCGGCCAGGGCGGCGGTGAGCTCCTCCCGGGTCGGCGGCACTTCTTCCTCCGCGGCGAAGAGACTGATCAGGGTATCCAGGGTCAGGGGGCCACCCGCCGCCAACAGGGCGCCCTCGACGATGTTCTTGAGGGATGGGCGCTCGTTCATCGCCTAGTCCCCGGTGCCCAGGCGGAGGGTAAAGGGGTAAGAAAACCAGAGAGAGGGCGCTCGCTCATGGCTCAGTTCCCGGTGCGCAGACGGACGTGAATGGGGGCGAAGGGCTCGGCCTGGACCAGTTCAATGGTGGCGGACTTGATTAGCTCCAGCACCGCCAGAAAGCTCACCACCACCCCCGCCCGGCCCTCGTGGAGCTCGAAGAGGTGGACGAAGGGGACAAAGCCCATGCCCTGGAGTTTGCCCAGGACGATGGCCATCCGTTCGCGCAGACTCAGGGATTCCTTCTCCACCTTGTGGCTGGTGAACAGGTCGGCCCGGGCCAGCAGCTCCCGCAGGGCCAGCAGGACCTCGCGCAGGTCGACCTCCGGGGGGATGAGGCGACGATGGCCGGGGGGAACTGGCGCCTGGACCAGATAGTGGTCCCGTTCCAGGCGCGGCAGTTCGTCCAGATCCTGGGCGGCCTTTTTGAAGCGCTCGTATTCCTGGAGGCGGCGGACGAGGTCGGCCCGGGGGTCCTCTTCCTCCTCGGTGGCGGCGGGGCGGGGGAGCAGCATACGCGACTTGATCTCCGCCAGCAGGGCGGCCATGACCAGATACTCCGCCGCCAATTCCAAACGTATATCCTTCATCAGCTCGACGTATTCCATGTACTGCTCGGTGATCACGGCGATGGGGATGTCGAGGATGTCCAGGTTCTGGCGCTTGATCAGATAGAGCAGCAGGTCCAGGGGCCCCTCGAAGGTATCGAGGAAGACCTCCAGGGCGTCCGGCGGTATGTAAAGGTCCAGGGGCAGGGTCAGCAGGGGCTGGCCCTGGACGATGGCGAAGGGCATCTCCCGCTGCTGGGGTGGCCCGGCGGGGACGAAGGCGGGTTCCGCCGCCTCGTCGGTTGTCGCCGTCAGGCCCGCATCGTCACTGGCCGGTTTAAGGTCGCTCAACGAAAGTCCATGGACATGGCCTGACGCACCTCTTCCATGGTCTTGCGCGCCACCTGGCGAGCCGCCTCGTTGCCCTCGGCGATAATGTTGCGCACCTGCTCCGGTTGCTCCTCGAACTCCCGCGCCCGTTCCTGGATCGGCCTGAGCTCCGTCAGCACGGCGTCGATGACCGGCTGCTTGCACTCCAGACAGCCGATGCCCGCCGAACGGCAGCCCTGCTGGACCCAGGCCCGGGTGTCGTCGCTGGAATAGACCTCGTGGAGCTGGAAGACGGGACAGCGGGCGGGATCGCCCGGGTCGGTGCGGCGCACCCGCGCCGGGTCCGTGGGCATGGTGCGCAGGGCCTTCTCCACCTGGGCCGGCGGGTCGCGCAGGGCGATGGTGTTGCCGTAGGACTTGGACATCTTCTGGCCGTCCAGGCCGGGCATCTTGGAGGCCTTGGTCAGCAGGGCCTGGGGTTCGGGCAGGATGATGCGGCCGCTGCCCTCCAGGAAGCCGGAAAGGCGCTCGCG
>SACH01000177.1 GCA_009928645.1 Gammaproteobacteria bacterium | reverse complement strand
CCAGTTGCCGTCGCCGCCCGGCGCCACTAACTGGTCATGGGGCAGCAGGATGGGCGCGCCGCTGGGCTGCGGGGTCGCCGCCACCCAGAAGCGGGTGACGGTGCGCGGGCCGTCCGCCGGTCCCTCGAAGAGGCTGGCCTCCACCCACTGGTTCAAGGGCCCCAGTTGCGTGCCGGTGATCACCGGCGGGGTGTTGTCGAGCAGAACCTCGCTCAGGGTGAAGGGCGCCGACACGCCGTCGCGCGCGTCACGGGCGAAGGCCTGCAGGGTGTAGCGCCCGCTGATCAGCGTCGCCAGCCCGACCCGCCCCTGCCAGTGGCGCTGGCCGTCGACACTGATCGCGGCCGGGGCCTCCCCGGCCACGGTGAGGGGCGCGCCCCCCGCCACCGGCTGGGCTTCGACCCAGAAGGCGACGATGTCCTGCACCCCGGACGGCGCCGCCTGCGTCGTCACGTCGAGCCACTTGGCATGGTCCCCGAGTTGCGCGGTGGCGATCACCGGCGGCTGGTTGTAGAGCAGGTGTTCGCCGAGGGCGAGCGGCGCCGCCAGGTTGCCGGCGGCGTCGCGCGCGCCGACGCTGAGGGTATAGCGGCCGGTGGGCACGGTGCTCAGGGCGACCCGCGCCTGCCACGGCGCCGCCCCCGCCGGGGCGGTCAGGCCCTCGGCCTGCAGCGTGTGCCGCTCGCCGCCGGCTTCGACCAGCTCCACCCAGACCTGATCCACGGTGCGCGCCCCATCCTCGGGCGCCTCGCTGACCTGGACGTCGACCCACTGGTTGCCGGCCCCCAGGGACGCCTGGGTGATCACCGGCGGCGCGATGTCATACACATACTCCAGCGCGTGGGGGGCGGAGACGTTGCCGGCCGCGTCGGCGGCGTACAGCGCCAGGGCATAGCGCCCGCTGTCCAGGGCTGGCAGGACAAGCTGCGCCGCCCAGTCGGCATCGCCGCCGGGGGAGGACAGTTGGCTCGCCTCCCAGGTCCACTGCTGCGCGGTGGCGGCGCGCGTGGCCTCCGCCCAGGCCCGGACCACCTGCCCCGGGCCGTCCACCGGCACTTCGCGGATCGTCAGATCCACCCGCGGCGGGTCGGCCGCGAGCACCGCCCCGGTAATGAGCGGCGCCGCGGTGTCCCGCGTGCGCACCGACCATTCATCGCTCACCCCGCCGACGGTGACGGTGGCCCCCGCCGTGGCGTAGGCCTGCGCCGAACTGGTGAGGCGCACCGCCAGCGTCTGGCCATTGGTCAGCGTGCCCGCGGTGACCCAGGGGCCACCCTGGATACTGACCTGCGGCTGGCCGGCGCCGCTCACGGCCACCGCGGCGGCCCCGGTCAGCCCGGTGAGGGTCAGGGTGTTCGAGGTAATCGTCGCCTGCTGCTCCACATCGCTCTGATCGGTGAAGCTGAAGGGATCGGGCGCGGTGTCGTCGACGGTGCGCACCGTCCACGCATCGCTGACGCCGCCGACGGTGACGGTAGCGGTGGAGGGGGTGCTGGCGGTGGCGGCGCTGGTCAGGCGCACCTGCAGGGTCTGGTTGTTCAGGATGGCGCCACTGGTCGCCCAGGCGCCGCCGTTGATACTGAGCCGCGGGTCGCCGTCGCCCGTGACCGTCACCGCGGTGGCGTCATTGATCCCGGTGATGGGCAGGGCCAGGGCCGTGCGCAGGGTGCTCAGCGGCACGCCGCTCTGATCGGCGAAGCTGAAGGGGTCGGGCGTGGTGTCCCGCGCCTGGGTGGTGACCGCCCAGCTGGCGCTCACCCCGCCGACGGTGACGGTGGCGGTGTGGGGGGTGCTGAAGTCGGCGGCGCTGGTCAGGCGTACCGCCAGCGTCTGGCCGGGGGCGAGGCTGCCACTGGTCACCCAGGCGGCGCCCTGGATGCTGACCTGCGGGTTGCCATCGCCACTCACCGTCACCGGGGCGGCCGCGCCCAGGCCGGTGAGGGTGACGGTGTTGGAGGTGATCGCGCTGCTCAGGGCAACGTCAACCTGGTCGGCGAAGCTGAAGGCATCCGGCACGGTGTCATCGACGGTGCGCACGGTCCAGGCGTCACTCACGCCGCCGACGGTGACGGTGGCGGTGGACAGGGTGCTGTAGTCCGCGGCACTGGTCAGGCGCACCGCCAGGGTCTGGCCGGGGAGGAGCGTGCCGCTGGTGACCCAGGGGCCGCCAGCGAGGCTGACCTGCGGGTTGCCGTCGCCGCTCACGGCTACCGCGGCACCGTCATTGATCCCGGTCAGGGTCAGCGTGTTGGACGTGGTCAGGGTGCTGCGGGCCACGTCGGTCAGGTCAGTGAAATTGAAGGCGTCGGGGGTGGTATCCCGGGCCAGGGTGGTGACGGTCCAGGTGGTGCTGCCCGCGCCGACGGTGATGGTGGCGCGGTGCGGGGTGCTGAAGTCGGCGGCGCTGGTCAGGCGCACCGCCAGGGTCTGGCCGTTCTCCAGCGCGCCGCTGGTGACCCAGGGGCCGCCATTGAGACTGACCTGCGGATTGCCGTCGCCGCTGACCGTTACCGGGGCGGCGACGCCCAGGCCGGTGAGGGTCAGGGTGTTGGCCGTGGTCAGGGTGCTGCGGACCACGTTGCTCTGATCCGTGAAGCTGAAGGCGTCGGGCACGGTGTCGTCGACCGTGCGCACCGTCCAGGCGTCACTCACGCCGCCCACCGTCACGGTGGCGGTGGACAGGGTGCTGTAGTCCGCGGCGCTGGTGAGGCGCACCGTCAGGGTCTGGCCGGGGGTGAGCGTGCCGCTGGTGACCCAGGGGCCGCCGGCGAGGCTGACCTGCGGGTCCCCGTCGCCGCTGACGGACACCGCGGTGGCGTCATTGAACCCGGTGAGGGTCAGGGTATTGGCCGTGGTCAGGGTGCTCCGCGGCACATCGCTCTGGTCGGTGAAGCTGAAGGCGTCGGGGGTGGTGTCCTGGGCCAGGGTGGTGACGGTCCAGGTGGCGCTGCTCGCGCCGACGGTGACGGTGGCGCTATGCGGGGTGCTGAAGTCTGCCGCGCTGGTGAGCTGCACCGCCAGCGTCTGGCCGCTGGTCAGGGTGCCACTGGTCACCCAGGGACCGCCGTTGATACTGAACTGCGGGCCGCCGTCGCCGCTGACCGTGACCGTCACCGGGACATTGAGACCGGTAATGCTCAGCGTGTCGGAGGTGCGCCGGGTGTCCCGCGGGACGTCGCTCTGATCGGTGAAGGTGAAGGCGTCCGGCTCGCTGTCGACCAGGGTGGTCACGGTCCAGGTGTCGCTGACGCCGCCGACCGTGACCTGCGCGCTCCGGGCGGTGCTGTAGGTGGGGGCACTGGTCAGGCGCACGCTCAGGGTCTGGCCGTTGCTGATGGCGCCGCTGGTGACCCAGTCCCCGCCATTGAGGCTGACCTGGGGGGTGCCGCTGCCGCTCACCGTCACCGGCGCGGCACCGGTCAGTCCGCTGATCGTCAGGGTGTTCGAGGTCATCGCCGTCGCCCGCGCCACGCCGCTCTGGTCGGTGAAGCTGAAGGCGTCGGGCACGGTGTCGTCCAGGGTGCGCACGGTCCAGGCGTCACTCACGCCGCCCACCGTCACGGTGGCGGTGGACAGGGTGCTGTAGTCCGCCGCACTGGTCAGGCGCACCGCCAGGGTCTGGCCGGGGGCGAGCGTGCCGCTGGTGACCCAGGGGCCGCCATCGAGGCTGACCTGCGGGTCGCCGTCACCGCTGACGGACACCGCGGTGGCGTCATTGATCCCCGTCAGGGTCAGGGTGTTGGCCGTGGTCAGCGTGCTGCGCGCCACGTCGCTCTGGTCGGTGAAGCTGAAGGCGTCGGGGGTGGTGTCCTGCGCCAGGGTGGTGACGGCCCAGGTGTCGCTGACCCCGCCGACGGTGACCGTGGCGGAGCGCGTGGCGCTGAAGTCCGCCGCACTGGTCAGGCGTACCGCCAGGGTCTGGCCGGGGGTGAGCGTGCCGCTGGAGACCCAGGGGCCGCCATTGAGGCTGATCTCGGGGTCACCGTCGCCGCTGACCGTCACCGGGGCGGCGGCATTGAACCCGTTGAGGATCAGGGTGTTGGAGGTGATCGCGCTGCTCAGGGCGACGTCGACCTGATCGGTGAAGCTGAAGGCGTCGGGGACGCTGTCGTCCAGGGTGCGCACCGTCCAGGCATCGCTCACGCCGCCCACGGTGACGGTGGCGGTGTAGGTGGTGCTGTAGTCCGGCGCGCTGGTCAACCGCACCGCCAGGGTCTGGCCGTTCTGGATCGTGCCGCTGGTGAC
Source organism: Gammaproteobacteria bacterium (assembly GCA_009928645.1). Taxonomy (GTDB): domain Bacteria; phylum Pseudomonadota; class Gammaproteobacteria; order Chromatiales; family Chromatiaceae; genus M0108. Next base: position 691 of record SACH01000177.1, on the reverse strand, counting down.
CCAGGGACCGCCATCGAGGCTGACCTGCGGGCTGCCGTCGCCGCTCACCGTGACCGGGGTGGCGGCATTGATGCCGGTGAGGGTCAGCGTGTTGGCGGTGGTCAGGGTGCTGGGCTCGACATCGACCTGATCGGTAAAGCTGAAGGGGTCGGGGGTGGTGTCGTCCGCCGTGCGCACGAACCACGCGTCGCTGACCCCCCCGACCGTCACGGTTGCGGTCCGCGTCGTGCTGGAGTCGGCCGCGCTGGTCAGGCGCACCGCCAGGGTCTGGTTGTTCACGATCGTGCCGCTGGTGGCCCAGGCGCCGCCGTTGAGGCTGATCTGCGGGCTGCCGTCGCCGGTGACCGTGACCGGGGTGGCCACGGTGATCCCGGTAATGGTTACGGCGGGGGCAGCGATCAGTGTGTTGGGCACGACCGTCAACTGATCGGTGAAGTTGAAGGGGTCCGGTACGGTGTCGCCCAACGTGGTTACGGTCCAGGTGTCGGTGACGCCACCGACCGCGACGGTCGCGGTCGAGGTCGTGTCGTAACTGGCCGCACTGGTCAACCGCACCGCCAGGGTCTGGTTGTTCGTGATCGTGCCGCTGGTCGCCCAGGCGCCGCCATTGATGCTGACTTGCGGATTGCCGTCGCCGCTCACCGTCACCGCGGCGCCGTCATTGATGCCGCTGATGGTCAGCGTGTTGGCG
>SACH01000046.1 GCA_009928645.1 Gammaproteobacteria bacterium | reverse complement strand
GGTGATGGCCGCCGTTAAGGTGGTCTTGCCATGGTCGACGTGGCCAATCGTGCCTACGTTGACGTGCGGCTTCTTACGTTCGAATTTGGCTTTGGACATGAGGCTATCCCCCGGAAGATGTCGAAATTCGGTCAGGTATTCAGGATCGAAATGTTAAGCCGAGACCGAATTTCCATATGGAAAATCGGTTCCGGCAGGTTGGAGCCCATGATCGGAATCGAACCGATGACCTCACCCTTACCAAGGGTGTGCTCTACCATCTGAGCTACATGGGCAAGTTCGCTAGTGCTTGGCATGGAGCGGGTGATGGGAGTCGAACCCACGCTATCAGCTTGGAAGGCTGAAGTTCTACCGTTGAACTACACCCGCGCAAGGAACATTTCAGGCGCCGATGGTGAGCGGGAACGGTAACGAACCCGGCGAGCCTGCATCTCATGACTGCAATTTGGTGGAGGGGGGAGGATTCGAACCTCCGAAGGCTGAGCCGTCAGATTTACAGTCTGATCCCTTTGACCGCTCGGGAACCCCTCCGAATCGAGCGGCGTATGGTAGGCACATGGATCGCGGCTGTCAACCTCGATTCCTTCCTGGGTCCTTAACTCCCCTGGCCTGAGCGGTCTCAAATCCGCCGCACCCTTCGCCCGGCGATGGACTAACATATGACTTAGTTCCAGGCCCGTCCGGGCACAACCGGGAGATTTCCGATGGATGTCACCATCTTTGGTAGCGGCTATGTGGGGTTGGTAACCGGAGCCTGCCTCGCAGAGGTGGGCAATCGGGTCCTGTGCATCGATATCGACCCCGAGAAAATCGCCTTACTCAACGCCGGTGGCGTGCCTATCTTCGAGCCGGGGCTGGAGGCCCTGGTGCAGCGTAACCGGACAGCCGGCCGGCTCAATTTCTCCACCGATCCAGCGGCCGGGGTCGCGCACGGCCTGTTTCAGTTCATCGCCGTCGGCACCCCGCCTGATGAGGACGGCTCCGCCGATCTCTCCCATGTCCTGGCCGTCGCCCAGGCCATCGGCGAGCATATGGAGGGTTATCGGATTGTCGTCGACAAGTCCACGGTCCCGGTCGGCACCGCGGATCAGGTCGCGACCACCATCCGCCAGGCCCTCGCCCGACGCGGCGTGACACATGAGCTTGACGTAGTCTCAAACCCGGAATTCCTTAAGGAAGGGGCCGCCATTGAGGATTTCATGCGTCCCGACCGGATCGTGGTCGGGACCGACAATCCCCGGACGGGGGAACTGCTGCGCGCCCTCTACGCCCCCTTCAACCGCAATCACGACCGGGTCCTGGTGATGGACGTCCGCTCGGCGGAGCTGACCAAATACGCCGCCAATGCCCTGCTGGCCGCCAAGATCAGCTTCATGAACGAGCTCTCCAACATCGCCGAGGCCGTCGGCGCGGACATCGAGCAGGTCCGGGTCGGGATCGGTTCCGATCCCCGCATCGGCTACCAGTTCATCTATCCGGGCTGCGGCTACGGCGGCTCCTGTTTTCCCAAGGACGTGCGCGCCCTGGAGCGGACCGCCAGCGCCATCGGTTATCGCGCCGAGCTCCTCACCGCCATCGAGGCGGTCAACGACCGGCAGAAGGAGGTCCTGTTCACCAAGATACGCGACCACTTCCAGGGCGATCTGCGCGGACGCACCTTTGCCGTCTGGGGCCTGGCCTTCAAGCCTAACACCGACGACATGCGCGAGGCTTCCAGCCGTCGCCTGATGGAGGCCCTTTGGGCCGCGGGCGCCCGTGTCCGCGCCTATGATCCGGTCGCCATGACGGAGGCCCGCCGCCTCTATGGCGAACGTACCGATCTGGAACTGGTCGATGACCCCCTTACGGCCCTTGAGGGTGCTGACGGTCTGGCCATCGTCACCGAGTGGAACCAATTCAGGGGCGTCGACTTCGCCACCCTCAAGGACCGGCTCAAGACCCCCGTCGTCTTCGACGGCCGCAATCTCTACAACCCCCAGCTCGCGACTGCCAGCGGGCTCATTTACTACTCCATCGGTCGGCTAGCGGCGCGTCCGGCCTGAACCCTGCCTGGTCGCGGCAATACCAGCCGGCCGACCGCCATCCTTATTCCCGCCCCTCCTGAGGGCATTCCCGGCCACAGTCCGAGCAGTCCCCGCTACGCAGAAAGGCGCCCCGCGCAAGCGGGACGCCGTTCTTTCAGCCAGCATCGCTGGCTATCGCGCTCAGAAGCGATGATTCCAGCTGATCTCGATGTCCTTCTGCTCCATATAAAGACTGCCGGTCTGGGCACCGGTGATATTGGCGTTGGTTCCCTCGTCCAGCGTTGCCTCGGGCATCCAGGCAAAGGAGAAATTGAAGCTGTCGCTCTTGCTATGGCGATAGGTCGCGCCCAAGGTGAAGGTCCACTGGATGGTGGCCGGGGCCATGACGTTGAAGAGGCCCTCGGTGTCCGGGGCGAAATCGCTGGCATAGCTGGCGCCGGCCATGAAACTGAACTTCTCGTCGTAGTCCCACCGGGCGCCCAGCTTGAAGACATCCATGTCATCCCAGCCGAAGCCCAGGCCATTCTTGCCGCCCAGGCAGCTATCGGACTTGATGCCCATCATGCAGGGCATGACGTTGACATTGTTGGAATTGCCAACCGAATTGATCTCGTTATAAAAGATCCGCTGCCAATCGAAGGCCAGGGTGATATTGGGCTGGACCTTGAAAGCCAGGCCCAGATTCAGCATCGCCGGGATGTCAAAGTTCCCCTCGTCGGCGAAGAGGCCCTTGTAGTCATCGAAATCGGACATCCACAGCTTGGTGCGGTAAGAGGCACCCAGGGTCAATTGGTCGTTGATTTCGCCCACCCAGCCCAGATGGAGGCCGTAGCCATAGGACCAGTCCTTGCCGTTGTTGGAGACCGCGTCCGGATAGAGGGACATCTGCCGGAAAGGCTCCAGACCCTTGGCCTCGAAGCTCTGGGCGGCGAAGACGGGGGCAATGCCCAGGGAATGCTGCTTGTTGATTTTGTAAGTAAAGGGAATCTCGACAAACAGTTGTTCGAGATTGACACCGGTGGGTGTGGTGGCGGTGAAGATCCCACCGGGGTTGACGTTACCCTGCTGTGGCGTGGCATTGGGGTTCGTCACCGGCACGGGATTGCCATCTGGACCCATGGTGAAGAGGAAGCCATTCGGGGCGGCGAAGGTGCCCGGTGGTGGCGTCATGCCGGGACCAATGGCAAGTTGATTAGGAGCGCCGGCGAAATTCTCCCACACCGGGCGCTCCTTATAATTGGTGTTCATACCGCCATTGCCGAAGATGGAGATACCGACGGTCATCTGGTCATTGAGGACATGGTTGTAGCCCAAGCTGGGGACCAGAAACCAGTCGCTGTCACTGTCATAACGACCCGGGGTGACAAAGCCGGAGGTCGGAAAACCCATCTCGTTACGGGAATAATCGTTATTGGCCTCATAACCCCGGGGTGAGGGGCTGAAGAAGGACACGCCGATGTCCAGGCTGGTGCCGATGAAACCCATGCCCGCCGGATTGGTGGCGGTTACCAGGGTGTCCTGCGGCAGGGCGGTCGCCACGCCGCCCATGGCCTTGGACGGTGTTCCCCAGCCAAAGGCGTAGTAGCCGTTAGAGGCCAGGACCGCGGTCGGGATCGCCAGGCCACTGATCAGGCCTAGGGCAATCGCTCGCTGCAACTGGTGGTTCATGGTTGCGCAACTCCTCAATCGTCTTTGTAACAGTTTGAATCATTTTTGCCGCTAAATTGGGGCACGCTGCCCCCCCCGCGAAGGACAGGTAGGGCAAGACCATCACGGTCTTGAAAAAATAGACAAAAGTCGGAAAGTTCCGCCCAGAGAGGTAAGGGAGCTCGGATTTGTTGTTATTTGGATAAAAACTACCGCAAAGTCGCAATAATTGCAACATTTGGTTGCAATTATGTTATGGCCTTTGGGCGCGGTTTTATCGTCCGCTGTGCAGGCGATTCATAACCCGCTGAAATTCTCCGGCCAGGAGATCGGGGAGACAGCATTCGGCGTCATCCAGCGCGCCAAGGATGTGACCTTCCTCATCCCGGGAGGGCCGTCCCAGGACATAGTTGACGACCTGTTCCCGGTCGCCGGGGTGGTCGATACCGATGCGCAGTCGCCAGAAATCGCGGCTGCCCAGGACATTGATAATGTCGCGCAGACCGTTGTGACCGGCATGACCGCCCCCCTGCTTCAACCGCACGGCACCGACGGGGAGATCGAGGTCGTCATGGGCCACCAGAATGGCCTGAACGGGGATGTCGTGATAGCGCACCAGCGCCCCCAGGGACTGGCCACTCCGGTTCATGAAGGTGGCGGGCTTGAGCAGCCGCAGGTCAACACCGCCGACCAGCAACCGGCAGAAAGCGCCATGAAACTTGATTTCCGTCCGGAACTGGCCCTGATGGTGCGCCGCGAGGGCATCGAGGAACCAGAAGCCGACATTGTGGCGGGTGGACTCGTACTGGGGACCCGGGTTTCCCAGGCCAACGATGAGGCGGATGCCTTGGTCTGGCATGGATGTCTCTCCACAAAGGGGATGCCAGGCCAAGGACGGGGGATAACATGGGCCGTGTCAGGCCGGCGGGTAAGAAAAGCGCAAGGTCTTGAAGGGGATGGCACGCGGCCCGCCAGCGGCGGGCCGCGGGGTGTCCGCGAGGACTCCCAGAGGCGGGGACAGGCGCGGGAGCCGGCCTACTCTCCGCCTTCCTCCGCACCGCCATGGCCGCTGTGAATGACCACCACGGGCTCGTCCGGGTCCGGGGCCTGAGCCAACTCGACGCCCTCCGGCAGAGGTACCTCGGAAAGATGGATGATTCCACCTAGTTCCAGGTCCGTCAGATCCAGGGCGATGAATTCCGGCAGGTCCTTGGGCAAACAGCTGATCTCGATTTCGGTGAGGTTATGGGAGACCACCCCACCGCCCAGCTTGACGCCCTTGCAGGCCGACTCGTTGATAAAGTGGATCGGCACGGTCATGCGCAGCTTTTCATCGGCCTGGACGCGCTGGAAATCAGCATGCAGGATAAAGGGCTTGGCCGGATGGCGCTGCAGATCCTTGAGGACCACCGCCTGGGCCAGACCATTGACCTTGAGGGTGAGGATGTGGGAGTAGAAGGCTTCATGCTCCAAGTGCTGAATCAGCTCATTGTGGGTCAAGCTGACCATCTCCGGTTCCCGGTGCGCGCCGTAGACAATGGCCGGAACGCGGCCGGTACGGCGCAGGCGGCGGCTCGCACCTTTCCCTGCATCGCCCCGGGGTTCGGCCAGGACTTCAAAATTCTCAATCATGTTGGGAGTGCTCCACTGGTTGCTTACGTTACAGGTATCCGTCAACCCGCGACCAGGCGACGGACAGACTCTTCCCGCGGGAAGAAAAAAGGATGATGGGTCCTACCGGCTCAGCGTCCTGAGGGCCAAGCCTGCAACCATGAAGCAGCGGATGCATCACGTGGCGATCACGTCAGCGCTCAATCGATAAAGAGCGAGCTGACGGACTCCGCGGTAGCGATCCGGCGCATCGTCTCGGCGAGCAATTCCCCGATGCTGAGTTGGCGGATGCGCCCGCAGCCCAAGGCCTCGGGGCGGAGGGGTATGGTATTGGTCACCACCAGTTCATCCAGCCGGGAGTTGGCGATATTTTCCACCGCCTTGCCGGAGAGGACCGGATGGGTGCAATAGGCCACCACCCGCGCCGCGCCATGATCCTTGAGGGCCCCGGCGGCTTGGCAGAGCGTCCCGGCGGTATCGACTAGGTCGTCGATGATGACGCAGGAATGCCCCTCCACATCACCGATGATGTTCATGACCTTGGCCTCGTTGGGCCGGGGACGCCGCTTGTCGATGATGGCCAGTTCAGCGTCATCCAGCCGCTTGGCGAGGGCGCGCGCGCGCACTACCCCGCCCACGTCCGGTGAGACCACCAACAGGTTGGGGTACTTCTGCCGCCAGACGTCACCCAAGAGGATTGGGGAGGCGTAAACATTGTCGACAGGGATGTCGAAAAAGCCCTGGATCTGGTCGGCATGGAGATCGACGGTGAGCACCCGGTTGGCGCCCGCCTGGCCCAGCATTTTGGCCACCAGGCGTGCCGTAATGGGCACCCGCGCCGAGCGTGGGCGCCGGTCCTGACGGGCATAGCCAAAGTAGGGGATGACTGCCGTGATACGTTTGGCGGAGGCCCAGCGCAGGGCATCGATCATCACCAGGAGTTCCATGAGATGATCGTTGGTGGGCGCCGAAGTGGGCTGAACGACGAAGACATCCCGGCCGCGGACGTTTTCCTGGATCTCTGCCATCACCTCCCCATCGCTGAACTGGCCCAATACGGCCTTGCCGAGGGGCAAATTCAGGTAGGTAGCGATCTCACTGGCCAGCGCCGGGTTGGCATTACCGGTAAAGACCATCATATGACTGGTGGGCACGGCAGGAATCCCCCAACGCCACGGCACAGGGACAATAACGGTGCGCCGGAGATGCCGTCGTCGGACCGTCGTCTCATTAGGATGCGGAATTTGGCTGGGGTGCCAGGATTCGAACCTGGGAATGCTGGGATCAAAACCCAGTGCCTTACCACTTGGCGACACCCCAAAAATCAACCGGCGGCCAGCCGGTCCAGAAGCGGCGAGCGATTCAAGCCTCGCGCCACGAAACCCGACAACTCGGCTGGGGCCTGAAGCAGCACGGCCTCAGCCTCGGCCCGGGAGCTGAAACTAGCAAAGACGCAGGCCCCGGTTCCGGTCAACCGGGCTCTGGCAAAGCCATCGAGCCAGGCTATGGCCCGCGCCACGGGAGGATAGCCCCCGCGCACGACTTCCAGGCAGTCGTTGCGGTCATCCCCCGAAATGAAGTCGGTAATTGTGATTGAGGGCGAATTTCTTGTCAATTTGGGATGGCGAAAGACGTCGGCCGTAGTCACCATGCAGGGTGGCGTCATCACCAGAAACCAGCACTCCGGTACCATCACCGGCGTCAACCGCTCCCCGACGCCCTCCCCCCACGCCGCCCGGCCGCGGACAAAAACCGGTACGTCCGCCCCCAAGGCGAGGCCCAGTTCCGCCAGTTCATCCTCCCCCAATCCTGTACCCCAGAGCTGGTTGAGGGCCACTAGCGTGGTAGCCGCGTCTGAACTACCGCCGCCCAACCCGCCCCCTTGGGGCAGACGCTTGTCCAGACGCAGGTCAACACCCAGCTGACAACCGGTCACGGCCTGGAGGAGACGGGCGGCGCGCACGACCAGGTTCTCCTCGTCGGGGACCCCAGGGACAGGGATCAGGAGCCGGATCTGGCCATCCGGACGGACGGTCAGATGCAAGTCATCGCCAACGTCGAGAAACTGAAACAGGGTCTGCAGCCGGTGGTAACCGTCGGCGCGCCGCCCCAGAATACGCAGGGTCAGGTTGAGCTTCGCCGGTGCCGGCCAACCAGTCGCCATCCCCGTAACCACCCCGGAAGCCATTAGGGCTGAGAACCGTTCGGTGCGAGATGATGGCGATCGAGGACCCGCAGCAGATAGGCATGCTCTGGAGAGGCGGCCCGAGCCTTGTCCCAGACCTGGCGAGCCTCGTCCCGTTGATCCAGGGCCCAGAGGACCTCCCCCAGATGCGCGGCGACCTCGGGATCATCGGGCAACTTGGCACTGGCCTGGCGCAGATAGTCCAGGGCCGATTCCAACCGGCCAAGGCGATACTGGACCCAGCCCATGCTATCTAGGATGGCCCCCTCATCGGGCTTGAGGGCCAGGGCGCGCTCGATCAGGTCCAAGGCCTCGGTGTAACGGTCGCTCATGTCCGCCAGGGAATAACCGAGGGCATTGAGGGCATCGGCATGGTCCGGCTCCAGGTCGAGGAGTCGGCGCAGATCAGACTCCACCACCTCCAGACGCTGCATGGCCGCCCCATGCAACCCCCGGGCGTAGAGCAGTTCCCGATCGTCGGGATAGGCCGCCAGCGCCGCGTCGTAGACCTTCATCGCCTCGGGATTAAGGCCCATTTCAGCCAGGAGTTCGGCCTCGACCAGAAATAGCAGCACGGCCTGCTTACGATTCTGATCGCGTAACTGCCGCAGCCGTTCGCGCGCCTTGGTCAGATCTCCGCCCTGGGCCTCGATACGGGTCAGGCGAATGCGGGCATCTAGGGCATGAGCGCCGCGCACCTTGTCGTACCAGCGCGATGCGGCTTCGGGCTTGCCATCCAGTTCTTCCACCCGCCCCAGATAATAGGCGGCATCATCCCGGCGTTCCTCGGAGTCCCGCAGCCGGGTGAAATAATCGCGCCCAGCAGCCAGGTCCTCAAGTTGCAGGGAGAGAATACCCAAGGCGAAGAGGACATCGGGCTCCCGCGGTGATTCCACCAGCAGGGTGGCAAAGACCTCGCGGGCCCGCTCCAGTTCCTTCTCATCGACCAAGAACTGGGCATAGAGGGTCTGTAGGCTCTGGTCCCGGGGCTGCTCGGCCACAAACCGTTCCAGCGTCTCCCGGGCCTCCGCCGGCCGCTCCAGGTCCTTGAGTAACTGGACCAGAAAGAGGCGAGGTTCGGTCCACTCCGGTCGCAGCTCGGTCGCACGCCGGGCTGCCGCCACCGCCTCCTCGTTACGCTCGGTCCCCGCCGCCACCAGGGCGCGGGCAAACCAGGCATCGGCGTTTTCCGGTTCATCCTGGGTCAGAAGTTCCATCACCTCCATGCGCTGACCCGGCGGCCGCAGTTTGTGGACCAAGCGGGCGAGTTGCACAAAACCGCTCTCCCCCCCGTCCGAGGTCAGATTGACCAGCCGGCGCAAATGGAACATGGCCCCGTCCAAATCTTGGCGCTGCAAGCGGACGAAGGCGGCAAGCTGATGAGCGGCGAGGGAATCGGGGGCGATGTCCAGCCAGAGGGCAACCCCCTGGCCGATGGCCTCCTCCTCCCCCACGGCCAGCGCGGCACGCGCTGCCTTCTCCGCCAGGGCCTCATCCCGGGCCTGTTGAGCGGCCTCCATAAAGTGCCGGAAAGCCGCCTGATGCTCACCACGCTGAGCGGCGATCTGGCCGGCCAGGACATGGAACATCAGTTCCCGGGTGAGGCCGGTGGGCGGGTCGGCGACCGCGCCCAGGGGTACCGGATCGACCAGCACCGCCCCCATGGAGGCAGAGGCTGGAGTCGTGCCGGCCGGGCCTGGCGCCGGCAGCGGCGCGGAAGGCAACGACAGTGGGACGGCGCCCGGCGATGACTCCATGGCGCTGACCATATCCGGCAGCAGCAAGGCCCGGGAACTCAGCAAGGCGATCAGGAGGTAGACAAGGCGCATGGGGGGTCGCAAAACCGGGAAGACAGGGCAAAAGGTTGGGGGATTGGGTAGGGGTGATGGGCTTACCGGACTAACCGGTCAGCCAATTGTGGATTGCAGTATAAACCGCCGATTCCACCCGCAACACTACAGCGAAGGCCCGGATGGCCAGGCACTGGTAGGGTGAAAATCAAACAAACGCGATCCAAGGCTTGCATCCGCGGCCCCGATATCCAAGAATCGCGGCGGATTTTGTTGCTCTAAGTTACACCATGACACTATTGGCCGTTGGACTCAATCACAAGACCGCCCCGGTGGACATCCGCGAGCGTATCGCCTTCGGACCGGACATCCTCGCCGGGGCCCTGCGCAGCCTGGCGGAAGACCCAGCCCTCAGCGAGGGCGCTATCCTCTCCACCTGCAATCGGACTGAGATCTATTGCGTCCTCAATGGTTCGCGTCGGGAGTGCGTGGCAGACTGGCTAGCCCGCTTCCACGGCATCGAGGCGGTCCGCCTGTCCCCTTATCTCTTCACTCACGTCGATCGCGCGGCCGTCACCCACCTCCTGGAAGTGGCCAGCGGCCTCGACTCCATGGTGCTGGGTGAACCCCAAATCCTTGGCCAGGTCAAGACCGCCTTCCAGACCGCCTGCGATCACGGTACCGCCGGTAAACTCCTCGGCCGCCTCTTCCAGCACACCTTCGCCGTCGCCAAGCAGGTGCGCACCGACACGGCCATCGGCACCAGCCCGGTCTCCGTGGCCTTCGCCGCCGTTAGCCTGGCACGGCAGATCTTCACCGACCTCAAGGACCAGACCGCCCTGCTCATCGGCGCCGGGGAGACCATCGAATTGGCCGCCCGCCACCTGCGCCAGCAAGGCGTCGGTCGCATCATCGTCGCCAACCGCACCGTCGAGCGGGCCCATGCCCTGGCCGCGGAGTTCGACGGCTACGCCATCGCCCTCACCGAACTCGGCACTCACCTGCCCGAGGCGGACATCGTCATCTCCTCCACCGCCAGCCCCATCCCGGTCCTGGGCAAGGGCACGGTGGAGCGGGCCCTCAAGGCCCGCCGCCACCGCCCGGTCTTCATGGTGGACATCGCCGTCCCGCGCGACATCGAGCCGGAGGTGGGCGAGCTCGATGATGTCTACCTTTACACCGTGGACGACCTCCAGGACGTGGTCGAGGACGGTTTGCGCTCCCGCCAGGCCGCCGCCGCCGCCGCCCGGGAGATCATCGAGTTTCACGCCACGGATTTCCTCGCCTGGCTGCGTTCCCTGGACGCCGTGGACCTGATCCAGGACTTCCGCCGTGGCGCCGAGGACATTCGTGACCAGGTCCTCGCCCAGGCCCGCCGTCGCCTGGAGGCCGGCAAGCCCGCGGACGAGGTCCTGGCCTTCCTCGCCAACACCCTCACCAACAAGTTCCTGCACGCCCCCAGCGCCCGGCTCCGCCAAGCGGGCCGGGAAGGCGAGGCGGAACTGCTCGATGCCGCCAACGCCCTCTTCGACTTGGGCCGGAAACAGAACGCCGCATGAATCCCTCCATCCAGCGCAAGCTGGAGCGTCTCGCCGAGCGCCACGCCGAGATCACCGCCCTGCTGGCGGAACCCGAGGTCCAGGCCGATCCGGCGCGCTTCCGCGCCCTGGGCCAGGAATACGCCCAGCTCGAACCCCTCGCCCTCGCCTTTGGCGACTACCAGCGGACGGAGGACGACCTGGCCGCCGCCGAGGCCCTCCTCGCCGACTCAGAGATGGCCGACCTGGCACGGGAGGAGATCGACGCCGCCCGGGAGCGGCGCCTGACCCTGGAGCCGGAACTGCTACGCCTGCTGATCCCGGCGGACCCCCACGACCAGGCCAACGTCTTCCTCGAGGTGCGCGCCGGCACCGGGGGCGCCGAGGCGGCCCTCTTCGCCGCCGATCTGCTGCGCATGTACCTGCGCTATGCCGAACTACGCGGCTGGCGCACGGAACAGATCAGCGCCAGCGAGGGGGAACTCGGCGGCTTCAAGGAGGTGGTGGCCCGCCTCAGCGGCAGCGGGGTCTATTCCCGCCTCAAGTTCGAGTCCGGCGCCCACCGCGTCCAGCGCGTCCCCGAGACCGAATCCCAGGGCCGTATCCACACCTCCGCCTGCACCGTCGCCATCCTCCCCGAGGTCGAGGCCGTGGGCGGGGTGGAGATCGACCCCAAGGACCTGCGGGTCGACACCTACCGCTCCTCTGGTGCCGGCGGTCAGCACGTCAACAAGACCGATTCCGCCGTGCGCCTCACCCACCTGCCGTCCGGCATCGTCGTCGAGTGTCAGGACGAGCGTTCCCAGCACAAGAACCGCGCCCGGGCCCTCGCCCTGCTCCAGGCCAAGCTCCTCGCCCAGGCCCAGGAGGCCCAGATCAGCGAGCAGGCCCAGTCGCGCAAGCTCCAGGTCGGCAGCGGCGATCGTTCCGAGCGCATCCGTACCTACAACTTCCCCCAGAACCGGGTCACCGACCATCGCATCAACCTGACCCTCTACAAGCTGGAGGAGATCCTCCTCGGCCAGCTCGATCAGGTCATCGACCCCCTGCTCCAGGAATATCAGGCCGAGCAACTGGCGGCCATGATGGATGCCTGAGGACCCGCCCCTGACATTCACCCACGGCGATCCCTGTCCAGCTTCCCCCGACGGGGCCCGTGGCTGACGTAACCCCTCTTGGCGAGGCCCATGCCCTGGCTTGGGTCAGTCCCGATCAGGCATTGGCGCCCGCTGGCATGGCCCCGTGGACGACTTGCTAACCACTGGCATGGACCTTAACCACGCTGCTCCCACTGGCATGGCCCCTGCGGACGTGCCTACCGATGATCATGGCGGACGCTTCACCGGGGCACCACCGTTTCTATCCTGCATGGGCAAGTTGCTAGCCGATGCCAGGGAGCGTCTGGCCGCCCTGCCCCACGCGGAGCCCCGACTGGAGGCGGAGCTATTGCTTGCCGAGGCTACCGGTTGCCGGCGCGAGACCCTGCTCGCCTGGCCGGAGCGCATCCCCTCCCCGGGGCAGGCCCAGCACTTTGCCGCGCTCCTGGCGCGACGCCTGGCCGGGGAGCCCATCGCCCACCTCCGCGGCCACCAGGCCTTCTGGAAGCAGGAGCTGCGGGTCACCCCCGATACCCTGATCCCGCGTCCCGAGACCGAGCTGCTGGTCGAACTCGCCCTGGAACTCCTGGCCGCGCCGGCCCCTCTGATCGTGGCGGATGCCGGTACCGGTAGCGGTGCCATCGCCCTGGCCCTGGCCCTGGAGCGCCCCGCCTGGACCCTGCTCGCCCTGGACCTCAGCCCCGGGGCGGCGGTGGTGGCGGCGGACAACCTGCGCCGCGAGGGTGCAACCAACGCCTGGGTCATCCGCGCGGACTGGCTTGCCCCCCTGGCCCCCGCCAGCCTGGACGCCCTGATCGCCAACCCGCCCTACATTCCCAGCGCCGACCCCCACCTGAGCCGCGGCGACCTGCCCCGCGAACCCCGCACCGCCCTGGCCGCGGGTCCGGAGGGTCTCGACGCCTACCGCCGTCTCGTCCCCCAGGCCCGGACCTGCCTCAAACCCGGCGGCCTGCTGGTCCTGGAACATGGCTTCGACCAGGCGCCGGCGGTCCGGGCCCTGCTCACCGCGGCCGGTTTTACCGGCATCGCCACCCGTGACGACCTTGCGGGCCAGCCCCGCTCGACCTGGGGCTACCGCGCATGACCGACGACCAACTCCTGCGCTACAGCCGCCAGATCCTGCTGCCAGCCATCGGCATCGCGGGCCAGGAGCGGCTGCTCCAGTCCCGGGTCCTGATCGTCGGCTTGGGTGGCCTGGGCTCCCCGGTGGCCCTCTACCTGGCCGCCGCCGGGGTCGGCCACCTACGGGTGGCGGACTTCGATCGGGTGGACCTGAGCAACCTCCAACGCCAGATCCTCCACGACACCCCCCGCCTGGGCCTGACCAAGGTCGAATCCGCCCGCCAGGCCCTCGCCGCCCTCAATCCGGAGGTCCAGATCGAGGGCCATGCCGACGTCATCGACGCCGAGCAGTTGCCGGCCCTGCTCACCGGGGTCGACGCAGTTGTGGACTGCTGCGACAACTTCGCCACCCGCTTCGCGGTCAACGCCGCCTGTCACCAGCACCGCATCCCCCTGATCTCCGGCGCCGCCATCCGCGCCGAGGGCCAGATCGTCGTCTTCCCCGGCACCCCCGGCGGCCCCTGCTACCAATGTCTCTACCCCCGGGAAGGCCAGGAGGACGCGACCTGCGCCAATAATGGCGTCCTCTCCCCCCTGGTCGGCATCGTCGGCACCATCCAGGCTACGGAGACCCTTAAGGTCCTCACCGGCGCCGGGCAGCCCCTCAGCGGGCGCCTGCTGCTGATCGATGCCCTGCGCATGGAGTTTCGCACCCTGCGCCTGCCCGCGGACCCGGCCTGCCCCGTCTGTGGTCATGCCCAACCTGAACACCCGGCAGCTTAACGGCATCGACCGGCTTTAGGGGTACCGAGCCGCTGGTCGACCTGAGATCCGGTCGCCGGGGGTCGCCGCCGCTGGCCGCCCTGGGGATCGGTCGTCGGAAGCGGCCTGTCAGCCATCGATGGCTGGGCTGGGTCTACCCTGATAACGCCATTTAATGTCTATACTCACAAGCCAACGCCCCCGTATTCGTTCAGACCCTTCACGCCCAAGGAGGGCTTCGGCGGCACAAGCTGCTGATTCTCCTGCTCCCTCCCCCCCGGCGGGGGAGGGTTGGGGAGAGGGGGGGGCTGAATGGGTACAGGCCCCACATGACCGCTGTCTCCCGTTCCGGTCGGGGGCCGCGCCCAACCCGGTGACTCCCCATGCGCTTTCATGTCAGCCCGGCCGAGATCAAACAGGCCAACATCCCCCACGAGATCTTTCTGACTAATCTCATCGCCAATCACATCCTGCTGACCGTAGGCCTGGGCGGCCTGGCGGGCAGCTTCCCCTGGGTCATGGCGCTACCGCCCCTCATTTCCTTCAGCCTGCTCAGCTATACCCTCTGGCGGGCGCGGCGTTCCCTGAAGCGGGACCCCTGGTATCCCATGTGTCACTGGCAGGTCTGCGCCCGCCGCAGCCGCTTTTTCATCATCATGCTCCTCCTGCTACTGCTCGTCGCCTTTCTGGGCTGGATGGGATACAGCCAGTTGGGGTGGCGCAAGGAGGCGGTCTGGGCGATCGTGGTCGGCATGGGCATCCTGCCGGTCATGGTGACGGTGCTGGTCCTGATCCTCTTCGAGTCCGAGGCCCTCTACCACGCCAATCAGGCCAAATTACCCGGCTGGGTGGTCGAGCGCCATCCCCCTCCACCCGAAATCACCGCCATCGAGGAGGTCAAACCACACTACTACGATTGAGCTTGGGGACGGCGGCCGCTGGGCTCAAGGGGCCTGGGTCTCCTTGGCGATGAGTTGATCCATGACCTTAATCATGCCGTCACGACTGCTGGCCTGGGCGGGACTGGTCCGATACTTGCCATTCACCACCACCGCGGGGACCCCGTCGATGCCGTACTGGTTGGTGGCTTGGCGGGCGCGATTGACCTTCATGTTGACATCGAAGGAATTCAGGGCCTTGAGGAATTCTGGACCCTTCAGCCCCGCCGCCTCAGCCACTGCGACCACGGCGGCTTCGTCCGTGATTTTCTGTTTCTTCACGTGCAGCGCATCGAACATGGCCTGGGTAAACGGCTCCTCGGCCCCCATCAGGTCAGCGGCGAAGAAGGCGCGGGCCATGAGGTCAGGCTTGGGCCCGAACACTGCCGGCATGCGCCGGAAGGCCACGTTCGCCGGCAGGGTCTGGCGCCACTGTGCCAGGGTCGGTTCGAGATGGAAGCAATGGGGGCAGGTGTACATGAAGACCTCCACCACCTCGATCTTATCGCCGGTCTCCGTCGGTTGCGGATTGGGGAGCACGGCGTAATCGAAGCCCTCCTCGGCGGCCCAGGCCGGCAGGGACAAGAGGGCGGCGAAGAACAAGAACAACAGGGAACGCAGGGTCATGGTGATGATTCCTTACAGGTGAGTGAGGTGCCTAAGGGAAGTTGGGACAGTCAGTAAAGGGTTCCGGCCCTTAACCGGGGAAAATCTTTGGATCGGGTATAACCACGCAAGGTTCCGGCTTCGACCCGCCCAGCCGGGTCATCGTTCCGCAATAACCGGCGCAAGTCCCATCGTCAATTCCATCGCCCCGCCGGCCAGGTTCTTCCCGAAGCGACTGACGAAGGGAGCCAATACTTTCATGTCAATCCGGGCTCAGGACCAGGCGTAGTCCAGCCAGAGGCCGAGAAAGAGGGCCAGGCCCAGGGTATTGTTATTGAGAAAGGCTCGGAAACAGGCGCTGGGTTCGCGGTCGCGGATCAGCACCTGCTGATAGACGGCGAGACCGGCCGCTACCGCCAGGCCGAGCAGGAACCAGGCGCCCCGCCCCGCCGCGAGCCCGATGTAGGCCATGAGGGCGAGAAATACCAGTTGCAGCAGGCCGATGATCAGCCGGTCGTAGTGGCCGAAACGGATGGCGGTGGACTTGATACCGATGGCGAGATCGTCGTCGCGGTCCACCATGGCATATTGGGTGTCATAGATCAGGGCCCAGATCAGGGCGGCGAGGAACAGCAGCCAGCCCTGGAGGGGAACAGTGTCGAGCACGGCGGTGTAGGCCATGGGCACCGCCCAACCGAAAGCCGCGCCGAGGAAGACCTGGGGCCAGTGGGTAAAGCGCTTCATGAAGGGGTAGAGGGCCGCCAAGCCCAGGGCGACCGGGGACAAGGCGATGGTGAGCCAATTCAGGGGCAGAGCCACTAGGAAGGCCACCAGGCTCAGCGCCAGAAATACGCCCAGCGCCTCCCGGGGACTCACCAGCCCGGTGGCCAGGGGCCGCTCCTGGGTGCGCCGCACCCGGCCATCCCAGTCGCGATCGGCATAGTCGTTGATGGCGCAGCCGGCTGAGCGCATGAGAAAGACCCCGGCGATGAAGATCAGGACCACGGGCCAGGGCGGCTGGCCCTCCCCCGCCAGCCAGAGCGCCCAGAGGGCCGGCCAGAGCAGCAGCAGACTGCCGATCGGGCGGTGAAAACGCACCAGCAGGGCGTAGGCGCGCAGGCGCTCCCGCCAGTCCAGGGGCGCCGGGGGCTGAGTGTTCGCGGCCAGGTTCATGGGGCCTAGTGTCATGGTCAGATTAGCGGCCACCCGTGAGGGTGGCCGTAGCTGCCGGGGATCGGGCCCTCATCGGGGTTTGGGGCATCATTCCCAAACAACGGGGGCCCGTAAAACCGGGGTTGATGGATGACTTCATGGCCGAGATCAGCCTCTTGAGTTGTTCCGCATGTTAAGCATCTCTGCGCGATGCTCGCGCCGGTCATGGGAGCACCGGTCCCGGTCGGGTGACCGATTGGCTGGGAATTATGACATAGGGTTCAAGCTGGGCGCAGGCCTGGGCGGACCGGCTGACCGGCGGACCGTTGCGGGAGGCTCAGACCCCCCCCAGAGCCTCCCGAGTTCCCAGCCAGCGGGCGATCAGCGGGTCCACCCGGTCCGGACAGCGGTCCAGAAGCCAGTCCGCCGCCCGGCGGGCCGCCGCCAGCAGCGGCTCGTCGGCAGCGGGATCAGCCAGGCGAAACTGCATCTCGCCGGTCTGACGGCGGCCCAGGACCTCACCCGGCCCACGCATCGCCAGGTCGTGTCGGGCGATCTCGAAACCATCGGTGCTGCGCCGCAGAAGCTCGATGCGCTCCCGGGCCGCCGCCGTCAGGGGGGCGCGGTAGAGCAGCAGGCAATGGCTGGCCTGAGAGCCCCGGCCGACCCGACCGCGCAACTGGTGCAATTGGGCCAGCCCCAGACGCTCCGGGTTTTCGATGATCATCAGGCTGGCATTGGGTACGTCCACGCCGACCTCGATGACCGTGGTCGCCACCAGCAGATCGACCTCTCCCCCGGCGAACTGCCCCATCACGACCTCCCGTTCCGCACCCTTCAGGCGGCCGTGAGCCAGGCCGATGCGCAGGCCCGGCAGGGCCTGGCTGAGGGCCAGGGCCGTATCCTCGGCCGCCTGACACTGGAGGACCTCGGACTCCTCGATCAGGGTGCAGACCCAGTAGGCCTGGCGCCCGCGTTGGCAGGCCTCCCGCACCCGCGCCATGACTTCCTCGCGGCGGTTATCCGGCACCGCCACCGTGGTCACCGGCGTGCGCCCCGGAGGCAGCTCGTCGATGACCGATAAATCCAGGTCGGCATAGAGCGTCATGGCCAGGGAGCGCGGGATGGGGGTGGCGGTCATGATGAGCTGGTGCGGCGCCCCACCCCCCACGGTGCCCTTCTCGCGCAGCCTGAGACGCTGATGGACGCCGAAGCGGTGCTGCTCGTCGATGATCACCAGCCCCAGATCCTGAAAAACGACCTCGTCCTGAAAGAGGGCGTGGGTACCCACCACGATCCGCGCCTCACCGGCGGCGATACCCGCCAGGCGTTCCTCGCGCTCCCTGCCCTTGTGCCGTCCAGTGAGCCAGGCGGGCTCCAGGCCCAGAGGCCCCAACCAGGCAGTCAGGTTGCGCCGGTGTTGCTCGGAGAGGAGTTCCGTGGGGGCCATGAGGGCTACCTGGCAGCCCGCCTCCACCGCCTGCAGCGCGGCGAGGGCCGCCACCACCGTCTTCCCCGACCCCACATCCCCCTGAAGGAGACGCAGCATGGGGCGTGGCTGGGCCAGATCGGCGGCGATCTCTCCCAGGACCCGCTCTTGGGCGGCGGTGAGGGCGAAAGCCAGGGTAGCCCGCAGCCGGGCGCGCAAATCGCCGCTCCCCGCCAGTACCGGTGCCGTCACCTGCTGGCGCTGACGGCGCAGTCGGCGCAGGGCCACCTGGTGGGCCACCAGTTCCTCGAAGGCCAGGCGGCGAAAGGCTGGATGCCGTGGGTCTCCCGGCTCCTGGCCCAGAGCCTCCCGGGGCGGACGATGCAGGAAGCGCAGGGCAGCCGTGAGCGCGGGCAAGCCCAGGGGCGCCAGAAGTTCGGGTGGCAACAGCTCCCTCAGCCCGCCGGCGCCCGCGGGTGCAGACCTCGCTTTGGCCTCAGGCGACCCAGCCCCTGGCCCAGGCCCTAATCCCGGAGCGCTACCGCCGAATGCCATGGCTTCGCCAGCCGCCGACTCCACTACCGGCCCCGGGGCATTAGGTGTGAACGCTGTCGCTTCGCCAGCCGCCGGACCCGGCCCTGGGGCGTCACCAATGAATGCTGTCGCTTCGCCGGCCGCTGGCTCGACCCCGGGACGCGGAGCGGGACCGCTGTCGAGCCAGGCCAGGGCCTGGTCGATCAGGGGGCGTAGACTGGCCTGCCGCAGCCCGGCGGTGACGGGATAGATCGGCGTCAGGCCTTCATCGGGCGCAGGGGTCTCGGTGGCGGTGGCAAGGACACGGTACTCGGGGTGAATCATCTCCAGGGTCGGATCCCCTGACCTCGCCCGGACCTCGCCGAAACAGCTGAGCCGGGTACCGGGGAGCAGGGTCCCCTTCTGGTGACCACCGAAGTGAAAAAACCGCAACTGAAGCGATCCCGAGGGATCCACCAGACGGACTTTGAGGGTGCGGCGCTGGCCCTGACTGATCCGCGCCTCCGCCACCTGACCTTCGACCGGCACCACCTCGCCGGGCTGAAGGGCACCGATCGGGCGCGGTCGAGAGCGATCCTGGTACCGCAGGGGCAGATGAAAGAGCAGGTCCTGAACCGTTACCAGGCCCAGCCGGGCCAGGCGCTCGGCGAGGCGCGGGCCGACCCCGCGCAGGGCAGTGACGGGTAGCTTATCCAGGGTCTGGAGGGTCCAGGATCAGAGGGGTGGCGCAGAGAACGCATCCACGCCAGACAGCCGGGTATCCGACCCACCACCCCGTCGGGCGCGGATGGCCTGGGCTAACTGATGCACGGCCATGGCGTAGTAGCTGCTGTGGTTATAGCGGGTGATGACGTAAAAGTTGTTCAGCCCCAGCCAGTACTGGTAGCCGCCACTCGCGTCCAGGCGGATCAGACTGACCTCCTCGCCAGCAGGGACCCGACCCTCGGGGCGGAAACCGTCCCGGGCGAGGGTATCGAGGTCATAGCGGGTGTCAAAACCGGTCTTGAGGTGGGTGTTACCGCTGGCCCCTGTCCGGACGGCGACGGGCTCGCCGGCCCGCCAGCCATGGACGGCGAAATAATTGGCCACGCTGCCGATGGCGTCGACGGGATTCCAGAGGTCGCGCCGGCCATCGCCGTCGAACTCCACAGCCCACTTGAGATAACTGGAGGGCATAAACTGACCATAGCCCATGGCCCCGGCATAGGAGCCCTTGGGCTGGAAGGGGTCCATGCCCTCATCCCGCGTCATGCGCAGATAGGCCGCCAGTTCGTCGGTGAAATAATCGGACCGGCGCGGGAAATCGAAGGCCAGGGTGACCAGAGCATCCATGACCCGGTGCTTGCCCATGTAACCGCCCCAGTTGGTCTCGACGCCGATAATGGCCACCACGTATTCCGCGGGAACGCCGTATTTGTCCTGGGCGCGTTGCAACTCCCGTTCATGGCGAGACCAGAACTGCACCCCCTTGGTGATATTGGCCTCGGTGAGGAACTTGGCGCGATAGCGGGTCCAGGCCCCGGTGGGCGTGGTGGAGGGCTTGGCCTGGGGCTGATGGACGAAGTCGATGATCCACTGCTGGCGCTGCGCCCGGGAGAGCCAGTCCGCCACTTGGGCGCGATCGAAGCCCTCCGCCGCCATCCGTTCGACAAAGGCCTGGGCGGCGGGATTGCGGGCATAGTCACCGCGAACCTGGGTGGAACCGGAGGCCGGGCGGACATAGGTCGCGGAGGCGGGGCCATCCTGGCGGGAACTCGAGCTACAGGCCGCGAGCAATAACGGGAGGGTACAAACCAGGAGGAGGGTCAGACGCATGGCAATCTCGGGCTTCCGGGGGGGATGGCAAGGAATGATAGATCGGGTCGCCGATGATCCCTAGGGGGAAATTCCCCATGAGGGATTGCCTAGGGGCGCACCTCGATACCGGTCTGATGCAGGTGGGCCTTGACCGCCGCGATGGGCACCTCGCGACGGTGGAAGATGCCCGCAGCCAGGGCCGCCTCGACATCGGTGGCGGCGAAGACCTCGCTAAAGTGCTCCACCCGGCCGGCGCCGCTGGAGGCGATGACGGGGATGGTCACCGCCGCCCGCACCGCCTGGATCAGTTCCAGGTCGAAGCCAATACCCGTGCCATCGCGGTCGATGGAGTTGAGGAGGATCTCGCCGGCGCCGAGCTGCTCACAGACCCGGGCCAGGGTCACCGCGTCCAGGTCCCGGCCTTCGCGTCCGCCCTTGACCGTGCACTGGAACCAGCACCAGGCCTCGCCCCGCGGCCCCGGGGTGGCGGTATGGATGACCTGATGGCGGGGGGCCTCCTCGGGGGAAGTCACATAGACCCGCCGAGGATCGATGGAGATGACCACCGCCTGATTGCCATACCGGTGGGCGATCTGCTCGATGGCGCTATCCCCGGTGCGTCCGCCCTGAGCCAGGACCTGCTCGACGGTGGCGACGGCGTCGCTGCCGATGGAGATCTTGTCCGCCCCGGAGGCGAAATACTCGGCGGCCACCTCCAGGGCGGAATAGTGCCGGCCATCGCCATCGGTGAAGGCGCGGATCCCGCCGCCGATGGTAAGCGGAACAAAAACCTGCTCCGAGGTCCGGCGCAGCACCTCGAGCATGGGTTGATCGGCGAGGGGAAAGTCACGAAAGGCGGTGATGTTGAGGAAGGTGATCTCATCCGCACCCTCTTCATAGTAGCGCCGCGCCAGATCCACGGGCTTGCCCAGATTGCGCACCTCTCCCGCCTCGCGCACATCATACTGATCGCCCTTGGTCACCACCAGGTCCCCAGCGTCATTGGCGCGCACGTCCAGGCAGGCGATGATGCGCTTGGCCAGACGGGTGGGGGGACTGGACGGGAACGCAACGCCAGACCGCGGCTCGCCGTCCCCGCCCGCCCCGGCGCCGGCAACGACCGGGGAGACGGTGCCGGCTACGGCTTTGGCACCGATATCAGCACGGGCATTGGCACCACGGGCACGGGTCGCCGCGCCAGGCTGACGCAGAAAATGCTCCAGCAGCCGCAGCCCCGCCGGCCCACTCTTCTCGGGGTGGAACTGAACCGCCGCCACCCGTCCCCGCCCCACGGCGCTGACGAAGGGCGTGCCATAATCCGTCTCCGCCAGGACCCAATCAGCATTGGCTGCCTCGGGCACGGCGCGGTAGGAATGGACGAAATAGAGCTTCTCGTCCGCAACGATCTCACTCAGGGGCGAGGGCTGCCGGACGCGGATGCCGTTCCAGCCCATGTGGGGTACGGACAGATCGGGGGTGTCAAAGCGCCGGACCCGACCGGGGATGATGCCCAAGCCCGCCACCCCGGGGGATTCGTCGCTGCCCTCGAACAGTGCCTGAAGGCCGATGCAGATGCCGAGGAAGGGCCGACCCGCCCGCAGATAGTCCCGCAGGGGCGCGAAGTAGCCCATCTGGTGCAGCCGCTGCATGGCGGAGCCAAAGCTCCCGACGCCGGGGAAGAGGATGAACTCGGCGGCGAGGATGTCCTCGGGGGCGCGGATGTCCTGGAGCTCGTAACCCAGTTTGAGCACCGCGTTGCGCAGGCTGCGGACATTGCCCGCGCCATAATCAAGTAAGGAAATCATGGGGCGATGGGGTCCCGGGGTGGTAATGGAGAGGAAGGGATCAAGGGGGAGGGATATAAAAGCCCCACCCGGACGTCGCTGCCGCGGGGATGGAGCACAGCTCCTCAGACCCGGGCCGATTGATACATCCGGTCAGGCTACCGGGCGCATCTGGTCAGGCCGCAGGACGGGGGTGAAATAGGTATCCGCCTCGTCCAGGTCCACCTCGTTACCATGGGCGTCCTCCAGGGGCTGTTCGTAGTCCTTCCAGCCGCGCAGGCCGGTCTGGAGCGAGGCGACATGGGTGAAGCCCAGGACCTGCATGACGTGGGTGGCGAGGATGCTGCGGTAGCCGGAGCGGCAGACGACCACAATCTCCCGGTCGCGGCCGGTGACCAGTTCCGGGACGGTCTCCTCGTAGTCCCACTCACAGGCCGATTCAAGGATGCCGCGGGGAACGTTGATGGAGCCGGGGATGTGCATGGCATAGAACTCGTAGGGCTCCCGCACATCCAGGATCAGCAGTTCGGGGTTGGCCGCCTGCCGCTCCTCCAGGTCCCAGGGCATGATCTCGCGGACCTCGGTCAGGCAGCCGCGCACCAGTTCGATGAAGTTCTTCATGAGGATTCGTCTTTTTTGCGCAATTCAGGGGGGCATTCTACCCGTCACACCCTTTGGCGGTTATCCCGGGTCAGGGTGCCTGTGGCGAGGGACGCTGAGAATCCGTCCTTTGAGGCTTGACGACCGCATCCTTGCGGTCGACACCCCTGCCACCCGCCCCCCACCCTGCTAGAGCCATTCAGTGGCCACCCCGGGCGCAAAGATTCTTCTCCACCGCGATGACCGCCGCCTCCACCCGGGAATGGACCGCCAGCTTGCGCAGGATGGCCTTGACGTGGAGTTTGACGGTGCCATCGGTGATGCCCAGCACCCGGGCGATGACCTTGTTGCTCCGGCCATCCGCCAGATGGCAGAGGATCTCCCGCTCCCGGGGGGTCAGATCGGAGAAGGCCAGGGGCGCGCGGCGCTCCTCCCCGCCCCCCTGGACGACCCGGGCCAGAATGCCGGTCAGTTCCTTGGCCACCACCGTGCCCCCGGCGAGGATGTCCTTAAGGGCGGTGATGAGCTCATCCGGTTCCATGTCTTTGAGCAGGTAGCCCTGGGCCCCGGCCTGGAGGGCGGCGATCAGATCGCGCTCGTCGGTGCTGGTGGTGAGCATGGCGATGGGCATGGTCTGACCACCCTCGCGCAACCGCTTGAGGACCTCCAGGCCCGTCATCTGCGGCATGCGCAGGTCAAGGAGGACCACGTCCGGACGAGTCTGCATCGCCCGCCCGATGCCCGCCTCACAGTCACCTTGGGCATCCACGGTGATGCCGCGCCGTTCCAGGAGTTCACCCAGCCCGAAGCGGAACAGGGCATGATCGTCGATCAACAGCACGTGCATCAGCTAACCTCCAGCGGCCGGGAGGGCTGGCGCTCCGGCAGCGAGAAATGCAATTCCACCCGGGTACCCTCCTCCGGCTCGGACTCGATGCGCAACTCGGCGCCAATACGCCGCGCCCGGTCCCGCATGATGGAGAGGCCGATGTGCTCACCCTCCTGACCCTCCGCCGCCGGCAGGCGGAAGCCGACGCCGTCGTCCTCCACCAGCAGGGCCTGACCACCGTCCAGCCTGGAGGCCAACAGGACCCGGACCGTCTGGGCGCGGGCATGCTTGCGGATATTCGCCAGGGCCTCCTGGGCGATGCGGATAACCTGGAGTTCGCCCGCCACCGGCAGTTCGATGGGGCGGGTGTTGTTCTGAAAGAGGACGTGCAGGCCAGTGGCCTGGCGAAAGCCTTCGGTGATCCGCTCCAGCGCCGGGACCAGCCCGCGCTTGTCCAGGGGGGCGCGAAAGTTGGCCAGCAGGCTGCGCAGCTCGCGGTTAGCCTCGTCCAGACCCCCGCGCAGGCGCTCCAGGTCCAGCCGGGCCTTGGCCGACAGGGCGCCCTGCTCCAGGCTATCCCCCAGCATGTTGACCTGCAGGCGCAGGCTAGCCAGGGTCTGGGCCAGGGAGTCGTGCAGTTCGTTGGCCAGGGAGTTACGTTCCTCCATGATCGACAGGCGGCGGCTATCTTCATCGGCGCGGTACTTGGCCACGGCGATGCCCAGGTGATGGCCAATACTGTAGAGGAGTTCGAGGATATCCTCGCGGGCGGCGATTCCGGGCTTGTCGACGAAGATCGTGTAGAAGCCGAGCAACTCGTCCCGGTGCTCCAGGGGGATGGTGACGACATCGATCTCCGCGTCGCTGAACATCTGGCGGCCATAGACCCGGGAACAGTAGCGCTGATCCTGGTCGCAGAGGATATCGCCGGGGGCCAGGACATTGCCACAGAGGCAGAGATCCACCGGGCCGGGCGCAGCCTCGCCCACCAGTTCGCCATCCAGGCC
>SACH01000045.1 GCA_009928645.1 Gammaproteobacteria bacterium | reverse complement strand
TGCGCTCAGCCGAGGCACAGCCACCATGACCCCCATCCGCCAGGAAGACCTCATCGCCAGCGTTGCCGACGCCCTACAATTTATCTCTTACTATCACCCGCTGGACTATATCCGCGCCTTAGGTGAGGCCCATGCCCGGGAGGAATCGCCCGCGGCGCGGGATGCCATGGCCCAGATCCTCTATAACTCCCGCCTCTGCGCCGAGGGCCATCGCCCTATCTGCCAGGATACCGGCATGGTCGTCGCCTTCCTCGAAGTCGGCATGGAGGTCGGATGGGCTGACGCCAACCTGAGCCTCCAGGCCATGGTGGACGAAGGGGTGCGCCGGGCCTATACCCACCCGGACAACCGGTTGCGCGCCTCCATGGTCGCTCCGCCCTACGGTGAGCGCCGTAATACCGGCGACAACACCCCGGCGGTGGTCCATGTCAGTTTGGTGCCGGGCAACCGGGTCCATGTCAAGCTGGCCGCTAAGGGCGGCGGCTCCGAGAACAAGTCCAAGTTCACTATCCTTAACCCCAGCGACAGCCTGGTCGACTGGGTGGTCAAGACCGTGCCCCTCATGGGGGCTGGCTGGTGCCCGCCGGGCATGCTTGGTATTGGTATCGGCGGTTCGGCGGAAAAGGCCATGCTGCTGGCCAAGGAGGCCCTGATGGAGGGGATCGATATCCAGGACCTCAAGGCCCGTGGCCCGCGCACCCCCCTGGAGGCGTTGCGCCTGGAGCTATTTGAGAAGGTCAATGCTCTCGGCATCGGCGCCCAGGGTCTGGGTGGTTTGACCACGGTTCTGGATGTCAAGATCAAAGACTTCCCCACCCACGCCGCCTCCCTGCCGGTGGCCATGATCCCCAACTGCGCCGCCACTCGCCATGTGGACTTCACCCTCGATGGCAGCGGTCCCGCTGAACTGACCCCGCCGCGCCTGGAGGACTGGCCGGACATCGTTTGGCAAGCCGACCCCAAGGCGATCCGTGTCAATCTGGAGGCGATGACCCGGGAGACCATCGCCCAGTGGCGGCCCGGCGATCGGCTGCTGCTCACCGGCAAACTGCTCACCGGTCGCGACGCCGCTCACCAGCGTCTTACCGATCTGCTCAATCGCGGCGAAGCCCTGCCGGAGGGGGTCGATCTCACCAATCGCTTCATTTATTACGTGGGCCCTGTCGATCCGGTGCGCGACGAGGTGGTGGGCCCCGCCGGACCCACCACTGCCACGCGGATGGACAAGTTCACCGAGCAGATGCTCGCCGAGACGGGCCTCATCGGCATGGTTGGCAAGGCCGAGCGCGGGCCGGTCGCCATCGAGGCCATCAAGCAGCACGGTGCCGTCTACCTGATGGCGGTCGGTGGCGCGGCCTACCTGGTGGCCAAAGCCATCAAAGGGTCACGGCTCGTCGCCTTCGAGGATCTGGGGATGGAGGCGATCCGTGAGTTCGACGTGGTGGATATGCCGGTCACCGTGGCCGTCGACAGCCGCGGGGGCTCCGTTCACCAGACCGGGCCGGCGGAATGGCGGGCGCGGATCGGCAAGATTCCTGTCGCGGCGGGGAGTTGAGTATTCAGGGCGCCTGCCCGTCGTGGCTGCGGCCCGAAGGCCCCGCCGATTATGGAAGGCTACCTGCTCCCTCCTCGGGGATCGGTGACTAGGCCCGCGGCTTGATGATAGTCAACGCCTATCTACTGCATCGTGACAATCAATTGGAGGAATGGATGAGGGGGCGTTAAGCTATACCTCGCTGATTCGATCGCAATCTCAATCCACCAACCCAACCAACCAATTTACAGATAGTCAGTACTCCTATGAAGACCTTGATCAATTCTGAAGTCCAGCCTTTCAATGCCACCGCCTACCACAATGGCAAGTTTGTCGCCGTCTCAGACGCCGACCTGCGTGGCAAGTGGTCCGTCGTCTTCTTTTACCCGGCCGACTTCACCTTCGTCTGCCCCACCGAGTTGGGCGACCTGGCGGACAACTATGCCGAGTTCCAGCAGCGGGGGGTTGAGATCTATGGTGTTTCCACCGACACCCACTTCACCCACAAGGCCTGGCACGACACCTCCGATACCATCCGTAAGATCCAATTTCCCATGATCGGCGACCCCACCGGGGTCATCACCCGCAACTTTGGTGTCATGATTGAGGAGGTCGGTCTGGCCGAGCGCGGTACCTTCGTCATCGATCCCGAAGGCAAGATCCAGATCATCGAGATCAATGCCGGTGGTATCGGGCGCGATGCCCTGGAACTGCTGCGGAAGATCAAGGCCGCCCAGTACGTTGCCGCCCATCCGGGTGAGGTCTGCCCGGCCAAGTGGAAGGAGGGCGATGCCACCCTGGCGCCCTCTCTGGATCTGGTCGGCAAGATATAAGGCCTTCGGGACCCTGCCCCGGCTGATAGTGCCATCCCTTCCCGTGCTCGTTGGCCGGGAAGGGGTTGCAGGGAGGGATCCCTGCCCCGAAGCTCCGCTGCCGCTGCGGGCCCCGCCCTCTCCTCACCCTGGCCGGGGCTATCTCCACTTGCTTACCTGGGAAGAAGTAGATGCTAGACGCCACCATCCAAGCCCAACTCAAGGCCTACCTCGAACGACTCCAACAGCCGATCGAACTGGTCGCATCTCTCGATGACGGCCCCAAGGCCCGGGAGATACGCGCGCTCCTTGAGGAAATCGCCCCCCTGTCCGCCAAGGTCAGCGTCCGTTTCGACGGTGAGGATGTCCGCCGCCCCTCCTTCGCGGTTGGCCGTCCCGGTGAAAAGGCGCGTGTCCACTTCGCTGGCATCCCCATGGGGCACGAGTTCACCTCTTTGGTGCTGGCCCTGCTGCAGACCGGCGGTCATCCTCCTAAGGTCGAGCCCGAGATTGTCGCCGCGATCCAGGCCATACCCGGGACCTTCCACTTCGAGACCTTCATCTCCCTGTCCTGCCACAACTGTCCGGATGTGGTTCAGGCTCTGAATCTGATGGCCGTGCTCAATCCCGGCATCAGTCACGTCATGATTGATGGCGCGCTCTTCCAGCAAGAGGTCGAAGCCCGTGAGATCATGGCTGTGCCCACGGTTTACCTCAATGGCGAGCCCTTTGGCCAGGGGCGCATGACCTTGGAGGAGATCGTCGCCAAGATCGATACCGGCGCTGCGGCTCGCGAGGCCGAGCAGATCGCTGCCAAGGAACCCTTTGACGTCCTGGTGGTCGGCGGTGGTCCCGCCGGTGCCGCGGCGGCCATCTATGCCGCGCGCAAGGGGTTGCGCACGGGTATCGCCGCCGAACGCTTCGGCGGTCAGGTGCTCGACACCCTGGCCATCGAGAACTTCATTTCAGTTAAGGAGACTGATGGGCCCAAGCTAGCCGCCGGGCTAGAGCAGCACGTCCGCGAATACCCGGTCGACATCATGAACCTTCAGCGCGCCGCGGCCCTGGTGGCCGGCGCCGATGGTTACACCGAGGTACGTCTGGCCAATGGGGCCAGTCTCAAGAGCAAGACGGTCATCCTCTCCACTGGTGCCCGTTGGCGGGAGATGAACGTCCCGGGCGAGCAACAGTATCGCGGCCATGGCGTGGCCTATTGCCCCCACTGCGACGGGCCCCTGTTTAAGGGCAAGCGCGTAGCGGTTATCGGGGGCGGTAACTCGGGGGTCGAGGCCGCGATCGACCTGGCCGGAGTCGTCGCCCATGTCACCCTGATCGAGTTCGATCCGGCCTTGCGGGCCGACGCGGTGCTGCAGAGCAAGCTGCGTAGCCTGCCCAATGTTGTGATCATCACCCATGCCCTGACCACCGCGGTCACCGGCGATGGTCACAAGGTCAACGGCCTGATCTACCAGGATCGGTCTACGGGGGCCGAACATCGGCTCGATCTGGAGGGGATCTTTGTCCAGATCGGTCTGCTGCCAAATACCGATTGGCTCAAGGGCACCCTCGACCTGTCTGCTCGGGGTGAGATTGAGATCGATGATCATGGTCGGACCTCCCTGCCGGGGGTCTTCGCCGCCGGTGATTGCACCACGGTGCCTTACAAGCAGATCATCATCGCCATGGGCGATGGGGCTAAGGCTTCCCTGGCGGCCTTCGACTATATGATCCGTAGTTCGGCGCCCGCGGTCTGACAGGGAGACTAGACATGGAGGAACTGGTCCGCTTCAGTGTCACCATGGAGGCGGAGCTACTGGGGCGTTTCGATGCCCTGGTAGCCCGGCGCGGAACCCGGGCTAATCGCTCCGAGGCGGTGCGTGATCTGGTGCGGGAGGCCTTAGTGGAGCATCGGGTGGAGAACCCGGACGCCGAGATCGCGGGGACTATCACCATGGTCTTCGACCATCACGAGTCCGAGCTTTCCGACCGGCTCAATGCCATCCAGCATCAATATATCCACGAGATCGTGTCCACGGTGCACGTTCACCTGGATAGTCGCAACTGTCTCGAAGTGATCGTCCTGCGGGGGGGCAGTGCCCGCATCCGCGCCATTGCCGACACCCTCCTGGGGACCAAAGGGGTCAAGCATGGCAAGCTCGTGACCACCACCACCGGAGATGTGAGGGCCCCGGGGGCGGATCATCGGCATTGGCATTCCCATGTCCACCGCCATGATCCGGACCATCCGGATCATCACGCCCACGATCATGACTTCGATCACCCGCATCCTCATGAGCCTGATCACGCGCACCATCATCTGCACGGATACCGGCATGCTCAGGCGCACGATCATGAGCATGATCTCTCGGAAGGCCATGAGCATGATCACCCGCACGAAACGGTGCACGATTTTTCCCCAGCAGGCCCAGGCCTTGATCACTCGCCGGGATGACATCGACCCTGATCCTGGTGGCCCATGGCCAATACCCCGCCTAGCGAGACGGACCAAGCCCTCGGACTCGACCCGCGAGCCAAGATTCTCGCCGCCCTGTGCCTGATCGCGCCGGTGGCTCTCACCCCTCCCATGGGCCTGGCCGAATTTGCCTTGATCGTTACCTGCATCGCCGCTACGGTGGCCGTGCTTGAGGGCCCAGTCGGTGTAGTCCTGTTGCGGGCCCTGCTGGTGTTGCCCTTTGCCGGAGCCATCGCTCTCTTCGCTCCCCTGGCCCGTCTTGAAACCTGGTCCCATGAGGCGGTGATGTTGGTCTATGCCCAGGGCTGGCCCCTGATGTTGGCCATCCTGTCCAAGGCCTATGTCTCGGTCCTCGCGGTCAGTGCGCTCGCGGCCACCACGGCGCCGCCGGAATTGCTCCGTGGGCTGCGCGCCCTCGGCGTACCGGACATCCTGCTCAGCCTCCTGACCTTTATCCTGCGCTACACCGCGCTCTTTCGCGAGCAGATTGCCGCCATGCGGGTGGCCATCGCCAGCCGTGCCCCCCGTCTGCGGGGTTGGCGACGGTTGCGGCTCTATGGCGCTTTGGGTGGAAATCTGTTCGTTCGCGCCTACGAGCGTGGCGAACAGGTTTATGACGCGATGCTGGCACGTGGCTACACCGGGGTCCTGCCGACGCCTGGGCATCTGAACTGGCGCTCTGCTGACAGCCGCTTCCTCGCGCTGGGACTGGCGTTTGGCCTCGCAATTATCCTGTATCCTTGACCCCGGACCCCGGACCCCGGACCCCGGACCCCGGACCCCGGACCCCGGACCCCGGACCCTGGACCTCTGACCCGTGGTAGCCCCCAACTTCCCCCAGGAGACCCATTGTGAGCGCGGCGGATAGCGCTATCGAGGTCCGGGATCTCGCCTATCGTTATCCCGACGGCACCCTCGCCCTGGAGGGCGTCAGTCTGCGCGTGGCCCCGGGGGAGCGGGTGGCGCTGCTGGGCCCTAATGGCGCGGGCAAGTCCACCCTCATTGGTCACCTCAATGGCATCCTCCCCGCGCAACGGGGGCAGGTCCTGATCGCGGGCCAGGCGCTCACCCGGGCGACCCTGGCGTGGGCGCGGCAGACCGTGGGGGTGGTCTTTCAGGACCCCGATAACATGCTGTTCATGACCCATCTCGCCGATGACGTGGCCTTTGGTCCCCGCAATCAGGGTCTCGGGGAGGAGAGGGTCGGGCAGCGGGTGGAGCGGGTCCTGGAGCTTGTCGGTCTGGGGGAACTGGCCGCCAAACCGGGGTTGCACCTTTCCTTTGGTCAGAAGAAACGGGCGGCGCTCGCCACCGTCCTGGCCATGGCGCCGCGGGTGCTGGTCCTCGATGAGCCGACCTCCAACCTGGACCCGCGCGCCAAGCGGGCCATGATCGAGCTGCTCGCGGGCCTGGATGCCACCCTCATCGTGGCTACCCATGACATGGACCTGGCCTGGACCCTCTGTGACCGGGCTCTCGTCCTCGATGGCGGCCGACTGGTTGCCGATGGTCCCGCCGGCGCTATCATGGTCGATGCCGCGCTCATGCACCGTCATGGACTGG
The DNA here is from genome assembly GCA_009928645.1 of Gammaproteobacteria bacterium. Classification (GTDB taxonomy): domain Bacteria; phylum Pseudomonadota; class Gammaproteobacteria; order Chromatiales; family Chromatiaceae; genus M0108. The sequence goes on along the minus strand of SACH01000045.1, from coordinate 18,039 downwards.
AGGTGCCGCACCTGGCCCTGCATCGATACCCTGGTCAGGTCTTTCCCCAGGACGGCGAACACCCGCATCGGCATCCCCCAGGTACTATCCCCGAGTATCCGGGTCACGAGCCCGGCGCCCCCGGGGCCCGGGTACCGGCGCGGGGCTTCCCTGGCGGTGATGGCGAGGACCCGGGTTGAGCCGATTGTCTGGTTTCGGGTTGGGGCGCTTGTCTGGTTTGCGTACGAGAGGAGTCAGGAATGGAACCAGGACCGTCAAAAGGTCTGCACGATGTCAGTCTGATGAGTCACGACCGGCGCCTGAGCGGCCGGCCGCGGCTGTGTAGCGACTGTGGACTCTGTGACAGTTTTTTGCGGCCGCGCATGGCGGAGACCTGCCTGTTTGTGCATAACCGCATGGCGGAACAGGAATTTCGCCTCCACGGTCGCCGGCGCCAGGCCGGGGACGAGATGCGCTTCGGTATCTTTCGCGAACAGGCCATCCTGCGCATGAAAGTCCCGGTGGCCGGGGCCCAATGGACCGGCATGGTCACGACCCTGGCGGCTCGCCTGCTGGAGCGCGGTGAGGTCCAGGGGGTGATCCTTACCGGTACCGTCCCCGGTACCCGCTTCCAGCCGCGCCCCCTCCTCGCCCGCACCCCGGCGGAGGTGCGGGCCTGCGCTGGCAACAAGCCGAGTCTGTCCCCGCTGTTGGGGGTACTGGATGAGGCGCGGGCGGCCGGTCTCCGGCGCCTGGCGGTGGTCGGCACCGGCTGTCAGGTCCAGATGTTGCGGCAGGCGCAGTCACTTGACGCAGGGGACTCCCCGGGCCCGGGCCTAAGCAAGCTCCTGGATCTGGAGCGTCTGGACTTCATCGGTATCCCGTGCAGCGATAACGTCACCTACCCGGACCAGCAGTTCTTTCTGCGGACCATCTCCCGTTCGCCGGAGACGGTGGTCCACTATGAATTCATGCAGGACTTCAGCCTTTGGCTCCACCACGAGGATGGCCACCGGGAGCGGGTCAACTATATCGACTTCCCCATGGACCGGCTCCAGGGCATCTTCCCCTCTGCCTGCCTGTCCTGCTTCGACTACCCCAATGCCCTCGCCGATATCACCATTGGCTACCTGGGGGCGCCCCTGGGCTGGCAGTGGGTTCTGGCCCGAACCGCCCGCGGAGTGGAACTCTTGGACCTGCTGCGGCCGGACTTGGAGGCACGCCCCCTCAGCATGGCCGGCGATCGTACCCGCGGCATGCCGCGCTTCATTCAGATGCTGGCCCGGCGCCCAGCCCGACCGCCGAAGCCCGTCCGCGCCCTGATCGCCTTCCTGCAACGCCGTCGTGGCCCCCAAGGCCTGGAGTTTGCCCGCGCCATCATCGAGATGAAGCTCTTGCGCAACTACCGCTATGTGCGCGACAAGTTCCCCGCCCTGGAGGCCAGGATCGTGCCTTATCACTTCTACGAGGCCATCCAGCCTTATGCGGGGCATTATGCCGCCGTCTTTGGTGAACCGCCGGAGGCTCCGCGCCGTGAGGGGTGAGGCCCGGTGACGTTGCCGCCTTTGGGTATAAACTAAGGGCGGCATGAGATAACAACGAGGAGGACGAAGGTGATCGAGATCAGACACAAAGCAACCGGCAGCCTGCTGACGACCTTTGAGGGCCCAAGTCTCGCGGGGGCGGACCTGCGTGATATGGACCTGGCGGGGGCGGATCTGGCCGGCATGGACCTGAGCGGTACCAACCTGGAATACAGTGACCTGACCGCCGCCGACCTGGCTGGCGCGCGTTTGGCGGGGGCCAACCTCACCGCCGTGCATCTGCGTGAGACCAATCTCCGCGGCGCGGATCTAAATCGGGCCCGGCTGGGCGCCGACACCCCATCGCGGGCCGCGGATGTCAGTGGTGCCGATCTGTCCCAGGCCAACCTGGCAGGGGCCGATCTGCGCCGGGTGGAGGCGCGCGGCGCCATCCTGCGCGAGGCCTGTCTCGATGGCGCCGATCTGCGCGGCATCGATCTCCCCGGGGCGGATCTGCGGGGGGTCAGGGCGCGTAAGGCCCTTTTCATCCAGGCCAACCTGCGCGAGGCTGACCTGGAGGGTGCGGATCTGCGCGACTCACATCTGAATGATGCCATTCTGGTCCGGGCACGGCTGCGGGGCGTCGATCTCTCCAGTCGCCATGAGGAGGGCTTCAGCGTCATCAACCTCGCCAATCTGGAAGGCGCCGACCTGAGCGGGGCCAATCTGCGCAATATCTCGGCCCAGGATGCCAATCTGCGCAACGCGGATCTCAGTGGGGTCGATTTCACCGCTGCCGTGCTCGGCGGGTCCATCCTCCACCGCGCCAACGTGGCCGATGCCGACTTTACCGACGTGGAACTGGCGAGCGTGACCATGGAATTCGCCAACTTTTCCAAGGCAAGGAACGCGATCATCCCGCCCTACAAGAAGAATCTGCGCTAGGGGAGGGCCCGGCCCCTCCGCCCCCGGACGCAAGCCGGGTCCGCCTTGCGATGCTCGACCAGGATCATGCCCAGCGAATTTTTTCCCCGTACCCCGTGTCTTGACGGCGCCGACCCGGAGGCCAAGCGCGCCGAGATTTTGCATTATTTCCAGACCACCTTTGATCGTTACGAATCCCTCTTCCAGCTGCTGGCCAACGACGAGGAGGCCTACACCCGTAAGCCGATCAGTCTGCGCCATCCCCTGATCTTCTACCTGGGGCATACCGCGACCTTCTTCATCAACAAGTTCGTTCTGGCGGGCCTGGTGACGCAGCGGATCAACCCCCGACTGGAGTCCATGTTCGCCGTGGGCGTGGACGAGATGAGCTGGGATGACCTGGACGATTCCCACTATGACTGGCCGCTGGTGGCCAGGGTCTGGGAGTACCGGCGGCAGGTGCGGGAGACCGTGGAGCGGGTGATCCGCGAGACCCCCCTGAGCCTGCCCATCGGTTGGGACAGCCCCTTTTGGGCGGTGGTGATGGGGATCGAGCACGAGCGGATCCATCTGGAGACGTCCTCGGTGTTGATTCGTCAGCAGCGACTGGCGCTGGTGCGGCCCCATCCCGACTGGCAACCCTGCCGCCTCAGCGGCCCGGCGCCGGAGAACAGCCTGGTGGATATTCCCGCTGGATGGGTGCGGTTGGGACGGGAATTCAGCGATCCCTGGTATGGCTGGGACAACGAGTACGGTCACCACGAGGCCGAGGTCCCTGCCTTTCGCGCCGCCCGTTATCTGACCAGTAATGGCGAATTCCACGGCTTCGTCGCCGCCGGCGGCTATGCCGATGACAGCCTGTGGGATGAGGAGGGTCTGGGCTGGCGTCGTTTCGCTCAGGCCGCGCACCCTAGCTTCTGGGTCCGGGAGGGCAGCCATGGCGATACGGGCGGTCCGGGTGGGACCACCGGCACGGCGGGCGATAGCGAGGTCAAGAGCGCTGGCGGGGAGCAGTCGGCCGAGACCTTGGACACCTCGGGCGCCGACGGGGACGAGGCCGCGACCCCGGTTAACGCGGGCGTGATCGCGGGTGGGGACGAGAAGGACAGTAACTGGAAACTGCGCCTGGTGGCCGAGGAAGTGCTTATGCCCTGGGACTGGCCAGTGGAGGTCAATTGTCACGAGGCCCGGGCCTTCTGTCGCTGGCGGGCCCGGGAGACGGGCCTGCCCGTGCGCCTGCCGACCGAGGACGAGTGGCATCGGCTCTATGACCACGTCGGGCTGACCGATGTCCTCGCCGATGGTCCCGCCGCGGCCAACCTGCATTTAGACCACTGGGCCTCCAGTTGCCCGGTCAATCGCTTCCCCCACGGCGAACTGTTCGATGTGGTGGGCAATGTCTGGCAGTGGTGCGAGACGCCGACCTATCCCTTCACCGGCTTTGCTGTCCATCCCCTCTATGACGATTTCACCACGCCGACCTTCGATCATCGCCACAACCTGATCAAGGGCGGCGCCTGGATCTCCGCGGGCAACGAGGCCCGTCATGTCTCACGTTACGCCTTCCGCCGCCACTTCTTCCAGCACGCCGGGTTTCGCTACATCGTCAGCGCCGCCCCCGTCAGCGAGCCTGGCTCCCTGTACGAGACCGACGCGCTGCTCGCGCAGTATGCCGAGTTCCACTATGGCGATGAGTACTTTGGCGTGCCCAATTTCCCTCGGGCCCTGGCCGAGATCGCCGCGGCGGCCTTCGCGCGCCATGGCCATGGCCACCCGGGCCGGGCCCTTGACCTGGGCTGCGCCACCGGGCGCTCGACCTTTGAACTGGCCCGTCATTTTGCCCAGGTCGAGGGCGTGGATTTCTCGGCGCGATTCATCCAGACCGGGGTGCAACTGGCCAAGACCGGCGTCATCCGCTACACCCTGCCGGAAGAGGGTGACCTGGTGGCCTATCGCGAGCGGCGCCTTGACGCCATCGGCCTGGCGGCAGTCGGGTCCCGGGTTAGCTTCTGGCAGGGTGACGCCTGCAACCTCAAACCGGTCTTCTGCGGTTACGACCTGATCCTCGCCGCCAATCTCATCGACCGCCTCTATGCGCCCAAGCAGTTCCTGAACGAGGTCCACCAGCGCCTCAACCCGGGCGCTCTGCTGGTGCTGGCCTCGCCCTATACCTGGCTGGAAGAGCACACCCAGCGCGGGGAATGGATCGGCGGTTTCAAGAAGGACGGGGAGTCTTACACCACCCTGGATGGCCTCAAGGAACTGCTCGGTCTGCACTTCGACCTGGTCGAAGGTCCGCGAGAGGTACCCTTCGTCATTCGCGAAACCCGGCGCAAGTTCCAGCATAGCCTGTCGGAGCTGACGGTGTGGAGACGGCGCGAATAGGCTGCTGACTTGTCATCGGCTTCGGCAGCGCGGCATCCGCCCCTGCGGCGGAATTCGGGGGTAATCGGCTTGGGCCGCGCCCAGGGATCGACTCAGACCCTCAGACGCAAAGTGGGCGCAGTGGTGGTGGGGCGGAAAAGGAAAGGGGGGCGTTCCGCCCCCCGGTATCCAGACGAGTGAAGTTTAATTACAGGGTGTAAGGCACCAGTGGTCCCAGGGTCATAGCAACTATGGCCCACAGTGCCATCTTGGTCTTGGCTTGGAGATTCGCTTCTTCTCGCATGACAGTATCCTCTCGTTGGTTGCGACCATCACAGACTGCATAACCTGTTGTTGGCAGTAGTCTTCTAACTCGCCCGGACAGCGATACCATCCTGGCTTGGTCACGAAGTTGGGTTGCAGACCATCGGGTTCAAGAGTATCCGACAAAATTAGTCTGAAATGTCCCTTTTGCCTGCCAGGGCACCTCAGTGAGGAGTGATTCATGAATATTTTCCAACGGTTGCTATGGGTTGACTGTCCCGAGGAGATTCACGGTGACCGCGACGACCGCTATGCCGCCTTCGAGATCCGCTTTGGCGCCGACGGGCAGATGCCGTTCCCGCAGGTCGTCGTCCACCTCCCGGGCAATCCCCTGCTGCTCAAGGCGGAGGCCATCCAGGGGCGGCGGACTGCTGACGGGAGTTGGGAATATCGCGCCTGGGTGCCAGAGGGGAAGATCCACACGGCTATCCCACTCACCATCCAGGTCGAGGGTTGCCGGTTGGCCGATATCGGCCAGGCCCGGGGTGAGGATTGGATCAAGGCCTTTCGGGAGGTGCGGCTGGTCCGGGTGCCCGCGCCCGCGCCGGTGGCGCACGTCGCGCTGTCAGGTGGTGTCGAGGTCAAGCTCTACTTTGGCGTCCACAAGCACCTGCATCAGCCCTACTACAACACCACGGACCGCAACTACTGGGATGGCGAAAAGGAGCAGATCTTTGGCTCCCGGCACGGGAACTATACCGAGTTCCTCCCCGCCGCGGTGCGCCAGTACCAGGAGGGTGGCCTGGACCATGCAGGTCTGTCGACAAGTTGGAGTGGCTCTCTGATCGAGCAGCTTGATCGCTGCGCCGATGAAGGGCTCTGTGGCGGGCGCTTCACCGGCTGGAACCAGGCCCTGCGGGCGGTGGCTGGGGCGCGGACAGCCCTGGGCAATCCGCGCCTGGCCTTTTCCGCCTTCGGCTTCTTTCATCCCCTCATGCCCCTTATTCCCCATCGGGATATAGTCCGGCAGATCCACTGGCATCGGGAGGTTATCCGCCGGGCCTTTGGCGTCGAGGCCTCACGCATCCTCTTTCCCCCCGAGACCGCCTTTCATGTGCGCATGATTCCCGCCTTGGTGGAGGCCGGCGTGGAGGCGGTGATCTACGACTCCATTCATCGCTTCCGTGCCTGTCGCGAGTATCCCTATGCGGGTCTCAGCGAGGGGATGTTGCCGCCCAATGCCGCCGAGCAGGTCAATCCGGCGGTGGATGACTGGCTGCAACTCCACAACATCTGGGCCGGCTCGCGGATCTCCCCCCGACTGCTGAAACCCGAGTATGTCGGCTATGAGGATCCGGATGGCCAGCTTCACCGGATCGTCGCCGTGCCGGCGGAACGCTACATTGGCAACGAGGATGCTCGCGGCGGCTTTGGGGCCCTGCAGTATCCGGACGTCCTCGGCCAGGTCTACGACCGGCTGGTGGCAACCGGTGGCTTCGATCCCGTCCATCCGCCCTTCTTCTTGTTGCACTCGGATGGTGATAACCATGGCGGTGGTGCCGACAGTTATTACAAGCACAACACGGGCCGACTGGTGGCCTGGTTGCAGGGGGACCCGCGTTTCGAGCTGACCACGGTGGAGGACTATCTGCGGCGCTTCCCACCCGATCCCTCCCAGGTGGTCCATATCGAGCCCGGTTCCTGGGCCGGGGCCGACAATGGCGATCCGCAATTCATGAAGTGGTTCAGCCGCTACGATCAGCCCTACTCGCCCGATCTGAACTCCTGGGCCGTACTCACCGCCTTCCAGAATCTGGTGCACAGCCTGGAATACCGGGAGCCCGAGCATCCCGCCCTGGCAGAGGCCATTCGGCTGCTGCTCACCGCCGAGACGAGCTGTTACTGGTACTGGACCGGTCACCAGACCTGGGACCAGCAGGTCACCAATGCGGCTAATCTGGGATACAACCTGTTGCAGCCGGCGATCCAGGACCTGATTACGGATGGCGCCGACCACCTGGGTCCGACCATCTTCCCGCCCTGGGTCACGCCGGAAAACCCGGGAGGTAAGCGCTGGGGACCGGGCTGTCTCCTCGATGCCCCTGCGAGGGCCATCGTGCACACCTTTGTCGCCGACGTCGCGGGCCTGAAAAGGGTCGAACTCGTGCTGCGCCTGCCGGGCGGGGAAAAGCGCCTGACCATGCACAACCTGGGCCCTTACCCGTCCCAGACCGGGGCCCGGGTGACGGCGGATTACCTCACCGCCGAACTGCCGGCGGGCGCGGGGGAGGTGCGTTACTACCTCGAAGCGGAGGACCGGCGCGGGAACCTGGCCCGCAGTTCCCTGGAACGGATCTTTCTCGCCTGAGGACTGATGTCCCTTACACCCGATGCCAGCTACCCGTGGGGATGGACTTCCAATCCCTATCCCGTGCTTGTGCCATCGGCCCGAGGATCCTTCCCGCTCCCGACAGCCGGTTCTAGGCTGTGGTTTCGCAACCGCTGGGTTACTCGCCACCTGCCGCGATCAGGATGACATGCAGGAAGCCCGGGCCGTGGGCGCCGCGGACATAGCTCCCCTCGATGTCGGTGGTGCCACTTGGCCCGGTGATCAGGATCGCATTCCGCGGGCTGTCCGATGACGCGAGGCGGTCGGCGTAGTCCTCGAGGTAGGGCAGCAAGGTGGCCTCGCGCAGCAGCACCAGGTGATGCAGCGGCAGGAAGGACAGCAGGATTGGCGTGTCGGCCCCGGAATGGACGACTAGCGACCCGCTTTCGGCGATGCCCCAGAGCGCGAGGCCAAGCGCGGCCGTCTCGTCGGGGGCAAGGTCGCCGTGGGTGTCGAAGCCGCTCCAGTCCAGCCCCGTCAACGCACTCGTCCGTTGCAGGGCTAGCGCTAGGGGCAGCCCCTGTCCTTCCAGATAGCGGCGCACGGCCCGCGGGACGGCCGCCATGGCCGGCACCCGATCGAGGGTGGTGCCAAGCGCCGTCGCCTTACGTTCGAAGGCCTCGACAAGTGTCTCTCCAGCCAGCTTTGGGCGCGCCAGGTCGGGCGCCGCCAGAAGGGCGGCGGCCTCAGCCGCGATGGCCGCGGGCGATGGGCGGGACCTTGGCAGGGCGCTGCGGATTGCGGCGAGGATGCGGTCACGGGCGGTCATGCGCGGGCTCCCTGCTTCGCCTGGTTGGCGCGATACTGTTCCATAAAGGTACGCCCTGCCGGGCGCGGCAGGTCACGGTGCCGCGTCCAGCCGCGGGCCAGCGGCAGGCGCGCAATCCAGCCGCGCGAGCCAAACAGCCGCAGCATTCGCACCCCGATCCGGCTGACAAGCCGGTAAAGCGTGGGCCGCCGCGCGACCAGGGCCCAGAACCCGATACCGGCACGCAGCGCCCGGGGTTCCCGCCGCTCGCGCCAACTGCGGGAGCGCCAGGCGCGCAACAACGTGGGTAGGGGGATGCCCACCGGACAGACCTCGGCGCAGCGGCCGTTCAGGGTGCAGGCATGCGGTAGGTCGCGCGCACCGGCGAGCCCGTCCAGCACCGGCGTCAGAACCGAGCCCATGGGCCCGGGATAGGTGCCGCCATAAGCATGGCCGCCGATCTGGCGATAGACGACGCAATGGTTCATGCAGGCGCCGCAGCGGATGCAGCGCAGCATCGTGCGGAATTCGTCGGCTAGCATCTTCGTACGGCCGTTGTCCACCAGCACGATATGCATCTCCTCCGGTCCGTCGGCATCGCCCGCCCGCTTCGGCCCGCAGTGGAAGGTGGTGTACTGCGTCAGCTCCCCCCCCGTGGCCGAGCGCACCAGAAGGCGCAGCAGCGTGAAGGCATGGGCGGTCGAAGGCACCAGCTTCTCGATCCCCGCCGTCACGATATGGATGCGCGGCGGCGTGGTGGTGAGTTCCGCGTTGCCTTCGTTCGTGACCGTACAGGTGGCGCCGGTGGCGGCGATCAGGAAATTGGCCCCGGAAATGCCGATATCGGCCCCGAGGAACTTGGCGCGCAATTCCCGCCGGGCGCTTTGCACCATGGTCGCTGGATCCGCGGCCGCGGGTGGCGGATGGTGGCTGGCCTTGAACAGTTCGGCCACCTGTTCGCGGGTGCGGTGCATCGCCGGCCAGACGATATGTGACGGCTTCTCGCCCGCAAGCTGGATGATGTGCTCGGCCAGATCGGTTTCCACCCGCTCGATCCCGGCATTGGCCAGCGCATGGGGCAGGCCGATCTCCTCGCCCAGCATCGACTTCGATCGGGTGACGAGCTTCGCCTTTGCGTCGCGGCAGATCCGGGTGACGATGGCGCGCGCCTCGGCGCCGTCGGCGGCCCAGTGGACCTTCGCCCCGGCGGCGGTGGCGTTGCTCTCAAACATCACAAGGTAATGGTCAAGATGGGCGATGACGTGGTTCTTGATCGCCTCGCCACGTTCGCGGGCGGCCGCGAATTCGGGGAAGGCTGCCACGGCGGCGGCGCGCTTGCGCTCGGCAGTGGCGGTGGTGCGGTCGATGGCGACCTTGAGCGTGCGATCGGCTAGGGCGGCAGCAGCGCGGGTCTTGAAAGAGGTCTGCGACGCGGTCATCGTTCAGTCTTCCTCGCCGATGGCCGGGCCGTTGGCACGGCCGGCCAAGACCTCGATAGTGTGGAAACAACGGGTCTTTGTGCCCCGGCGGTTGAGCTTGCCCGCCATGTTCATCAGGCAGCCCAGATCGCCCGCGAGCAGTAGGTCGGCCCCGGTGCGCTCGATCGCCTCGGCCTTCTCGGTGACGATAGTGTTGGAGATCTCGGAATATTTCACGCAGAAGGTGCCACCGAAGCCGCAGCAGACATCGTTGCCTTCCAGACCCCGCATCTCGAGCCCCTCGATCTGAGATAGCAGTACGCGGGGCTGGGCTGACACCCCCAACTCGCGCAGCCCCGAGCAACTGTCGTGGTAGGTGGCCGTCGCGTCAAGGCGACGGCCCTGGGGCCGGAAGTTCATGATGTCGACAAGAAAGCTTGTGATCTCATGGGTCTTCGCAGCCATCGCGGTAGAGCGGGTGGCCCAGGCCGGATCATCCGCCAGAAGGTCTGGATAGCCATGCACGATCGTCGCCGCGCAGGAGCCCGATGGCACCACGACATAGTCGAACCCTTCGCAGGCAGCGATCGTCTGGCGCGCGAGATGGGCCGCATCCCGGTCGTCACCGCTGTTGAGGGCGGGCTGGCCGCAGCAGGTCTGGCGCTGCGGCACCTCGACCCGGCACCCGGCTTCTTCTAGCAGTTGGATGGCGGCGAAGCCGATGCCGGGCCGCATGGCATCGATTAGGCAGGTCACGAAGAGAGCGACGCGGGGGTGAGGCTGTCCGGACATGCTGACCTCAGTTGGCTGAATGGCCCGACCGCTGCCGAGGCGCCCGCCGCCAAGAGGATCGGCATGCTGGCCAGCGTATCCGAGGCCAAGTGGATGAACACCTGCACCATCGGGACTGCCAGCAACAATGCCGGCGCCGCCGCCACGATGGTCTCGCCCGACCTTCTGTGCGCCGCGTCACAGATGCTTCCCTTCATCCCGTGCAGGAACAAAGTGAGCAGCGAGGTAAGGATCAGCCAGGTGCCAGGAAAAAGCGGCGCTTGACCGCCAAGTCCTGTTTTTATGCAACGACACCCACCTGGCCCATGACAAAAGGGTAATTACCTAGGCCTGCCTGGATGAGGCTAAGTCAGGTCTTGCCCAGGGTGTCCAGGGAGAGATAATCGCTAAGGAGTGCCAACTGATTGTTTTAATGGTGGAGCCGAGGGGGATCGAACCCCTGACCTATGCATTGCGAACGCATCGCTCTCCCAGCTGAGCTACGGCCCCATGGTGCAGTGAAGGGGGAAGAAACCTGACTTCCGGTGAACAACCCCTTATCCGAGCAGAAGCAATATTCTAGCACCATTGCCCTCTCCGGTGGCAACCCAAGCGAGGTTCGTCAATGGCACCCTCATCCCACCGGGAGGAGATATAGAATGTCAATTCGCGCCAACTTTGTTACATTTCGTTACCAGAGCCAGCCGGATTGACCCGATTCCAACGGGATCAGGCGGCCGGTCAGGAGGCAGTATCCAGGGTAGGGTAAATGATCGTTTACCACCAGAGAATAACCAAACCATCCCCAAGCAGGATGGAGGAGTGTCAAACATGTCTGCACTGCGGGTTGCCGATCGCGAAGTTCTCTTAGGCCGAAAAGGTTTTCTTGCCAGTTTCGATGATTGGGATCGGGAAGTGGCTCAGGCCATGGCCGTCGCGCAGGGGTTGGTCCTGACCCCGCGGCATTGGGCCGTCATTGAATTCCTGCGCGAGTATTACCAGGAGTTTGGGCATCCCCCTTCCCCCAAGAACGTCATCCAGGCCGTGGGTAACCAGATCAGCCCCCACGTTCCCTGCACGCGAAAAACCCTGGAGGGGCTCTTTCCGGCAGGGGGCTGCAAACAGGCCTGTCATATCGCGGGACTGCCGGATTATTTCTGCCATTCCTGCTAATCATTGATCCGGGTCTCTGCGGGTTCCGCGCTACCTCGCCGTCATCAGCGGGTGGGGCGCGGATTCGCCGGGTCCCCGGTCATCTTAGCGATGCAGAATAAGTTCTAAGACCATCTTGCTGCCAAAGTAGGCCAGGATCAGGACGGCGAAACCACTCAAAGTCCAAACGATAGCCGTCTTTCCTCGCCAGCCGTAACGTAATCGGCCAATCAGCAGCCCACCAAACATCAGCCAGGCAAGGGTGGAGAGTACCGTCTTGTGAACCAGATGTTGAGCGAGCATGTCCTCGAGGAAGGCGAAACCGCTGAGCAGGGCAAGGGTCAGTAGCGCGAATCCGGTGCCGATCATCTCGAAAAGCATGCTTTCCATGGTCTGGAGAGGGGGCAGGGCGCGGATGAACCCCGCGGGCCGGCGTTGGCGGAGATGGCGGTCCTGGATCGCGAGCAGGATGGCCTGCACGCTGGCCAGGGTGAGGAGGCTATAAGCCAACATGGAGATCAGGACGTGGATCTTGATGTCCCAGCCAACGGCCTGCCGCATGAATTCGGGGCTCGGGAAACTGGCCTCCAGCAGGAGGGTGAGGGCGGCGACTGGCAGGAGCACCAAGCCCAGATTTTCCACCGGCTTGGTTAGGCTGGAGACCGTAAAGAGGGCGATGACGGTCCACGAGGTCAGAACCAAAGCGTTGAAGAAACCCAGGTTGATACCCGGTGCGCGGAAAATACCGTCATACAGCAGCCAGCCGTGAATGAACAATCCCGTCAGGATCAGCCAGAGCGCGAGTTGGCGTGAGGGGGCGGGGGATTGGCCACGCCGAACCAGGCGCCAGCCGATAAGGCCGGTGGCGCTGAGATATAGGGCGATGGCGACCAAGGCAAACTGGAGATGGTGCATGACGGGTGATAATCGCACAAAGCGCCTGCGGGGGAAATGATGTCGGCCACTCACGGGCACAGATCGCCCAGGACCCCTCTGTCAGGGGATGAAGGCGCGTCGCCAGCGTCCGTGACTTATACTTTGCGCAGCTAAACCCAGACTGATCGGCCTGATCAGTCGCCCCTTTCTGTCCTGTCCGAGGGAAGCTCATGTTTGAAAATCTTCAGGAGCGTTTTGGTCGCGCCCTTGACAATCTCCGTGGCCGGGGGCGGTTAACGGAGGACAATATCAAGGATTCTCTGCGTGAGGTCCGCATGGCCTTGCTGGAGGCTGACGTGGCGTTGCCCGTCGTGCGCGCCTTCATTGATCGGGTGCGTGAGAAGGCGATGGGGGAGGAAGTCGCGCGCAGCCTGACCCCGGGCCAGGTCCTGATCAAGATCGTCAACGACGAGTTGGTCGCGCTCATGGGTTCCGCCAACGAGTCTCTGAATCTAGCTGCGCAGCCGCCCGCGGTCGTCCTGATGGCGGGCTTGCAGGGTTCAGGCAAGACCACCAGCGTTGCCAAGTTGGCGCGCTGGCTCCAGGAGAAACAGAAAAAGAAGGTCATGGTCGTGAGTTGTGACGTCTATCGTCCTGCGGCTATCGACCAGTTGCGGATGCTGGCCAGCGAGGTCGAGGCGGAGTTCTTTCCCAGTCAAGGGGATCAGGACCCGGTGCATATCGCCCGGGCCGCCCTGGATGCGGCGCGCAAGCACTTTAAGGATGTGTTGATTGTCGATACCGCGGGGCGTCTGCATGTCGACCAGGCGATGATGGACGAGATCCAGCGGGTCCATGCGGCCATCAAACCCGTCGAGACTCTGTTTGTCGTTGACGCCATGACCGGGCAGGATGCCGCCAACACCGCCAAGGCCTTTGACGATGCCCTGCCCTTGACGGGTGTCGTTCTCACTAAGACCGACGGTGATGCGCGAGGGGGGGCGGCCCTTTCCATCCGGCACCTCACCGGCAAGCCGATCAAATTTCTTGGTGTCGGGGAAAAGACGGCCGCCCTGGAGCCCTTCCACCCCGAGCGCGTTGCCTCCCGCATTCTGGGCATGGGCGATGTCCTGTCCCTGGTCGAGGAGGTGCAGGGCAAGATCGATCGCGACAAGGCGGAGCAACTGGTCAAAAAGATCCAGAAGGGAAAGGACTTCGACTTGGCGGATTTTCGCGACCAGCTACTGCAGATGTCCAAAATGGGGGGGATGGCGGGGCTGCTGGACAAGTTGCCGGGCATGGGACAGATCCCGGACCACTTCAAGCAGCAGGTCAACGACAAGGAGATGAAGCGACTGGTGGCGATGATCGATTCCATGACGCCCCAGGAACGGGCTTTTCCAGCCGTCATCAAGGGGGCACGGAAGCGGCGGATTGCCCTGGGTTCCGGGACGCAGATCCAGGACCTGAATCGATTGCTCAAGCAATTCACCGTCATGCAGAAGACGATGAAAAAGATGAAGGGCGGCGGGGTGACACGGATGTTGCGCTCCCTCTCCGGGCGACTTCCTGGCATGGGTATGCCGGGTCGGATGCCCTTCTGACCTCGCCGCTATGGTCCTTATGAGGGCGGGGCGAAGAGGCGATACGCCGCTTTCATTTTTTGCTGTTTCAAGTAAAATGCCGCGTTTCCTTGCGCCTTAGCGGGCGCCAGGCCGGGAATCTGAAACTTAATCAGGGCTAACCATGGTCACGATTCGTTTGTCGCGAGGCGGCGCCAAGAAGCGCCCTTTCTATCAGGTTGTTGTTGCTGACGTGCGGAGTCGCCGGGACGGACGGTACATCGAGCGCATCGGTTTCTTCAACCCCATCGCCGTCGGTGGTGAGGTTAAGGTGCGTCTGGATCGAGACCGTGCCAACTACTGGATAGCTCAGGGAGCCAAGCCGACTGAGCGTGTTGCCGAACTGCTGAAACTGGTTGCCAAGGAGGCCGATAGTCTGCCTGCCGCAACCGGCGTGCAGGCTGTCGCAGCCTCCTGATCGGCTTTGCCTCGGCTTAAATGCGGTTTCGGCTGATCTGACCAGGGCTGGCCTACGGTGTCAGAGCACACCTTGGTCCTGGGTAGGATTTCCGGGCTGTTCGGAGTCCAGGGTTGGGTCAAAATTTTTTCGGAGACCGAGCCTAAAGAAGCCATTCTCGGCTATTCGCCCTGGCTCCTAGGTACGACGCGTGAACCACGCCAGGTCCTGGAAGGCCGTAGCCACGGCAAGGCCCTGGTGGCCCGGCTGGCCGGGTGCACTAACCGCGATGAAGCGGTGGCCTTGGTGGGCATGGACATTGCCGTCCGACGATGGCAGTTACCAGCCCTGAGCGATGATGAGTTTTACTGGGCCGATCTGGAAGGTCTGGCCGTTGAGACCCTTGCTGGCGTCGCCCTCGGTGTCGTTGATCACCTCTTTGCTACCCCGGGCAATGATGTCCTGGTGGTGAAGGGGGTGCGCGAGCGCTTGATCCCTTTCCTTTGGGACGAGGTGGTCAAGGAGGTTGATCTCGCCGCTGGGCGGATATGTGTCGATTGGGATCCGGATTTCTAGTGGTTGCCTGGCATGCGCTTTGATGTCATCACCCTCTTCCCCGCCATGTTTCGGGCCCTGGAGGATGAAGGCGTCATCGCTCGGGCCCTGGCCTCCGGCATCGCTGAACTGCATTTGTGGAATCCGCGTGATTATGCGCAGGATGTCCACCGCACCGTTGACGATCGCCCTTACGGGGGCGGACCGGGGATGGTGATGAAGGTAGGCCCGCTGAGTGCGGCGATCGAGGATGCTCGGGCGGCAGCACCTGGAAGTCGCGTCGCTTACCTGACCCCCCAGGGTCGTCTCCTGGACCAAGGGGAGATGGCGCGCATCGTCCAGGATAGCGGCTGGATTCTGATTGCTGGTCGTTATGAGGGTATTGACGAACGTTTGATCGCCGGTTGGGTGGACGAGGAATGGTCTATCGGTGATTATGTGTTGAGTGGCGGTGAGTTGCCGGCCATGGTTGTGATGGATGCGGTCATCCGACTTTTGCCAGGGGCCTTGGGGCATGCGGATTCCGCTCAGGAAGATTCTCATGTTGCAGGCCTGCTGGATCATCCCCACTACACCCGGCCAGCCCTTGTCGCAGGCCAGCCGGTGCCGGCTGTGTTGCTTGGCGGTGACCATGGCGCGATCCATCGGTGGCGCCTGGGTCAGGCCCTGGGCAGGACTTGGCTACGTCGGCCCGATTTATTGCGGCGTCGGTCCCTGAATCAGCAGGAACAGGCGTTGCTGGATGAATTTATCCACGCGCACCAAGACGCTGGGTGAGAACTGGAGCTTGAGAGCATGAACATCATCGAGGCACTCGAAAAAGAGCAGATGGGCCGTGAGGTCCCGGATTTTGCCCCCGGCGATACGGTCGTGGTGCAGGTCAAGGTTAAGGAAGGCAACCGCGAACGGCTCCAGGCCTTCGAGGGAGTCGTGATCGCCAAGCGCAACCGGGGGCTGAATTCGGCCTTCACCGTGCGCAAGTTATCCCATGGCGAAGGGGTGGAACGTGTGTTCCAGACCTACAGTCCGTTGGTCGATTCTATCCAGGTGAAGCGTCGTGGCGATGTCCGACGCGCCAAGCTATATTACCTTCGGGGCCGTACCGGCAAGGCGGCCCGCATCAAAGAGAAGGTCTGATCTACATAGGTTACCTTCTGGCGCTCCCCCCTCATCCGGGGGCGAGCGTCGCCCATCTATCACTGCCATCCTGGCTAGTATCCGCCTTCGTGCGCCGGTCCATTCGGGTTAGCATTCCCTGGGGCTTAGCGATGGTAGCGGTTGCTTGCATGACCAGCGCAGCTTTGGTTTCCCGGGTTGGATAGTTGCTGGCGCGGTAAAGGCTGCATGTGCCCCCACCGCTTTGCCGATCCTCACGCTGCGATCAACCACCTACGTTGGCCGAAATTCCTGCGTCCGTCCGAAAACCTTACGGTTCTCACTATAGAACCAGGGTTTACTCATGACCTTTTACTGGCATGACTACGAGACTTGGGGCTCCGACCCCCAGAGAGATCGTCCTTGCCAGTTTGCCGGCCTACGTACCGATGCTGACTTGAATCCGGTCGGCGACCCCCAGGTTCTCTTCTGTCGCCCGGCCGATGACTACTTACCCCAACCCGACGCCTGTTTGATCACGGGGATCAGCCCGCAGTTGGCCTGGCGGGAGGGTCTTCCTGAAGCGCAGTTCGCCTCGCTCATCGAGAGTGAACTTTCCCTCCCCGGTACCTGCGGCGTCGGTTACAACAGCCGCCGGTTCGATGACGAGGTCACCCGGAATCTCTTCTACCGCAACTTTATCGACCCCTATGCCCGGGAATGGCGAGATGGGAATAGCCGCTGGGATCTCATCGACGTGATGCGCCTCGCCCATGCCTTGCGGCCGGAAGGTATCCAGTGGCCAGCCACCGGGGAGGGCGTGCCCTCTTTCCGACTGGAAGAGCTGACTGTCGCCAATGGCATCGACCATACGCAGGCCCATGATGCCCTGGCAGATGTGCGGGCGACGATCGACCTGGCGCGGTTGCTGAAGACCCGGCAACCCCGTCTCTTTGCCTATGCCCTGACGCTCAGGTCTAAGGATGTGGTTGGGAGTCTGGTGTTTAAGGGTCCCCCCTTCCTGCATGTCTCATCCCGATACCCAGCTCGGTTGGGTTGTATTGCTCCGGTTTTGCCGATCACGCGACATCCCGATAATCCCAAGGGGGTTATCTGTTTCGACCTTCGTCACGATCCCGAACCCTTGATGGCCCTTTCCCCGGAGGCTATCTACCGGCGGCTCTTTAGCAGGAACCAGGATTTACCGGAAGGTGAGGAACGGATCCCGCTCAAGACCCTGCATCTCAATCAGGTGCCTATGGTGGCCCCCTTGCAAACCTTGACCGGGATGGCTGCCGAGCGCTGGGGCATTGACCTGGTTAAGGTCGATCGGCATGCCAAATACCTGGCAACCGCTTCTGACCTGGCAGACAAAGTCAGACGCGCCCACCAAATGGGCCAAAAGCCCGTCGAGAACGACCCCGATCTCATGATCTACAGCGGGGGGTTTTTTTCGGATGCAGACCGTCGGGTGATGGCGGGCCTGCGCAAACAGACTCCCGAGACCTTGAGCAGGAGTCGGATCGTCTTTCAGGACCCCCGCGGCGAAACCCTTCTGTTCCGCTATCGTGCCCGTAACTGGGTCGAAACCTTGACGCCGGAAGAGCGAGAAGCATGGGATATCTGGCGCTTTGAGCGCCTGACCGATCCTGAAGCCGGGGGCAGTATCACCGTGGATGATTACCTCGGGCGGATCGCTCTGCTCAGGCCTCAATACGCAAATGACCCCAGCAGGCTGAAACTTCTGGATGACCTGGAAGCCTGGGCGGACCAGATTCTGGATGCCGCGCCTTGAGGGCATCGGAGATCGGCGTGGTTGACAGCCGAACATGGACCATTCTCCTGACTGGGCTTTCCAATCTTCAGCCCTATGCGCGAGCGGTCTGGTTTTTGTGTTTGACAGGCGGAAGGAACCCGGTAGAATAGTCGTTTCTGGTCGGGCAGGGATCTGCGGTAGGCCGG
>SACH01000176.1 GCA_009928645.1 Gammaproteobacteria bacterium | reverse complement strand
GCCCTGCAGTGCCGGTGTGGAGAGGGGCAGGCGAAGCTGCTGCGGTGCTGGCGCTGCCCCGCCGCCTACCACACCGCCTGCCTCCCTTCAGGCGCACAGGTCATCCACGAAAGCGAGGACACGCAATGCGCGGTGGGTGGGGGCCAGTGTGCTCATCAGTCTTGTTTCTGTTGCGCGACTCTTCTCGTGTCTCATCTGTGCGACTCTAAATCATATTTCAATATTTGTGTGGAGCACAAACTAACCTCACCCACGGAGCTTGGGGGCCCCGGCCCATCGCTGCCAGCTCACACAGATGCGCACATCAACATGGGCGGTCCGCCTGCTCCCGCTGGAATAACTTCTGCGCTAGTGCGTCACGATCGGCGCGGGCCTGTTTCAGTTGGTCCTGAACGGATTGGAGCTGGTGCCTAAATGCCTCGGCCTCGCCCGCCATGTGATGCCCGACCCGCTCGGCGAGACCGGCGCGCTCCTCCCTGATCGCCTCCTCGTCGCGCTCGACCTGCCGTGCCCGCTTGGTCAGGGCGCGGCTGGCGTCTTGTAGCTCCGCCTCGCGCTGGGCCAACTCCTGTTCGCGCTCGTCCGCGGCCGCCTCGATCTCCCCGCGCAGCCGCTCGGACTCCGTCTGGCGGTCCCGCAGCCAGGCGGCGCGCTCGGCGGCGATGGATCGCTCCGTCTCCGCCATTTGGTCCCTCAGACCCGCCGCCGCCTGCCCCAGGGCCGCGAGGGATGCCTGCCGCTGGGCGACGAACCCGGCCTCCGCATTGATCTCCCGGTCCAGGATAGCGGCTTCCCGCTCCGCGAGAGGGGCTGCTCGGTCGGCGAGCTCCTGCTCGCGCTGCTCCAGCGCCTCGCCCCGGGCCAGGTGGTCCTCCTCCTGAGCACGGAGCGCAGCACGATCCCGTTCGAGTCCTTCGCTGCGTTCCGCCAGCGCCGCCTCCCTTGCATCCAGCGCCGTCAGGCGCTTTGCCGCCTCGGCCTCCCGGGCCCCGGCCCGTCCCTCGGCCGCCTGAAAGTTGGCGCGGGCCTCCTGGACCTTCTTCCAGAGGTTATCGAGGGTGGCGCCCGGTGGGACCAGCTCATTGGGGGCCGCCGGGGCCTCGCCCGGGGCCAGATGGGTCAGTGAGTCGGTATGGGCCTGATGCAGATCGGCCTCCCGGGCAGTCGGGGATGCAGCGGGTTGGGGCGATGGCCTGGGCGCTACGCCCTGGGCCTGCGGTCTCTTGTGCTTGTTTCTTGCGCTCATGGCGCTTCAATCTCCGAGATGGAACATACCGGCAAGCCCAAGAGGCTTCCCACAATGACTAGGGTCTTATCCACGGCAGAACGGACCTCTGCTTCACCGTCGTGCTGACCGGCCCGGTAGTGCGACGCGCCGCCACCCAGGTTCACTACCGATTCGATCAGGTCCAACAGGTCAGACCTGCGGATCGCGGCCCTCCTCAGCGGGTGCTCGGGCTCATTCTGGGCGCCTAGCAGGGTTGCCATCAGGAGGGGCCGCAGATTCCATGTATTCGCAGAGTCCGTCACACGACTTAGCTGGTCTGGCCAAACCTTCCGCCAGAGGTCGGGGAGCCTGGCGAATCCGACCTCCTTGGTGGCGGCGCAATATTCGGCGTCACGGAGAGCGCGATCCTTGGGAATGCGCCGCCACAGCCCGGTGAGGGGCCAGTCGTTGCGTAGCCCTGCGAAGAGCCCCTCCATGACCTTTCGGCACTCGCTCAGCACGCTGTCGCAGCGACGGCCATCGGCAAAGGCGTCGAGTTCCCGCAGCTCCAGCCAGGCGTCCAGCATCCGGGCCAGGGCGCCTTGGATCGGGTGTCGACGGATATCCAGGGTCAAGGCCCGATCCAGGAGCAACTGGGCCTCCGCCAGGCGCTGGCGCTGGCGTTGGCGATAGTCTGCGAAGTCTTTGGCCACGACGGTTTTGCCAATGACCCGATCCAGTTCCCGGGCCAGGAGCGGCTGCCCATCCGCCACCTCGACGATGCGGCGGCGCAGGTCCAGGCTGTTGTCGCGGCCGAAGAAGTCGCAGACGTGCCAGTCCAACTCCTGGTCCGGCCCGTCCTGGGGGACATAGAGGAAGGTCGCCAGATACACGGGGTGGGCCTCGGCCTCGATCTCGGCGATGCGTGCCAGGTCCAGCCGCTTGGGGTCGAACAGATCCGGTCCGTCTTCCTCCCAGAAGTGGGAGCGGGCGTACCGCCCCAGACGCCGGGCGATGCGCCTGTGCTGGTCCGCGGCCCGCAGGATCTCCCTGGCCTCCGGCGCCCTGGCGGCCGCGCCCTCCGGCGGGCGCTGCATGAAGGCCCGCTGGGTCCAGGGCTTGCCGGTGGTGCCCAGTTCCAGATCGGGATAGCCCCGGTCGTTGATACTCGTCTGGGCCGGAGACAGCTCCCGGGCGACGAAGGGCCAGAGCCCTTCCCCCCAGGGGTCCCGGAAGACCCAGCCCGGGACCAGGCTCAGGGCCGCGTCGCGCTCGTCGTCGAGCAGCGCTCGACCTCGACCGGTGAGCCCGGCGTTGGGATCCAGGTAACCGCTGCCCTGGAGGTCAGCGACCACGAAGGCGGCCAGCTCCGGGTGAATAGCGAGGTGGATTGCGACCTCCCTGGCCGTGGCCCGGCTAGCAGCCAGCAGACGCAATACCGCCAGGGCCAGGGGGTTCAGGGGCCGGTCGCGGACCTCCGGGGCCATGACGCGGTGGGCCCAGGCCGGCCAGAGGAGATAGCCGCGGTCCCTGCGTGGGCCGGGCTTGGCATGGGCGCGCGGGGCGTACCAGACGACCTGGGTCTCAGGACCGAACGATGCGGCCATGGGCGCCCTCCTCGCAGAGCTTGGCAAAGGCGGCCAGGGCGGGCACGGACTGCCGTGCCTCCTCGCCCCGGGCCATATCGGGATCCCCGACCAGGATCAGCAGGCACCGCTGGCGACTCATGGCCACGCAGAGGCGATTCTCCAGCAACAGGAAGCCATAGCGTTTGCGTCGGGTCTCTTCGTCGGTGACCCGGATGGCATTGGAGCGGGTGAGGGACAGGAGCACCACGTCGAATTCCTTCCCCTGGAAGGCGTCGACGGTGCCGACCCGAAGGCGCTCCCGCCCGTCCCGGGTGCGTATCCACTGGTCTCGGATGCGGTGCCCAACCTCGGCGTCCGGGTCCGCCAGCCCCAGGTCGGCTATTGCCTCGAAGATCGCGTCGCGCTGGGCGGCGTAGAAGGTGATGACCCCGACCGACAGGTCCGGATTGGCGGCCAGGATCGCCTGGGCCTCGCGGGCCACGCGCTTCGCCTCGCAGGTCCGGCGCTTGCTTCTGCCTCGGTCCTCGGGGCCGGCGGACCTCGGGACCTCGATCCAGGCCGCGACACGGCCCTCCAAGCGGGTCCCGTCGGCCAGGATGACCCGGTGGGCGAAGTCCACTGCATCCCGCCCGGAGCCGAGGACCTCCCCGTGGGGGGCGTAGAACTGGTCGCTGACGAAGCCGCCCAGGACCGGGTGCATGCGGTACTGGGTATCCAGGGTGATGGTGCGCTTGATGCCGTCGCGCTGCTCGCGTTCCCGCAGCTCCCGGAACAGGCGCTCGAACAGGCTGCGCTCCAGGGCCTCTTGCATCCCGGCGTCCAGGGTCGCGCGCAGCTCACGCTCCACGTCGGGCTCCAGCAGTTGGGGGAGCTGGCGATGGTCCCCCACCAGGATGATCCGGCGCTCCGCCAGGGCCATAGGGATCAGGAGATCCAGGGGGTTGGCGCGGGCCGCCTCATCGACGATGACGCTGCGAAAGACCATACCTTCTCCCGTCTTGCGCTCGATCATGTCCTTGCCCACCGCCTGTTGGCAGGTGGCGGCGAGCACCATCGAGTAGTGGGCGATGGTGTCGCGCAGGCCATCCGGGTCCTGCTCCAGGGCCTCCAGCCAGCCCTCGACGGCCATCTCGACCCCGGCCGGCAGGGTCCTGGCCCGCTCGCTTAAGGCATCGACCACCTCGCCGCAGAGGTCGGCCACATCGGCGTGGATGCCTCGCCCAGGGCCTTGTTCCCCGACCCCCAGCAGGCGGTCGATGAGGGCATCGCGCAGGGTAGCCAGCGCATCCAGGAGGTCTTGAGGCGGCGCCTCGTCCGGGTCCAGATCGGCGGCGACTTGCAGGGTCGCCCGGGGCGCCTCACCCAGGGCTCCGTCGCCGAGGCGATCCAGCCGCCGCAGTGCCCGGTGAGCCGCGGTCGGGCCGTCGTCGGAGAAGGGCACGGCCTCGGTGCGAAGGCCGCGCAGGGCCTTGAGGGCGTCGTTGCGGTCCTCGTCGACCAGCGAAAGGGCACCGGCCGGACCACGCAAACGCCCGCGCAGGGCATCGATGCGATCCAGCAGCCCCCCAGGCAGCCAGTCGGCGGCCAGGTCGCGGACCTGATTCAACAGGGTCAGGGACGCATCCTTAGGACCTGGCGCCTCGATATGGAAAATGCCCAAGCGCCGAACTTCTTCCAGTGCCCTGTGGATGGAATGCCCCCCACCCCGCTCGGCACGGGCGGCCCGCACTTGCTCGGCGGTCTTGCGGGTCCAGGTGTCCAGCCAATCGCCGCCCTCCTGCTCACCCTTGCGATAGCCGATCTTGATGGCCGGGAGCCCGAGGACCTCGGTCGCGGCAGCCGCGTTGTCCACGGCGTCGTGCTGGAAGCTTGTCAACAGGGTATTGCCGGCCAGGCCGCTGCCCTCGGCCACCTCGTCCTTGTCCGCCAGGCGCGCCTGGAGGGCGGCAATCACCCGGGTCTTGCCGGTCCCCGGCGGGCCCTGGATCAGGGCGATGTCCGGGGTGTTGAGGGCCAGGTCAAGGGCCTGGCGCTGGCGATCCGTGGGGTTTGGCAACAGGGCGCGGACCGCCGGGGTAAAGGGCTCGCGACGGCGCATCGCCCGCACCGGCGTGGGGGCCCCCTCGAGCAGCAGGCCAAGCTGGGGCATGGGGTTGGTGCAGCCACGGACGGCATCCCAGGCCTTCTCGCGGCGTTCGATCCTGGTGTGATCGCCCCCCAGG
>SACH01000044.1 GCA_009928645.1 Gammaproteobacteria bacterium | reverse complement strand
ACCGCTCCTTTCCGCGTAAGATGAAACCCGCGAAACTTCAGGGTTTCCACCGGAACTACAAGCGCTGCCGCTGAGCCTTAAGTTAATGGCATTGCCCTGTAACGAGTTGAGTCATGTCCCAACCAATCACAAGTATCCGCATCCATCCAGGCATCGGCGTGGCTCGTTTGGGAAATAGTGACGAGTTTTATCCTGGCCCCGAAGCCCCTGGTATCGTTGTCGATCCGGGGGGCACGGGTGGGCCTGGGCCTGATGGCGGAACCTACCGCGACAGCAGCGCGCGCTTGAAGCGTCAGGCGCAGCGGTATCGGGTCTATGCCTACGACGCCAACGACCAAGTGATCGCCGAGCTGACGGCCGATTCGGGTTTGGTCAAGTCCCTACGCTGGCGGGTTCACGTCAGGAACATGAAGGGCGCGAGTTATGCCTTTCAGGGTGCCTATCGGTTTGATCCGGACGCGTTGCGCAACCCATCCATTCAGCCTGGCAAGCAGCCGATCGAGCGAGATCAGTTGATCATCGATCCCGGTGTGCACACGATCGCCTCCGGGCAGGCTGGGCCGGTCGTGATGAAAGGGGACGTCTTCACGGGCATCAAAAAAGGGACCTTACCGGGTGCCTTGCGGTTTGAGGGTTATACGCCCAAAGATCCGTCGCAAGCGGTTGAGGTCACCTATAGCGCCGCCAAGGACATCGAACTGGGGCAACTTCGGCTCGACGCGCAGGATCGTTTGCTGTTCGTGCCGGCACCGGGCAAGGGAGATTGCGTCACCACACCCAAAGTCGTGTTGTCCAACCCCAGTGAAGCCGTTGATCCGCCGACTGGCCCGGAAAATGGCGAAAACCCCCTGACAAACCCGTTTGCCTATTTCAACGTCCCCGGTTGGTGGGACGATACCTGTTGTGGCGAAATTGACGTTACCGTCACCCTCAATGACGGCACGGTGTTAAGCACGCGCGATAACGTCCAATCGGAAGCGGATGATGGCACGAGGAACCCACGGGCAGGCGCGTGGATCATCACCGCGCCACCCAAGTATGCGCCTCACATCTACCATGTGGTGTCCATACTGGACCGTGTTTACGAGACGTTCCCGGAGGCTTATCCGCACGCCGGAAAGAGAACCAACTTTTACCGGGATATTTATCCGCTATTCGCCAACGCGGTCGATTCCGGTTGGGTCAGTGTCGAGGCCGCCGGTGTCAAGCCGGAAGCAAAGAGCCGTGCCCATGGTCCCGTGCAGTCAGGCAACTTGCTCAGTCCTGGCTACCTGGCGGTGTTGAGCGATCCCAGCGAAATCATGAAGCCGGTCAGGCAAAACATTTATCGCCTCATGCGTCATGCGCCCGGACCACGGGGGCGATTGGTCGATTCGCTGCTGCCCCCACCGCCCCAGCGGCCAACCAGTTGGAAAAACGAAGCATTCCAACGAACTGAGGTTGACACCCTGATGCCCAAACTGTGGGGTACGGGCGGCAAGCCGCTGCAGAATCGGCAACTGGGCACCCATCTGCCTGATCAATTCCTCAGCTTGACCGATTGGCAGTTGAAGCATTTGCAGCACTGGGCTGAAGGGGACTTTGAGGTCGGTGTTGTGCAACAACCGCTGCCCCTGGAAAAGTTGTCCTTGAACAACCAGCCAAGCGCCCTCGACAGCGCGGCGCTTGAGCCGACGGCGGGGGGTGGTTTCCACCCGGGCATCGAATTTCCTTACTTGATCATCTACCGTGAGTTTTTCGCCGAGGCGTTCCGGGTTGCCAAAGATGTTGAGCCTGGTTGGCTCTCCGCCTTCATGTCCAGCCCCTGGCAGGGTGACTTCTGGTCGTGCAACCAGGCCTGGTGGCCGGCGCATCGGCCAGATATCGTTTTCGACTACGATGCCAAAACCAAGACCCGCACCTATAAAGAGTGGTTCCGGGGCTATGATGCCGAAGGCGAACCACTCTCCTCCACCGATGGTTACGGGCAGATGGCCCATGCCTGGCCGAAGCTGGGGATGGTACTGCCTATCAAAACCGCCGATGGCAATTTCCTGAAAGAGAATGGTGCGGTGGTGTTTGTCGAGCAAGAGCGCGACCCGACACTGAATCGGCCACCCGCCAAAGGCAAATAACGCTTTGCCGTCGACCCTTACCGACCGCCCCGACACCACATGGGACGTCGTTGTCATCGGTGCCGGACCGGCTGGGTCGGCAACCGCCATCACCCTGGCCAGGTTCGGTCAGCGCGTGCTACTGGTAGAGGAGGAGGTGTCCCCGCGCTTCAAGCTGGGCGAATCGCTACCGCCGACCTGTATCGGTCTGGTTAAGCATTTTCTGGGAAATCTTGAGGACTCGGAGCAGCATCCCGGCGGGGTCTTCCGCACGGCTGGCAATGTTTCAACATGGGCGACCGCGCAGGCCCAGACCACGGATTTCTTCTTCACGCAATCCGGCTTCGGCCTCTGTGTCGATCGGTTGGCATTCGATGAAGCGCTCCGCTCGAAGGCAATGGCCGCCGGAGCAACCTTGCTCAAGGGGATGCGCTTTGAGTCCTGCAACCGTATCGTGGACGGTCCTTTCAATTGGCGACTGAGCCTGAGCTCGCCAGGGCAGACGCCAGCGCACCGCACGCGTTATCTGGTCGACGGTTCAGGACGATCGGCGGTGGTTGCCAAGGCGCTCGGTGTTCATACCGAAAGCGCGGATGATCTGTTCGCCTACGCGCAATGGTTTACCACCCTTGGTGAGGATGATGACCGGTATACCCGGATTGAAGCGGGGCCGCATGGCTGGTGGTACAGCAACCGTTTGCCCGGTGCTAAAGACCATGCGGCCAGGCGCTTAGTCGTATTTCACTCCGACAAAGACCTACCCGAAGCGAAAAGGGCCGCGCGCCGGGCGGGTTTCAACCAATTGTTGGCTGACTCCACGCATATCAGGCCCTTGCTTAAAGCCAGGGGGTACCGCCCCTGCGGAACCCTCCGTGGCGCACCGGCTAACAGTCAGCGATTAGGGGTTTTTTGTGGTGACGCCTGGCTGGCGGTGGGCGATGCGGCCCAAGCCTATGATCCGCTGTCGTCGCAAGGCATCGATAAGGCGCTCAGGACGGGTAGTCACGCTGGGCATCTGATTCATTACGCCTTGACCGACAACCCCCGGAGCGCGTCAGACCTCGGCAGCGACAATGCGTTCATCCGGCAGTACGCTGAGCAACAGCAGCAGCTTTGGCAAACGTACTGGTCGCAGCGGGATATCTACTATCGCGCACAACCGCGCTGGCCGGATAAGCCGTTCTGGCAACGTCGGTAGCGGTGTCGTTCAAGCTGCCGCGTTCTGCCCCCCCAAAGGGGTAGTGCAGGATCATTTCCCAGCTTCCGGTCCGATGCCTGACAGCAATGGCGATGGCCCTGGGCTAGCTGTCAATCCGTATTTGCTCAGACCCCTCGCGCACTCGGCGGGCTTTGATGGCACAAGGTGCTGACTCTCTTACTCCCTCCCCTGGTGGGGGAGGGTTGGGAAGAGGGGGTCTGAACGGGTACGTCAATCCCTGCTGCGCCTTGAATATCGGGCCGTCATGGCGGAAGATAGCCTGGCACCGCCAAGCGGTGACCCGATAAGTGGATTTAATTGATTTTGCTATAAAAAAGGATACTTATGCTCCCCTTTGCCCCCGGCGCCCGAGCGGTCATCCGGGACGAGGAATGGCTCATCCGCCGCACCGACCCCACGGTCGATGGGGGCTGGCTGCTGACCTGTGACGGGGTTTCCGACCTGGTACGGGGTCAGACCGCGCTCTTCCTGACCGCGCTGGAAGCGGACATCGAGATCCTGGACCCCGCCCAGACGGAACTGGTCCCCGACCCCAGCCCCACCTACAACGCCGCCCTGCTCTATCTGGAGAGCCAGCGCCGCCGCGGCGTGGCCAACGACGATTCCATCCACCTGGGCCACCGGGGCGTGATGAACCTGGTCCCCTATCAGCTCGACCCCGCCTTGCAGGCCCTGCGCCAACCGCGGGCGCGCATCCTCATCGCCGACGGCACCGGCCTGGGCAAAACTCTGGAGGGTGGCATCCTCACCACCGAACTGATCCAGCGCGGGCGCGGCAAACGCATCCTGGTCGTCACCCAGAAGGCCATGCTCACCCAATTCCAGAAGGAGTGGTGGACGCGCTTCTCCATTCCCCTGGTGCGACTGGACTCGGTGGGTCTGGCCCGGGTGCGCAACCGCATCCCCGCCAACCACAACCCGTTCAACTTCTACGACCGCAGCATCATCTCCATCGACACCCTCAAGAACAACCTGGAGTACCGCAACTATCTGGAGAACGCCTGGTGGGACCTGATCGTCATCGACGAATGCCATAACGTCGCGGCCCGGGCGGGGGAATCCGGGCTGTCGCGGCGCGCCCGCCTCGCTCGCCTGCTGTCCAACCGCTCGGACACCCTCATCCTGCTGTCGGCCACGCCCCACGACGGCTCGGCGCGCAGCTTCGCCTCCCTGATGAGCCTGCTGGACCCGACCGCCATCGCCGACCCCGACCACTACACCCCCGACGACTTCCGCGGCAAGGGCCTGGTCATCCGCCGCTTCAAGAAGGACATCAAGGACCAGGTCCAGAGCGACTTCCAGGAGCGCCAGACCCTCTGCCTGCGCCGGGCCGCCAGCCCCCCGGAAGAGACCGCCTACCGTGCCCTGCTGGACGTCCCCTTCACCCAGGCCGGCCAGCATAAAGGGGGCCGTCAGCAAGAGCTTCAACGGGTGGCGCTGCAGAAGGCCCTGTTCTCCAGCCCCGCCGCCGCCCTCGAATCCACCACCAAGCGTATCGACCTGCTCCGGAACAAGACCCCCGGCACCCCGGCGGAGCACACGGAAATCGCGGCCCTGACCCGGCTGGCCGCGGCCCTGACCGCCCTGACCAGTGACCCGGCGGCCGCCGGCTTCAGCAAATACCAGTGTCTGCTCGCCCACTTGCGGTCCGCTGACTTCGGCTGGCGGGCCGACGCGGTCCGGGATCGACTGGTGATCTTCTCCGAGCGCCTCGAGACCCTGCGCTGGCTGGAGCGCCAGCTCGCCCGGGACCTCGGGCTCAAACCCGACCAGGTGGCGGTGCTCCACGGCCAGATGGCCGACACCGACCAGCAGGACCTGGTGGACCGCTTCGGCCGCCAGGATGACCCCATCCGCCTCCTGCTGTGCTCCGACGTGGCCAGCGAAGGGCTGAACCTGCACTACTTCTGTCACCGCCTGGTGCATTTCGACCTGCCCTGGTCGCTGATGGTCTTTCAGCAGCGCAATGGCCGCATCGACCGCTATGGCCAGAAACGCCAGCCCCAGATCGTCTATCTCTTCACCGCGACGGAAAACGAAAGAGTCCGTGGCGACCTGCGCATCCTGGAGATCCTGGAGCAGAAGGACGAGCAGGCCTATCTCAACCTGGGCGACCCCTCGGCCTTCCTCAACGTTTATGACCCGGAGAAGGAGGCCGAGAAGGTCGCCACCTTCATGGCCGACGGCCTGGCCCCCGAGGAGGTCGATGCCCGGCTCGATCGCACCGCCGCGGCCGCGGACGACAACGAGGGCGACTGGCTGATGGAGTTGTTTGGGGTCGGGGGGGTGACGCCGGTGGATGACCCCCTCTCCCCCGACCCCTCCCCCGCACAACTCAGCAGCCTCGACTGGATCAACGAGCCCGCTTCCCTGTTCACCAGCGACTACCACTACGCCAAGACCGCTCTGACCCAACTCAACCTGGGCCAGACCCTCTGCCATTGGAGTGCCCACGACGAGGAGCAGGTCATCGCCCTCACCGCCCCCCTGGACTTGCAGGACCGGCTCAAGCACCTGCCGCGGGAGGTCCAGGCCGACAACGACCATTACCGGCTGTGCGCCAACCCCGGCCGGATGATGGACGCCATCGAGCAGGCCCGCCAGGCGCGGCGGGAGCAGGACACCTGGCCGTCGCTGCATTACCTCTGGCCCCAGCACCCCATCATGGAGTGGCTGGGGGACCGGATGCTGACCCACTTCGGCCGCAAGAAGGCGCCCCTGCTGCAAAGCCGCCACCTGGCGGCCGACGAGCAGGCCTTCATCCTCATGAGCCTGGTGCCCAACCGCAAGGGCCAGCCGCTGCTGGTCGAATGGCAGGTGGCCTGCCGCACCGGCCCGGGTCCCTTCCAGCTCGAAGCCTTTGATGGCTTCGTCCAGCGCGCCGGGCTGCGTGCCGGGGGCCTGCCAAATCCCGGCCTGACGGCGGACCTGACGACCCTCCAGGCGCCCATGCAGCAGGCCCTGCCCCAGGCGGTGGCCGCCATGCACCAGCACATGGTCCAGCGGCAGCGGACCTTCGCCGCCCAGCTCAACCAGCGTCTGGAGGGCACCCTGGCCGAGTTGCAGCGCCTGCAAGCCCGGCAACTGGAGCAACTCAGCCTGGATCTGGAGCGGCAGCTCGAAACCGTCCGCCGCGGCCGTTTCGAACAACGCAGCCAGCATATCCGCCGCGTCTTCGATGACTACCGCCAGTGGGTGCGGGACACCCTCACCACCGAGCCGCAGCCCTGGATTCAGGTGCTGGCCGGGGTCTGTCACCCCCACGCCAACGGAGGCTGACCATGCCCGTTCTCGACGCTGTGCAGACCTTCGCTGGCATCACCAACGAAAACGAGTTTTACAGTCATCACTACCTGGCGGAGGTCTTCAAGGGCGACATCAGGGAGCGCCTGGAGGCCTGGGAGGCGATAGAGGAGGCCCAGCGGGGCAAAGGTGCGGCGCCGGAGTCGCCCCCTCTCCCCCGGCCCCTCCCCCACCCGGGGGGAGGGGAGGAAGGCGCAGTGCAGCGTGCGCCTTACAAGCGCCTGCAAGGCTGGGCTCAGCGCTGGTTTGCCTTGCGCGGCCAGTGGCAGCGGGGGCAGGAGGCCCAGGCGCGCTGGCAGGCCTTCACCCAACTGCAAGCCGGGCTGCTCCAGGCCCTGGGCTACCCGGCGCCGCCCGCCGCGCCGGGCCTGCATGAGTGGGTCACCGGGCTGCCGCTGCCGGTCTGGCACCGGCGGGGCCAGCGCCTGGCCCTCATCCCCGCCTACCAGCCGGGGGCCGAGGGCGAGGACCTGCTCGACCACCAGCTCACCGCCTTCCATTACGGCAACGAGCCCTGGCCCAAGGGCGTGCGTGACCTGCCCTGGGCCGAGTTGCTGTCCGAGGCCGTCTTCGGCGCCGACCAGCCGCCGCGCTTTGTCTTGCTGCTGGGGCTGGACGAGTGGCTGCTGCTCGACCGCTACAAGTGGCCCAACAACCGCGCCCTGCGCTTTGCCTGGGCCGACATCCTCGACCGCAAGGACCCCGACACCCTCAAGGCCTGCGCCGTCTTGCTGCACCAGGACTGCCTGGCCCCCGGCGAAGGCGCCAGCCTGCTCGAACGCCTGGACGACAACGCCCACAAGCACGCCTTCGGCGTCAGCGAGGACCTGAAATACGCCCTGCGCGAGGCCATCGAACTGCTGGGCAACGAGGCCGCCGTCCAACTGCGCCAGCAGGCCGCCGCGGCCAAGAAGGGCTTTTTCAGCGGCAAGGACCAGCTCGACGCCGCCGACCTGAGCCTGGAATGCCTGCGCCTGGTCTATCGGCTGCTGTTCCTCTTCTACATCGAGGCCCGCCCCGAGCTGGGCTACGTGCCCATCCAGAAGAGCGAGATCTACCTCAAGGGCTACAGCCTGGAGAGCCTGCGCGACCTGGAGCTCCGGCCCCTGCCCAACCCGCGGGCCCGGGAGGGCAAGTACTTCGATATCACCCTGCGCCGCCTGTTCAGACTGGTGGCCGAGGGTTGCGGCCTGGCGGCCCAGCCCGGCCTGCGGGACCTGACCCAGGGCGCCCGCGACACCTTCGCCCTGGCCCCGTTGGATAGCCGGCTGTTCGATGACGCCACCCTGCCCCTGCTCAGCAAGGTCCAGTTTCCCAACGCGGTGTGGCAGCAGGTCATCCGCCGCCTGTCCCTCAGTCAGGGTCAGGGCAAGGGCCGGCGCGGCGGTCGGGTCAGCTACCAGTTGCTCTCGATCAACCAGTTGGGCGCGGTGTACGAGGCCCTGTTGAGCTACCGCGGCTTCTTCGCCGAGGAGGACCTCTACGAGGTCAAGCCCGCGCCCCGCAAGGGCCGTGCCCCGGGGGGCGCGGAGGGTGAGGACGAGGAAGACGATCAGGACGAGTTCCCCGCTGGCGGGGGCTACGATGGCGCTGGTCGCGGCAGTCACGCGGGCGGGTGGCAGGACGGCGCTGGTCAGGCGGGTGGCCAGCCGGACGGCGGGTGGCAGGACGGCGGCGATCAGGCTGGCCGCGGGCCGGGCGGCGGCAGACTGGGCGCCGGTGGGCAGGTCAACGCCACCGAGGCCGATGCCCTGGCTAGTGCCTGGTTTGTGCCCCGCAGCCGCATCGGCGACTACCGGGACGACGAAAAGGTCCATGACCGCGACGAGGCCGGTCATCGCAAGCTGCGCCTGCACCCCAAGGGCCGCTTCATCTACCGCCTGGCCGGTCGCGACCGCGAGAAGAGCGCCAGCTTCTACACCCCCCAGGTCCTGACCCAGTGCCTGGTCAAGTACGCCCTCAAGGAACTGCTCGGCGGCGAGCGGGTGCGCCGGGCCGACGACATCCTTGGCCTGACCGTCTGCGAGCCGGCCATCGGCAGCGCCGCCTTCGTCAACGAGGTGGTCAACCAACTGGCCGAGGCCTATCTGGAGCGCAAACAGGCCGAGCTTGGCCGCCGCATTCCCCACGAGGACTACCCCCAGGAACTGCAACGGGTGCGCCTGGCCATCGCCGACCGCAACGTCTTCGGCGTCGATCTCAACCCGGTGGCGGTGGAACTGGCCGAGGTCTCCATCTGGCTCAACGCCATCCACGGCGAGACCGACAACCAGGGCCGGCCCCGACCCGCCCGGGTGCCCTGGTTCGGCTATCAACTCTTCGCCGGCAACAGCCTCATCGGCGCCCGCCACCAGGTCTATCCCCCGGACGGCCTGGGCCGCGGCGCCAGGCCTGCCTGGCACGAAACGCCTCCCCGCCCCGTCACCACCGCCCTGCCCCGCCAGGACCGGGAGATCTGGCACTTCCTGCTGCCCGATCCGGGCATGGCCAACTACGGCGACAAGACGGCCAAGGCCCTCTACCCGCGGGAATTCGCCCACCTCAAGGCGTGGCGCCGCGCCTTCACCGCCCCCCTCGACGCCCACGAGATCAAGCGGCTGCAACAGCTCAGCGCCCAGGTCCAGACCCTGTGGGCGGAACACACCCAGGCCCTGGCCCGGGACCGGGCGATCACTGAGGACCACCTGAGCGTCTGGCCCCACGCCCCCGCCCCAACGGCCAGCGCGCCCCTCAGCCGCGCCCAGAAGGAGGCCATCCGCCGTCAGAACCTGTTGAATGAAGATGGCGACCTGGCCACCCCCTTCCGCCGCCTCAAGCTGGTCATGGACTACTGGTGCGCCCTCTGGTTCTGGCCCATCGCCGCCGCCCGGGACCTGCCCAGCCGCGAGGAGTGGTGGCTGGAGCTGGGCGCCATCCTGGAGGGCAACGTCGTCGATATCACCCCCCAGCGCGCCTTCGACCTGGACCCGGCGCCGCCGGCGGAGCGGGCGCCGATCCCGGCGGTCCAGCCCAGCCTGCCCGGCTTCGCCGTCCAGTTGCCCCTGGGCCAGGCCCCGACGGACGCCGACCTCCATGACCGGCTGGGGCAATTGCGCATCAGCCGGCTGCGCCAGCACTTTCCCCGCATCCTCCAGGTCGAGGCGGTGGCCGAGGCCCGGCGCTTCATGCACTGGGAGCTGTTCTTCGCCGATCACCTGCTCCAGCGGGGCGGCTTCGACCTGGTGGTGGGCAATCCCCCCTGGATCAATGTGGAGTGGAACGAGGCCGGCATCCTGGGCGAAAAGAACCCCTTGTTCGCCATCCGCAAAGTGAGCGCCAGCGACCTGGTCAAACTGCGCGCCGACGCCTTTGCCGACTTCCCCGGCCTGCAAGCCGCCTGGACCGAGGAGCTACAGGAGGCGGAGGGTACCCAGAACTATCTGAACGCCATGCAGAATTACTCCCTGCTCAAGGGGGTGCAAACCAACCTATACAAGTGCTTCATCCTCACCGCCTGGCGACTGAGTGGGACGCAGGGGGTGAGCGGCCTGCTGCACCCGGAGGGGCCTTATGACGATCCCAAGGGCGGGGATCTGCGAACGGCCCTGTATTCACGACTCAGACGGCATTTTCAGTTCGTCAATGAACTGGCACTTTTTGCCGAAGTGCATAATCTCACCAAATACAGCATCAACGTCTATGGGCCGGAACGGGCCAACCCCCGCTTCGACCACCTAGCCAATCTCTTCGCCCCGCCACGGTCGATGCCTGTTACCAGCACGATGGACAGGGCAGCGTTGGCGGCTATAAGAACGAGCAGGGTCAATGGAACATGGCCGGCCATGCCGACCGCATCGTCCATGTCGATGAAGCCGCCTTGGCGGTGTTCGCCAAACTGTATGATGATCCCGGTACCCCGGCCAGGCGCGCTCGTTTGCCCGCCCTGCACGCGGGTGCCCTGAACAGTGTCCTCGCCAAACTGGCGGAATATCCCCTCAGGCTGGCCGATCTGGGAAATGATTTCATGACCACCGAGATGTGGCATGAGACCATGCAGCAAAAAGACGGCACGATCAGCCGTCGTCCCAACACTGACCCGGGTTTCCCCGCCAGCCCGGCTGACTGGGTGCTCTCTGGCCCTCACCTTTACCTAGCCAACCCCTACAACAAATCGCCAAGAAAAGCTTGTAACACCAATAAAGCCTACGACGCCATCGATCTTGAAACCATTCCCGATGACTACCTGCCGCGCACCAATTACCGCCCGATGGCCGACCGCATCGAATATCAGCGCCGCACGCCGAGGGTGAGTTGGGTTGAGGATGGGGAGACAGTTGGGAGACCAGTGACGGAGTTTTATAGGCTTATTGTTCGAAAAATGGTACCACCTTCAGGAGAAAGGACTCTAACACCCACAATTGCTCCAATTGGTTCGGCACATATTGACGGAGCGTTTTCAATTGTATTCAAGTCATCAAGGCAGCTTATGGCTTCTGTCGGGTCATGGGCATCGTCTCTTGCTGACTTTGTAACAAAAAGCACTGGGAAATCTAATTTTCGCGGGGACAGTGCCGATTCTATGTTCGTACTTCCAAGTGCTCAAACTGACATCACAATCATCAGTAGAACCGCAACACTAAACTGCCTCACTACCCACTACGCCCCCCTCTGGGAAGAGGTCTATGACCTCGCCTTCGCCGATCAGGAATGGAGCCAGCCCACCAACCCCCGCCTGCCCCAGGATTTCTGGCAGAAACTCACCAGCACCTGGACCCGCGACTGCGCCCTGCGCACCGACTATGCCCGCCGCCTGGCCCTGGTGGAGATCGACGTCCTGGTCGCCCAGGCCCTGGGCCTGACCCTCGACGAACTGCTGCTCATCTACCGCGTCCAGTTCCCGGTGATGCAGCAATACGAGCGCGACACCTGGTACGACCGCCAGGGCCGCATCGTCTTCACCGTCAGCAAGGGGCTGGTCGGCGTGGGCCTGCCCCGCAAGGGCGGCCGTGGCACCCCGCGCACCCGCATCCGCACCCCCGACGGCCAGACCCGCGAGGGCAACTTCGGCTGGGAGGACCTCTGGACCTACCCCGGCACCGCCACGGGCGACAGCGAGGAGACCCTCAAGCGCGGCGGCAGCCCCAAAGTGCCCGACGGCACCGTCGTCTCTCAATGGGTGACCGACGATACCCTCCCCGGTGGGCCCCGCACCGTCGAGCGCCGATACATCGCTCCCTTTGCACGTGCCAACCGCGAGGTGGATTACCGGATCGCCTGGGACTTTTTTGGCGGAAGACTGGGATAAGGCATGGCAAAAACTCTGCGGATCTCGGTGGCCGGAGCCAGTCGAATGAGGGCTTGTTCGCCCCACACTGGTACGCTGCTCTACGGTATTTGCCTAAATGCTAATCTTGAATTATGCGGCATGTGAAAGGAGGCTTTCATAAGGTATTTTAAGACCATCGTGCAGACGTTTTATCATGCGAAGGCTTAATGGACGTTTGCGGTTTAACACTTCGGAGACCCGACCGCTTGAGCCGATGTATATCTCAAGATCCTTGGCAGCCAATCCTTGTTGATCCATGCGGAATTTGATCGCTTCGATCGGATCGGCGGGACCGATAGGGTAATGGCGGTTTTCGTAGGCTTCAATCAGTGTTACTAAAATTTCCATTTCATCCGCTTCCGCTGATCCTTCAGGAGCTTGAAAGATCATCTCCAGACGTGCGAAGGCCGCTTTGAGGTCCGCATCGTTTCGAATCGGCTTAATAGTCATTGACGGTTTCCACATCTATCTCGTCATAGCAAGCATGGGTTCCAATGAATTTTACCCATGCAATACCCGCCCGATACTGCATTTCGACGACCAACCGATACTTGTTGCCGCCGATATTGAAGACCACACGATGGTTGCCACAGATACTCGCGCTGCGATACTGGGCTTTGATTTCTTGTGGCGAGGACCAGGTTGCCTGTATAGCCTCGTCGTACCAGCTTTCCAAAGGCCCTTTCGCATCGGCATGTTGGGATTGTTCCCAAAACTTCCTCAATGTGCTCTTGGCAATGACGCGCATAAATCCATTCTAGCTCCCATATTGGGAGGCTGCAAGATTATGCCGCATTTTCGGACCCTGGCAACAGCTTGACATGGCCAAACGAACAAGATTTGGTAGGATCGAGGCCTTGAAGCTCCGGTCATGCCTCACCTTGTTCGCCACGGTGGCCCCGGAGGAGCCCTGCTTCCAGGCGGCTCTGGAGGCTTTCTACCGGGGCGCCCCCGATCCCGAGACGCTCAAGCAACTCAGCAGTTTCAGGAGGTAACGCCATGACGCAAGCGTTACCTAAGAAATCGACCAAGGTAAAGACTTCCGCCTACGACGTCGCGGAACATCTGCGGTGTCCTTTCGTTATCTTGGCGGCATTATTGTGTAACTTATTTAGCAAAATATTTGTATATAGCTAAATTTATCCATGCATCTTTATTTTGATGGTTACTATAAATAAACTCCCCGGTGCTTAAATCACCAATAACGGTATGAATAGTAATTTCCTTAACTGGAAACCCTTTGGAGTTGCCAGGTTGATAAATACCGCCATCATCAAGCGGCGTGTGAAAAAAGGTTTTTAACTCATTAACATCAAACTGATCGTGAGTAGCTACAAATTTTTCAAAATGATGATATCGCACACAGGCATAAGTTGCCGAATCTCTGGTTTTTTCTACACAATCATTGATGCTGATTTTTTCGTTTTTAAAATCAGCGGTACGGTACAAATTAGTAAAGAATAAATATCCTTCACCTTGACCATCCAGTAGCTTCGGTACATTATGCGATGCACGCTCCAGTACCTGTGCTTGGTCTTTATCGACGATAGCGGAAAAATGAGAAGTCATGGTAGGAACGGCATAAAATGATTCGATAAAATCATTTCTATTTTTAGCATCAAGAAGACCGTAAAATCCCGTATTTAGAGCAACAACACCATTCATTACGTCAAATCCTGGTACTGACGATTGTCCATCATTGGCTTCAAAAAATAAACCCTGGCTGTTTATCATTGTAAAGCCAGGAACAAGGCCGATAAAACCAAAGGACGCAACGCTGTTATCATTGCATTTCGTCGGGTTGTAAATTACCAGGCTATTATATTTATCTAATTGACCAACTTGAGTTATTAAGTCCAAATTGCGAGCAATCAGCATCGTATCGGATTTTGAGCGTTCTCCCCAAGCGCTCATAAAAGAACAATGACCGTGAACAGTTCGGTCATTAAAAATGTCCATTGCCACACTAACTAACTCTACGGATAATAATTGACGATAAGTTAATCCTGACGTTTTTGCCATACCCTGTAGAATTGCGCGCTCACGAGGGTCTAATCTATGATCGTAATAAGAGCGCAACATAAGAGCTAAAAGTGTTTTGTAGCTAAACCCAGAAAAATATTGCGGAACTAATGTTTGATAAATTTCATTTAATTGATTATATGCTAATGCGCCATATTGCTGGCCCATTTCATCATAAGAACCATGAAGATTGAGAATAATTAAAGTGCCATTTTTCTCAAAGCTACCGCTATTTCCTTCACTTGAAGTATAATTATCCAGTTGCTCACGCTTTGGATTGGCTACTGCTTTATCAATTGCACTAAAAACCCATACAAACAGTGCTGCGACAAAAGTTAAAACAGCATACAGTATTCCACGAATAAGTTTGAACATGCCTGCGCTCCGTTAATTCAATTGCATCAGAATCATACTCCACACTATTATCTGCTGTCAACGCCAAGCCACTTTAACTATTTGGGTAACTGCTGATTTCAATTACGAATTGCAGAAGCAACGATGTCCGGTTAACGTCATAGGAAAGCCTTCAACATCGGCCCTAGTTCGCGTTCGTAGAGCCCTGGCGATGCTGGTTTAAGAAAAGAGTATTGGGGCCTTAGATCATGCGTGAAGATCCAATCGTCGAAGAAATTCGGAGATACCGCGCGGAGCATGCAGGAAAATACGGGCATGACCTAGACCGGATTTGCGAGGCACTGAGGGCCCAGCAAGCAGAGTCGAAGCGTAAGGTCATGATCCGCGTGGGCTTGGTCATGAAAGGTGAGGCTCAAACAACTGCCGGTTGATTTACCATGGGAACCTATCCCGTGCCGAGCGGGAGCTTACGCGGTAGTGACTCGGTGACCCATCGATGGAGAACGCCTTGCCATGCTGCCTTCCCTTGTCGCCCGGGACATCCTGACCAGCCTGAAGCAATTTCTGGTGGCGGCCTTCGACCCCGCCGATGACTTCATGCACGGCCTGATGCAGCGCTTCATCGCGGACGAGGCGGCCTGGCTCAAGGGGCCCTATGTGCAGATCGGCCTGCCCTTCGTGCCCGGCCAGGCGGGCACGGGCTTCTTCGCCGACTTTGCGACCCGTGATCCGGCCTACAGCCACCAGGAGCTGGCCTGGCTGCGCCTCTCCTCCCTGCATCAGGCCGTCAGCGCCCTGGTCGCGACGGGCACCGGCAGCGGCAAGACCGAGTGCTTTCTCTATCCGGTGCTGGACCACTGCGCCCGGGCCGCGGGGGAGGCGGGGATCAAGGCCCTGGTGATCTACCCGATGAACGCCCTGGCCAGCGATCAGGCCCGGCGCATCGCCGAACTGGTCGCGACGGTACCGGCCTTCGCCGGGTTGCGGGTCGGCCTCTATGTGGGGGGCAATGCCCAGGCCAGCGGCGAGGGCCTGATCATGACCCGCCGCGGCGTCATCACCGACCGCGCCACCCTGCGCCAGCAGCCCCCGGACCTGCTGCTGACCAACTACAAGATGCTGGACTACCTGATGCTGCGGCCCAGGGACCGCGCGCTGTGGGCCGGCAATGCCCCGACCACCCTGCGCTACGTGGTGGTGGACGAGCTGCACACCTTCGACGGCGCCCAGGGCACGGACCTGGCCCTGTTGCTGCGGCGCCTGCGCGCCCGGCTGCGGGTGCCGGCAGGGCACCTGATCTGCGTCGGCACCTCCGCGACCCTGGGGGACGCCAGCGACACGGCGCCCCTGCGGGAGTACGCCCGGCAGATCTTCGGCCAGGACTTCCCCGCCGAGGCGGTGATTACCGAGCACCGCCAGACGGTGGCCGAGTTCCTCGGCGACGCCACGGTGGACTACATGTTCGCCTTCCGGCCGGACCTGGCCGGGGCCCTGGAGCCGGAGGGCTATCGCTCGCCCGAGGCGGCGGTGGCGGCCTGGTTCGGGCTCTTCTTCCCCACGGAGCCCGTCCCCGATGATGTCCGGGACCCCGCCTGGCGTCGGGAGCTGGGCCAGCTTCTCAAACGCCATCAGCTCTTCGTCAACCTGCTCAAGCTCCTCAAGGGCGGGGTGGTGGATTACGGCCACCTCACCGCGGCCTTCGCCCGCAACCTGGCCGCCGCCAGCCCGGCGCAGGTCGGCCAGGTCCTGGACGCCCTGCTGGTGCTGGTGGCCTGGGCGCGGCGCGAGGGGGACCAGCCCCTGGTGACCCTGCGGCTGCAACTCTGGGTGCGGGAGCTGCGGCGCATGGTGGCCCGGCTGGCCACCGACCCGGCGGCGGTGAGGCTGCGGCATTCCCGCGACCTGCCGGCGGAGCGGGACGGCCTCTATCTGCCCCTGGTGCAGTGCGGCCAATGCCGCACCACCGGTTGGCTGGGGCGCCTGGTGCCCGGCAGCCAGAAACTGTCCACCCACCTGGACGAGATCTACAACGCCTGGTTTGCCCGGCAGCC
Organism: Gammaproteobacteria bacterium; assembly: GCA_009928645.1. Classification (GTDB taxonomy): domain Bacteria; phylum Pseudomonadota; class Gammaproteobacteria; order Chromatiales; family Chromatiaceae; genus M0108. The sequence continues at coordinate 8,171 of SACH01000044.1, read as the reverse complement.
GGAGGCGGCGCGCTTCTACCCGGCGGCGAGCATCGGCCGGGCCCAGGTGGGCGGCCACGAGGAATTTCTGTGCGTCGCCTGCGGCACCCGGCAAGCGACGGGTCAGGTGTGCCAGGCTTGCGGTCAGGAGGAGATGCTGGCGATTTTTCTCGTCACCGACACCCATCAGCGCCTGGTGGAGGGCGTCCCCAGGACCGATTGCGACATCGCCTGCCCGGCCTGCGGCGAGCGCGGGGACCTGTTGCTGCTGGGCGCGCGTAACGCCACCCTGGGCAGCCAGGTGGTGGAGGCGAGCTGGGCCAGTGTCTTCAACGACGACAAGAAGCTGATCGCCTTCTCGGACGCGGTGCAGGATGCGGCCCACCGCGCCGGCTTCTTCGGCGCCCGGACCTGGCTGACCAATGTCCGCACTGCCCTGGCGCAGGCGATTGATGAGCTGGCGCCGTCTCCTTCCCCCTCTCCCCCGGCCCTCACCTGGTCGCGCTTTCTCGTGGAGGCCGAGGCCCTCTTCGACCGCCCCGGGTCGGTGCTGCACCTGGGGCCAGAGCGGCTGGTGACGGAGTTTATCGGTCCCAACATGACCTGGCAGCGCGACTGGGCGGTGGAGCTGTTGCAGCACAATCGCCTGCCCGCGACCAGCCGGCTGCCGGCGCGGGTGTGGAAACGCCTGCTGTGGCAGGCGGTGAGCGACCTGACCTATCTGAGTCACCGGGGCCGCACCCTGGAGCGCATTGGCAAGGCGACCCTGGCGGTGCCCTGGGCGCGGGTGGACGCGGTGGCGGAACGCCTGCTGCCGGTGCTGCGGGAACAGTTCGGCGCCCGGGGGCTGGAGCAGCCGGTCCTCGCCCAGTGGCTCTGGGGCCTGCTGACCCATCTGCGCCGGCGCGGGGCGGTCATGCACCCGGAGCTGCGCCATTACGCCGGGGATGGCAACGTCTTTGCCCTGACCAAGACCGCCGGCCGGGGGGACTGGCTGCCCTACCTGGGTTTCTACGCCCCCCGGCCCGTCTTTCTGACCCTAGGCACCCAGCGCGACTTCGACAAGTTGTGGACGCGCGGCCGGGCCACCTGGTACCAGCGGTGGGCCGCGGCGGCCCTGGGCCGGCAGATGCTGCTGGACAAGGACCCGGCCCAGGCAGTCGAGATGTATCGCGCGGCCCTGACCGCGCTGCGGGCGGCGGATATCCTGGTGCTGACCCCCCACCACCAGGGGGACACTCTGGCCCTCAATCCGGACGCCCTGGTGGTGGAGACCCAGGTCGCCTTCCTGACCACGGCGGGCGGGGAGCGCCGCCTGGCGGTGCCCCGGGCGGATGTGGGGGTCCTGCTCGGCATGCCCTGCCTGGATGCCGTCGAGGCCCACTATGTGGGGGTGATCCCCGCGGCGGCGGGCTGGTGGGCGCGCCGCTACAGCCAGGGCGACCTGCGGCGGGTGATCGCCGCCGAACACACCGGCCTGCTGGCGCGGGGGGTACGGGAGAAGCTGGAAGACCGCTTCAAGGCCAAGGACCCCAAGCCCTGGTACGAGAACCTGCTCTCCGCCACTCCCACCCTGGAGATGGGCGTGGACATCGGCTCCCTGTCCGCCGTGCTGCTGTGCTCGGTGCCGCCCAACCAGGCCAGCTTTCTGCAACGCATGGGCCGGGCGGGGCGGCGCGACGGCAATGCCCTGACCACCACCCTGGCGGACGGCAACAGTCCCCACGACCTCTATTTCTTCGCCGCCACCGAGGAGATGATCGCCGGCGAGGTGACGCCCCCGGGCGTCTTCCTCCAGGCCGCCGAGGTGCTGCGGCGCCAGCTCTTTGCCTTCTGCATGGACGACTGGGTGGCCAGTCTCAAAAACCCCGCCGCCCTGCCGGAGCGGACCGCCCAGGCCCTGGATGCCCTGGAGCAGGGCAAGCGGGAGCGCTTCCCCTACCTGCTGCACGACCATGTCCTGACCCACGAGGAGCGGCTGTTCAACAGCTTCAGCGACCTGCTGGGGGCCGACCTGACCCCGGAGGTGCGCGCGCGGCTGTGGGATTATATGCAGGGTCAGGGGGAGATCGATGGCCTGCGTACCCGGTTGATCAAGACTCTGGAGGAGCTGAAGGACGAGCGCGCCACCTACAAGAAGCACCGGGGCGACCTGGACCGGGCCAAGGCGCGGCTAAAGAGCCAGCCCCAGGACGAGGCCACCCAGGCGGAGATCGACCACCTGAACCGCGAGCGGGACAAGCTGCTGGAGCTGATCCGGGAGATCGACAACCGCGACCTGCTTAATACCCTGACGGACGCCGGCCTCATCCCCAACTATGCCTTCCCGGAGGCGGGGGTGGAGCTGAAATCGGTGCTGTGGCGCCGCCGCGCCGAGGACGAACCGGGCGAAGGGGCCTACGTCACCCTCGATACCCTGCGCTACGAGCGGCCCGCCCAGTCGGCCCTGTCGGAGTTCGCCCCGGAGAACCGCTTCTACGCCAACCAGCGCCGGGTCGAGATCGACCAGATCAACATGACCCTGGCCAAGACGGAGGCGTGGCGCTTCTGTCCCAGTTGCCACCACATGCAGAACCTGGCCCTCCAGCCCGATGTCCACCCGACCTGCCCCCGCTGTGGCGAGGGCCTGTGGGCCGACGCCGCCCAGCGGCGCACCCTGCTGCGCTTCCGTCAGGCGATCGCCAACAGCGACGACACCCAGGTGCGCATCGACGACAGCGCCGAGGACCGGGAGCCGAAGTACTACCTCCGCCAGTTGCTGGCCGACTTCGATCCTGCCCAGGTGCGGGAGGCCTGGCGCATCAGCGACGGTGATCCGGCCTTCGGTTTCGAGTTCATCGCCCGCGTCACCTTCCGCGATGTCAATTTCGGGGAGGCGGCCCGGGCGGGGGAGCCCTTCCGGGTGGCGGCCAAGGAGACCGCGCGACCGGGGTTCAAGCTGTGCCGGCACTGCGGCAAGGTGCAGCGGGCGGGGGGGAATCATGGCGAGGCGGCGGCGCAGATCCACAGCTTCGACTGCCCCAAGCACGGCGGCCATGATCCGGACAATCTCCTGGAGTGCCTGTACCTCTATCGCGAGTTCACGTCCGAAGCCCTGCGCATCCTGGTCCCGTATACGCGCAACGGGGTCGATGAGCGGGTGGTGCAGTCCTTCATGGCGGCCCTGCAACTGGGGCTGAAACGCCGCTTCGGCGGCAAGGTGGATCACCTGCGCCTGGTCCTGCAGGACGAACCGGGCCTGGACGGCGGGCCGCGCAAGCACTTCGTGCTGTTGTACGACTCGGTGCCGGGGGGCACGGGCTATCTGCATCAACTCCTGGCCCAGGAGGCGGGGACCCTGACCGAGGTCCTGACCCTGGCCCTGACCACCCTGACCCAGTGTCCGTGCAACCAGGACCCGGACAAGGATGGCTGTTACCGCTGCCTCTACCAGTACCGCCTGGGACGCCACATGGAGAAGGTCTCCCGGGAGACGGCCAAGGCGCTGCTGGGGGAACTGGTGGCGGCCCTGGGGCGGCTGGAGCGGGTGGCGACCCTCTCCGATATCTACATCAACCCCAATTTCGACTCGGTGCTGGAGTCGCGCTTCATCGAGAGCCTCCCGCGCCTGGGAGGCAAGGCCGGCCTGCCCCCGGTCAAGCTGATCCAGGACCTGGTCAACGGCAAAACGGGCTATGTCCTGGCGGTGGGTCAACAGCGCTACCGCATCGAACCCCAATGCCCCCTGGGGCCGGAGCAGGGAGTGGCGTTTCCCAGCCAGCCGGACTTCGTCATCTGGCCCTGGGCCGTCGGAAGCCGCCGCCGGCCGGTGGCGGTCTTCTGCGACGGCTGGTCCTACCACCGGGACAGCCTGCGGGCGGACGCCCAAAAACGCAGCGCCCTCCTGGCCAACGGCAAGTTCTGGGTCTGGTCGGTCACCCACCAGGACGTGGCGAGCGCCCTGGAAGGCCAGGCGGACACGGATCTGGAGTCCCCGCTGACCGCCCTGTCACGTCACGCTGGCAGTCGCATCCCGCCGGGGGAGCGCCAGGCCCTGGGTCAGGCCTGCACCCAGCATGGGGTGGCAAGCCTGCTGCGGTGGCTTGGCCTGGCACCCGAGGCCGAGGGGCGGGATGGCGCCCTGGAGCCCGCCGCCAGGCAGTTCAGGGCTTCCTCCAGACGCGATGGCCTGAACCAGGATGTCACCCCGGAGCCCGCCGGCACGCACTTAAAGACCTCCACCAGATCCACAGCCCGGGGCCAGGATGCCGCCCTGGAGCCCATGCAACGCAACGCCCTCTGGCTTGGCTACCTGATGGTCCCGGCTACGCCGGCGGATGTCACGGCCGCCAGGCAACAACTGGCCCTCTGGCTTCCCCGGCTGCCGGATAGCCTGCGGGAACCGGGCAAGGGCTTTGCCCCCAGCCTGTCCAGACCCTGCGGCGCCTGCACCCAGATCGGCTGGTGGCCGCGTGCCCTGGCGCGAGAGTCGCCATCAGGCCCAGGGGCCGCGACCGGCACACCGTCGCCGCTGCTACTGGACCTGGAGGGGGCTGCCCCCTGGGCGGCCCCCGGGGTGCTGATCCTGGACGAGGCCGCCGCCGGGGATGAGGGGGCATTGCAGGGTGCCTGGCGCCGCTGGTTGCAGGTGTTCAACTATCTGCAATTCCTGCCGGGACAGTTGCTGGCCACCGCCACAGGACTGGATGGGGATGACTATGCCGGGCTGGCGGAAGTGGGATTGGCCGAGGCGGTAGCCGAAACGGCGAGTACTCCCGGACAAGCGGCGGACCAGGCAGCGCTGAACCATATCTGGCTTGAGGTTCTGGACCAGGTCATCGGTCCCCTCCAGCCAGGGCTGAAGCAATTGGCACTGGCGGGGGCCAGTATCCCCGAGGTTGGGTACGAACTGACCGATGCCTCTTCCTCCCTCCCCCCTCGCGGGGGAGGGCCGGGGAGAGGGGGTCAGTCAGTCGCGGCAACTCCCCAGGTACGTATCCTGGCGGAAGCCGAACTGGCCTGGCCCTCCGTCCGGCTGGCCGTCTTGCGTCCCGACCAGGAAGACCAGGCATCCACCTGGCAGGCGTCCGGCTGGCAAGTCCTCACGCTGGATGACAGTCACAGCCTGGTGGCTGGACGACCCTGGGTCCTGGCGGTGGCGGAGCGGCTGGGTTTGCATCTGAGCCCCGAGGCATAAGAAGGACTTGCCGGGATGAGCCCGAAACCCTTTAGCGCGAAGCGGACTGGCCAGGCTTGCTCTTAAAGCCCCTGGCGTGAGGAGGTATTTATGAAACCCAAGGTCGCCCTCTCCCATGACTTTCTGCTGCAACTGTCCCGCTTGCCGACCCGCGTTCATACCAAGGTCATGAAATGGGCCATCCTCTTTCAGACCGACCCCAAGAGCCACAGCATCAACTACGAGAGCATCAACGGCGCCAGGGACCCCAACCTCAAGTCGGTGCGGATGGATCAGGACTGGCGCGGCATTGTCTTCAAGCCCGAGGCGGGCGACGTCTATGTGCTGCTCTACGTCGATCATCATGATGAGGCCTACCGGTGGGCCCTGAACCGCCGGATGACCATCAACCCGGTGACGGGCGCCATCCAGATGATCATGACGGAACTGTTGGCGGTGGTGCCCGAGACCGGGGTGGTTGCCCAGGCGGAGGTGGCGGCACGGACAGAGGTAGCGGCGTGGTCGACGCCGGCGGTCGTCGCGGGGACGGCGATGGGTCAGGTTCCGAGGATGGTTGGTATCCCGGCGCCGGCTGGGGCGGCCCCAGCGGCAATCTCCTATGCCCACCTCACCGACCACGAACTCCTAAGCCTGGGCGTGCCGGAGGCCTGGCTGGACCCGGTGCGCGCCATCGAGTCCGAGGCCGGGCTGGATGCCCTACAGGCCCTGTTGCCCCTGGAGGCCTACGAGGGGCTCTTCCTAGTGGCGGCCGGGGACAGCGTCACCCAGATCCTCAGCGCCCGCGAAACGCGGGTGGACCGGGTCATCGACACCGCGGATTTCGCCACCGCCCTGGAGACGGCGGAATCCCAGTCGCGCTTCGTCATCGTCAACGACGACGAAAGCATGCTGGCCATCATGAACGCCCCCCTGGCCCAGTGGCGGGTCTTTCTGCACCCCACCCAGCTCAAGCTGGCGCACGGCGATCGCAGCGGTCCGGTGCGGGTGCTGGGTGGGGCGGGTACCGGCAAGACGGTCCTGGCCATGCACCGCGCCAAGTGGCTGGCGGAACAGCGCACCCCCGCCGGCAAGAAGGTGCTCTTCACCACCTTTACCCGCAACCTGGCCGCGGATATCGAGCAGAATCTGCGGACCCTGTGCGACACCGGGACCCTGGGCCGCATCGAGGTGCGCAACCTGGACGCCTGGGTCGCCGCCTTCCTGCGCGGCCGCAAGCTGGAGCACCGCATCGTTTATGACCGTAAACAAGATGCGCCCCTCCAGGCCTGGCAAATGGCCCTGGCGGTGAAGGATGCCTCCCTTGACCTGCCAGATGATTTCTACGAGCAGGAGTTGGAGCAGGTGATCCTGGCCCAGGGCATCACCACTCGGGATCAGTACCGGCTGGCGCGGCGGATCGGGCGCGGGGTCACCCTCAACCGCGCGCGGCGGGATGCCGTCTGGCCGGTGTTCGAGGAGTACCGGGGGCAACTGGCCACCCGCAAGCTCAAGGAGGTGGACGACGCCTATCGCGAGATCGCCGAGCTGCTGACCCTGGAGGGCCAAGCCGCCGCGGGCCGGGGCCAGGCGAGCGGAGACCCTGGGGATCGAGCCAACGGGAGGCGGGGCAGCGCAAGCCAGGCTGCTGGCACCGGCGGAAGCCTGGGCGGACCCAGCGTGGACCTCAGGGGCCAGGCCGGCACGGGCCAGGCCCTGGACGCCTACAGCGCCGTCGTCGTCGATGAAACCCAGGACTTCGGCCCCCAGGCCCTGCGCCTGCTGCGGGCGATGATCGCACCGGGCGCCAACGACCTCTTTTTCGTCGGGGACGGCCATCAGCGGATCTACAACCGCCACCAGGCCGCGATGAGCCGGTGCGGCATCGACATCCGCGGCCGATCACGCAAGCTCTATCTCAACTACCGGACCACCGACGAGATCCGCCGTCAGGCCGTGGCCCTGCTGGAAGGCTGCGAGGTGGACGATCTGGATGAGGGCCCTGACGAAAACCGTCGTTACAAGTCGGTGTCCCATGGCCCCGCCCCCCAGATGTTGACCGTCAGCGGGCTCGAAGGGGCGGCGGAGGCGGCGGTCAGCTTTATCCGGGACTGGCAAGCGGGTGAGGGGCAGGCTGGCGAGGGGCAGGAGGTGCCGTTGACCTTCTGCGTGATTACCCCCAGCGAAAAGACGCGGGAAGCCATGGCCCTCCAACTCCAGGCGCGGGGGCTGCGCACCATCGCCATCACCGCCCAGAGCAACCACGCCGAGGCCAAGGGGGTGATCCACCTGGCCACCATGCACCGGGCCAAGGGACTGGAATTCGACGGGGTGATCGTCGTCGCCCACCAGGACGATCTTGGCGAGCCCGAACTGACCTTGCCGCGGAGACGGCTACTCTACGTGGCCCTGACGCGGGCCAAGCGGGGGGCGTTGTTGGCCCTCATGGCGTGATCGCCGATTGGTCGCCCGGCGGCGCTCAGCCGGCGGTGCTCATCGCCACTGATGGGGTGATAGGCGCAGTAGTCGAAGTGGTAGTCGAGCAGAGCGAAATGGATCCTGGATCAATCGCGCACGGTTACTCAGGGGGGCTGGACTCCGGCACGCAGGCTTCCCGCATCGCTTGGACGAACCTGACAGCTTGTTCAACCAGTGTGTCAGCGTGGGGCCGGCTGACCTGGGTACCCTGATAGTCGGCGATCAGGCGGATCTCTTCGGCCCGATTCAGTGCCCTGCCAAGATCGATGGAGACGCGGCCGGTCTTCACCAAGTGCAGACTGAAGGCGGCGATGAGCCCATTGTGGGTGCGGGCGACCTCTGCCTCGACCGGCGTGGCGGAGGCCAGGAGAGCTGCGCGGGCGGCATCGAACATGGCGTAGTAGGCGCGGTTGCAGGCCCCGTCCGTATCCCCGGCATCCAGCAGCAGACGGGCAGAGGCGAGCGCGCGCTCGGCCTTGCCCATCAGATCGTCGGCATTCACAGACTAATACCCTCGCGGGCGATGTTCTGGAGCAACTGAGGATTGGTGTAGGTCTCTGGA
>SACH01000175.1 GCA_009928645.1 Gammaproteobacteria bacterium | reverse complement strand
GGCCAGGAAGGCCGCCTTGACCTCCGGGGCCCAGTCGATGGTCCGCAGGATGCGGATGGGCTTGCAGGCCTGATGGAGGAGGCCCGTAACGGCGCGGATGCGGTCCTTCTCACGTTCGAGGGGGGTGGTCATGAGAACTCCCTGGATCGGCATCGCCGATCCGTGCAGTCGACGGAAACTTTCAGGGCTTGGGTTGCATCCGGGTGATCTTGGACCCCTGGATACCCAGGCCGGCCATGAGCCCCTTCTGCCCGAAGATAAAGGCATAGATATCGTCCTTGGCGGTCGTGGTGGTCCTGGCCATCCCTTCGTCCATGATCACCAGGCTGGGGCCAACGCCAACTGCCCAGCCATCGCTCCCGCGCGCACCGGAGCCTGGCCGGCGCGGTGGGGCCATCAGCTAAGACGCAATAAGCCTGCCAGGCAAGCGCGAGCGCCCCCAGATTCACCCTTCAAAAGGAACTCAACCGCTTAGTGGACCCGTTGCGGTAAGGGCCACGACGGTGCCAGAACGGTTCTCCGATATTTCGGAGTTTCCACGATACCCGGGGCGGGCCGTCGTGGCTCAGGCCCGGCCTCCCGCAGGGCCAGCGTCCCACCGCCTGGCCCCGCGCCAACACCCTTGTTTGCCTGCTTCGCCGATGGTAGCGTTTTGCCCCATCCTTCCATCGTGCGGTTGAACATGCTTCCCCTGGAAACGGCCATGACTCGATGAGCGCAACGCCAGACCCGCAAGATTTGCCAAGATGCGATAGCGAGGATTTCTCCTGCGCCGAGCGGCTGGCCTTCGAGCGTCTGCTCGGCGATCTGTCCGCCAAATTCGCCGATCTCCCCGCTGAGCGGGTGATTGATGAGATCGCCGGAGCACTGAGAAGGCTGATCGACTTCCTCGGCTTCGACCGCTGTAGCTTTGGCGAGTTGATGGGCCCGGATGGTCCCTTTCAGGTCCTGTGCTCGGTGGCCCGCGATGGCTTTGAGGCAACGTCGCTCGGCCCAGCCCCATCCCTGCCCTGGTATTTTGGCGAGCTCAGGGCGGGCCGGACGGTCGTCCTGCCCAATATTCCGGCTAATTTGCCGCCACTGGCCAAGGTGGAGATTGAATATTGCGAGCGCATCGGTTTGCAGTCCAATCTGGGCATCCCGCTGCGAGTTGGCGGCCGGGTCATCGGCGTCATCACCTTCACCGCCTTTCAACGCACCCGAGCCTGGCCCGAGGACCTAATCATTCGGCTAAAGATCATCGGCGAGGTGTTGGCCCAGGCCCTGGTGCGCAGCCGTCGCGAGGCCGAGCTCGCCGCCGCGCTTGCCGAGATCACGCACCTGAAGGAGCGTCTGGAGGCGGAGAACAATTACCTCCGCCATTCCGTCGGCCCTGGCGCCGGAAAGGGACTGGCGAGTCGCTCCGCGGCCTTCACCCGGGTCCTGGAGGAGATCGCGCAAGTCGCCCCGACCGATGCCACTGTCCTGCTCCTCGGCGAGACCGGCACCGGCAAGGAGTTGCTGGCCGATGCCATCCATGACCTCAGCAACCGCCGGCAGCGGCCCATGGTCAAGGTCAACTGCGCCGCCTTGCCGGCTTCGCTGATCGAGGCCGAGCTCTTTGGGCGCGAGAAGGGCGCTTACACCGGGGCGCTGGCGCGGCAGATGGGCCGCTTCGAGCTGGCGGACGGCTCGACGCTCTTCCTTGACGAGGTCGGCGAACTGCCACTGGAGTTGCAGACCAAGCTGCTGCGTGTGCTCCAGGACGGCCGTTTCGAGCGCGTGGGGAGCACCCGCACGATCCGGGTCAACGTGCGCCTGATCGCGGCGACGAACCGGGACCTCAGGCGCGCGGTCGCCAAGGGCCGCTTCCGCGATGACCTCTACTACCGGCTGAACGTCTTTCCAGTCATCGTGCCACCGCTGCGCGAGCGCCCGGAGGATATCCCGCTGCTTGCCTGGGAGTTTGTCAGGGGGCTCAGCGAGTCCATGGGCAAGCCCATCAAGCACATCGCTGAGGAATCCATGACCGCCCTCCTCACCTATCCCTGGCCGGGGAACGTGCGCGAACTGCGCAACCTGATCGAACGGGCGATGATCCTCGCCCACGGCCCGACCTTGCACGTCGCGCTTGGCCCCGAACCGATGCCCGCCACCCAGAAGACGCGGCGGGAAACCCCCCTCATGGCACCCGCAAGCACGCTCGCGGCGCGGGAATGTGACCACATACGTCAGGTCCTGGAACAGACTGGCTGGCGTATTCGCGGTTCCGGTGGCGCCGCGGAGCGGCTTGGCATCAAGCCAACGACCCTGGAATCGCGCATGAAGCGCCTGGGGCTCAGACGGCCCGGCTCCGGGGCCGCGTAGAAACGCCGAAATATCGGAGTCCGGTTTAGCGGTCTTCGCTAGCGGCGCCAGTGGGGCCCCATAAACTGGCTGATTTTGTTGAAAGTCCGGACAAAGACGCGGCCTTATGGTCGCCTGGCAGGCTTATTGCTGAATTGGGTGACAACGTCATCACCCGGGCAAGCTGCCGATGATCGTCTTCTCACTGCGCATGTGCGTACCCCAGTCCCACCATGCGGAAATCTTGAAAAGCGTTGGCTCTCTGCTTGAGCCCACGCGCGTATTGCCCGGCTGTCTCGGCTGTCGTTTCTACACCGACATCGAGGACCCCAGCGCCTTCACGCTGGTTGAAGAGTGGGATTCCCAGGGGGCGCTGGACCGCCACCTGACATCGGCCGCCTATAAGACCCTCGTCGCGGCCATCGAACTGTCTTCCGCACCACCCACGATCCGGTTCGACAGGGTCGCGCACCGGGCGGGAATCGAGGTGATCGAGGCGGCGCGGCGTGCCCAGGGGTTGCTTTAGCCAACGCCTGGCCCCGCTTACCGAGAGACTTGGTTCTCGCGATCGCATAACCATCAACCAGGAGATTCACCGATGGCGGAACCGTTACACCCGGCCGCGACGCATCACTTGCCGTTCTTCATCACGGCCCCGGGGGAGACCGACCTGCTCTTCGTGTCGACGGCCATCTTCGTGCTGCTCGCGGTGATCGGGATCGGCGTCTTTTACTTCAAGCTCCACGCCCTGCCGGAGCACATGGCCCATCGCGGCCAGAAGGTGCAGATGGAGATCGTCGCGGTGCTGGCGCTGATCGCGCTCTTCACCCACAACCACCTGTTCTGGATCGCTGGGCTGCTCCTGGCCCTGATTCCGCTACCGGACTTCACGACGCCGCTGACGTCCATCGCCAGTTCGCTGGAGCGGATGGCGGGAGGACCAGCGCCCGCTACCCCGGCGACCCCGCCGATGACCGAGGCCCCGCCGGCACGCCAGTCGCCGCCGCCAGCCAACGCTCAGCCCGAGCTCCGGGGGGCCTAAGCCATGTTGGAGCTCTTCCTTTGCTCGATGCTGACCATCCTGCCGGACTACCTGTATCGCCGTTTCGCGCAGGGTAAGCGGGTCGGACGTGAGATCAACCTGTTCACCGTCTGGTATGAACTGCGCTGGGGAATCACCCTATGCCTGATCCTGACCCTGAGCCTGATCACGACGGTCTTCTACTTTCACCCCTCGACCAAGGCCGCCTCCTCGGTGTTCCGCACCGTCACCATCCTGCCGGAGACCAATGGCCGGGTCGCCGAAACCTTCGTCGAGATCAATCAGCAGGTCAAGGAAGGGCAGCCTCTGTTCCGGCTCGACAGCACCCAGCAGGAGGCCGCGGTGGAGACGGCCAAGCGCAAGATCGCGGAAATCGAAGCCGACATGGTCGTGGCCCAGTCCCAGCTCAAGGAGGCCGAGGGCAGGGTGGTCCAGGCGCGCGGCGCCCTGCAGCAGGCCATCGACGAACTGGCGGCACGGGCGGAGGTGCAGAAACGCAGCCCGGGCTCGATCGCGGAGCGCGACGTCGAGCGCGTGCAGGTCCAGGTCGATACCCAACAGGGCGCCCTCGACGCGGCCTTGGCGAGCCGCGAGGCCATCGTCTCGCGAATCGAGCTCGAACTCCCGGCCGAAAAGGCCAGCGCCGAGGCGGCGCTCAAAGAGGCCGAGGTCGCGCTGCGCAAGACCCTGGTGGTGGCCGGCACTGACGGCATGTTGCAGCAGTTCGCCTTGCGCCCCGGCGATATCGTCAACCCGATGCTCCGACCGGCTGGCATCCTGGTGCCGGAGCGCCCGACCACGCACCTCATGGCCGGCTTCGGCCAGATCGAGGCCCAGGTGATCAAGGTGGGGATGATCGGCGAGGTTGCCTGCATCGCCAAGCCCTGGGAGATCGTGCCGATGGTGGTGAGCGGGGTCCAGCCGGTCGTCGCCTCCGGCCAGGTGAAGTCAACCGACACCCTGGTGGATCTCCAGCAGATGGGGCGCCCCGGCACCATCACCGTGATCCTGGAGCCGCTGTACCAGGGCCAACTCGCCGACCTGCCCCTGGGCGGCAACTGCATCGCCAATCTTTACACCAGCAACCACGAGGCGCTCCAGGACCCCGACACCGGCTTTTGGGCCAGCCTCGGACTGCATCTCGTCGACACGGTCGGGCTCGTGCATGCCTTGATCCTGCGCATGCAGGCCCTGTTGCTGCCGCTCCAGACCCTGGTCTTTGGCGGGCATTGAACGTTGCCGCAAGTGTACCGGCGAATCAAACCTGAACACCCCATCGGAGAAACGTGAATGAGATCACCATCCCATGATCAGGGCGTCATCCAGGTCCTGCTCGAACGACTCAACGAATTCAGGCTCCCCCGGCTCCTGGCCCTGAAGAAGCGTGTCGATGTCGGCGAGCGGTTGGCGGACGAGGACCTGGAATTCCTGCGTGAGGTCGCGGGTGAAGCCGAGCGCGTCAAACCCCTCATCGATCGTCATCCTGAGTATCAGGGCTTGGTCGCCCGGGTGGTGCGCCTCTACGCCGACATCACCGCCACTGCGCTCGAAAATGAAAAATGAGTTCCCGTGGCAATCCCCGCGGCAACTTCAAAATCGAATCGTGTAGGCAAGCCCAGGAACAGGAGCTTGAAGGACTCGATGGGCGCGCCGCCGAAATAGATCTGGAAGGCCAGTTG
>SACH01000174.1 GCA_009928645.1 Gammaproteobacteria bacterium | reverse complement strand
TGTAGCGACCTGCAAACATCGGGCGCCCAGCCTACAAACATTGCAGATTTCAGCCCAGATTAACTACCAATATCCGGGAGTTCGTGCCCAGATTAGTTGCCAATAGGCCCACGCTTTCTGCCAACAGCCTGCAAACATCCGTGTGGGCTCAGATTATCTGCCAATGAGGCGAGAGCTCAGATCAGGCTGGCTTGACCCTTGTTTTTGCCCATGCGTAACGCTGGGGATCCTCTCCGAGAAGAAATGCTCTCATCTCGGCCTGTTTGGCAGAATCTGCCTGGAAGAAGATCTTGCGTACGTCTTGATCGACAGACTTGATGGTGGCTCCTCGCTCAATCGCCTTGGCGTACCATTCTTGGCCGAGGCTGTAGTGGCCCGTTTCCATATGTATGGCTCCGAGCAGCGTACAAGGACGGTAGTCATCTTGGCGAACTGCATGCGCGCGCTCACCAAGACTCAAGGCTTCTTCCCAGCGGCTTAGATCTCGCATGACCCCGCCGCGTGTGGTCCACAGGGCGGCTTTAAGCTTTTTCGATTTCTGCTGATCGATATCGATGGCATCGAGCAGCGCTTTGGCCTTTCGCGCTTCGTAGCATTTTCGATAGTGACTACTCGCGTTGACCGCCATCCAGGGGTCGCTTGTTCTAGCAAACTCACTGGAGAAGAATTCAGCCTCCAAGCGGTGGTAGGCGGCGCGCAGTTCCTCGGAGAAGTACTCTTCTGCTGTGGTCGAGAGCCAAACAACATCCTCGTCTTGGAGGCGCCGTCCAGCATCAACAGACTTCAGTATCTTCATGAAGCGACCAAAACAGTGCTGCTCAATGAAGGTGTCGACGCCATATTGAGCACGGAGTTTCTGGTTCTTGACCTTGGCGATGTATGCCGGGTCGCGCTCACGTGCCCGGCGAGCTGCTTCAGCTTGCTCGCAAGCCAGCTTCAGTTTCTCCTGCATCGCCGCTTCGCGAGCGCACTGCTCGGCTTCGAGCGCTTGTCTGACGACACGAGCGGTCTCGACACGTTGGGAGCGCTCCACAAGGGCCAAGTCCCGAAAGGCATCGTAGGTCAGCCCGCCTTGGGCGAACCGCTGCAAGGCGCTCAGATTCCGTTGCTGCAAGTAAGCCAATGACAAGCGCGTCACCGGTTTTCCAGACTGCAGGCTAGCGAGGATATTCTGAAGGCGTGAACTCGGTATGGTGGCTCCGGGTAAATCATCAACACAGTAATGGAGAGCAGTCTCTCGGTAGTGTTGATCGACTGATGTTCCGTCTCTCGGTCTATGGAAACGACTTTGCGGCGCGCGAAGATTCAACATCTCATCCCTGTCATGAACGGTTGGGTAGCTGCATTCAAGCTTGGAGCTGGTCGCTTTCGCAAGCGCCAAGCGGGTTCGTCTGTCGGGTAGCTGCACTGCCGCTGAAGGATCCAGCGTCAGCAGGCTAAGTCAGAGATAGGTCGACTTCAGTGAGTCCGAAAAAACGAGCGTTTTATCGGACCGACACATAACGCCCTCAAAATTCCCCAAAAGCTGGCTTCTCCAGTTCGGAAAACCGGTTGTCGCAATCAAGGTCCGAGTTTCCTAGACTTTAACGAGTAAGTCGAACCAATCAGACGGCGGGAGGGGCCATGCAGATCGGCTACGCGCGGGTCAGCACCAAGGAACAGAGCGTTGACCTGCAGGTCGATGCCCTGCGCCGAGCTGGCTGCGCGAAGGTCTTCCAGGAAGTGGTCAGCGGCGCCAAGGCCGAGCGGCCGGTGCTTGAGACCCTGCTGGCGAGTCTGCGTCCGGGCGATGTCCTGGTGATCTGGAAGCTCGATCGCCTCGGGCGCTCGCTGCGCCACTTGGTCGAGTTGGCCGCCACGCTGATGGATGAGGAGGTCGGTCTGCGCAGCCTCAACGACCCGATCGATACCACCACGCCGCAGGGGCGGCTGGCCTTCAATCTGTTCGCCTCGCTCGCGGAGTTCGAGCGTGACTTGATCCGCGAGCGGACCCGGGCGGGCCTGGTGGCGGCCCGGGCACGCGGACGCCAGGGCGGGCGGCCCAAGGGACTCGCCCCGCAGGCCGAGCGCACCGCCTGCGCCGCCGAAACCCTCTATCGCGAGAAACACTTGTCCGTGCGCGAGATCGCCGACGAGCTCGGGATCGCCAAAAGCACCCTCTACGCCTATCTGCGCCATCGCGGGGTGCCCATTGGCGGCCGGCCGCACCCCGTGGCTCCAACGGTCTGACGGCTCTTCGGGGCGGGCATCATGGCCAGACGCAAGCAGCTGCCCGCCGAATCCCTGGTCGATCTCCAACGACGTCTGGCGACACTCGCCCCACGCAGCGCCGAGCGGCGCACGCTGATGCAGGAGACAGCCGCCTTGTATGGTCTGTCGGAAAGCTCGCTCTACCGCGCCTTGCGCGAGCGCGCTCGGCCCAAGGCCCTGCAACGGGCCGACCGAGGTGTTCCCAGGATCTTGCCGAACGCGGAGTTGGAGCGTCTGTGCGAGGTCATCGCCGCACTCAAAATTCGCACGAACAACAAGAAGGGGCGTCATCTGTCCACGACCCAGGCCATTCGCCTGCTCGAGGAGCATGGAGTCGAGACCCCGGACGGGTTGTTGAGGGCGCCCAAGGAGGTGCTCTCGCGCAGCACGGTGAATCGCTACCTCAAGCAGTGGGGCTTCGACTATCGGACCCTGATGCGCGTCCCCCCGGCCGTGCGCTTCGAGGCCCGGCACAGCAACGAGTGCTGGCACTTCGACCTGAGCCCCTCGGACCTCAAGCACGTCAAGCGCCCGGCCTGGTTCGAGGAAGGGCGCGGCCATCCGCTGCTGATGCTCTACAGCGTGGTCGATGACCGCAGCGGCATGGCGTATCAGGAATATCACGGTGTCTATGGCGAGGATGTGGAGGCGGCCTTGCGGTTTCTGTTCAACGCCATGGCCCCGAAGTCGAGCGATGATTTCCCCCTGCAAGGTCGGCCAGGGATGCTCTACATGGATAATGGCCCCATCGCCCGTAGCCTGGTGTTCAACAAGGCGATGGGCTACCTCGGGATCGAGGTCCGCACCCACCTGCCGCGAGATAGTGATGGGCGCCGCCCGACCGCCCGCGCCAAGGGCAAGGTCGAGCGCCCATTTCGCAGCGTCAAGGAGATGCACGAGACCCTCTATCACCTGCACGCCCCCGAGACAGAGGCCGAGGCGAACGCCTGGCTACTGCGCTTCTTGATCCACTACAACGGGATGCAGCATCGCACCGAGGCACACTCGCGTCAGGAAGACTGGATCACCCACCTGCCGGCGGAAGGCGTGCGGGCCATGTGCAGCTGGGAGCGTTTCTGCACCTTCGCGCGCGAGCCGCAGCGGCGCACCGTGGGCGTCGATGCCCGCGTCTCGCTCGACGGGGTGCTCTACGAGGTCGATCCAGACCTGGCGGGCGAAGAGGTCGTGCTCTGGTGGGGCGTCTTCGACACCGAACTCTATGTGGAGCGCGGCGAGCAACGCTTCGGTCCTTACTCCCCGGTCGGTGGTCCGATTCCTCTGAACCGCTATCGCAGCTTCAAGAAGACCAAGACCCAGCGGCGTACCGAGCGGATCGAGGCCCTGGCCGAGACACTGGCATTGCCTGAATCCGTGTGGGGCGGAACGGTGCCGGAATCGATTCCAGGCACGGTCTCCGCCCCGACCATCGCGACGACCGCCTTTGTCGATCCCGACCCCTTCCAGGAGATCCGCTATCCCAATGCGCTCGCCGCAAAGCGGGCGATCGCGGACTACCTCAATGTGCCATTGGCCAAGCTGCCGGCGGACGGTATGGAGGCGCTCGATCGAGCCTTGGCTGCCTCCCTGCGCAAAACCGACGTGATCGAGTACGCACGGAATCACCTGAAACCCTTGCTGAGAGGATGACATGCGCAGCGACGTCATGAAGCATTATGGCCTCACCCGGGATCTGCCACGGTCGGGCTACTTCGAGACCGCGCAGCTGCGCGAGGTCTTCGATGACATCAAGGCCGCCATTCACGGCGGCAAGCTCCTGGCACTGGTTGGACTTGTCGGCTGCGGTAAGACCACGACCCTCCAGCGACTGGTCGAAACCATGAAGGAGGAGAAGGAGATCCTGGTCTCCCAATCCTTGGCGGTGGACAAGCACCGCGTCAACCTCGGCACCCTGATGACGGCTTTATTCTACGACCTGGTCAACGAGAAAGACTTCAAGATCCCGACCCAGCCCGAGAAGCGCGAACGCAAGCTCATTGAAGTCATCGCCAAACGCCGCAAGTCCATCGCCCTTTTCGTCGACGAGGCACACGACCTGCATCACAAGACCCTGGTCGGTCTGAAGCGCCTGATCGAGCTGGTTCAGCACGCCGGCGGCACCCTCTCGGTGGTGTTGGTCGGACATCCGAAGCTACGCAATGATCTGCGTCGGCCGGCCTTGGAGGAGATCGGCGCACGGACCGAGATGTTCTGGCTGGAGGGGATCAAGGGACAGGAGCGTGCCTATATCAACTGGCTGCTGACCCAATGCACCAAATCAGACAGCCCCGACATCCTGACCGAGGAAGCCCTCGAGCGTCTGGCCGACGGTCTCTCGACACCGCTGCAGATCGAGCAATACCTCACCCTGGCGTTCGAGGCCGGCTACCTGGTCGGTCAGAATCCAGTGACAGTCGAGATCATCGAGAGCGTTCTGGCCGCCGATCTGGAGGCCCTTGAGGCGACATTGACCCGACATGGTTACAACACGCGGGCCTTGGCCGAACTGCTCAATGTGCGCCCGGCCGAGATCCGCGCCTTTCTCTATGGCCAGTTGGCACCCGGTCGAACCCAGGAACTGCATGCCCAGCTACTGGCCGCAGGACTGCCGATGTGACGGCCCCTTAAGATTCAGGGCCAGAGTCATTGGCAGATAATCTGAGCCCGCCCGGATGTTTGCAGGCTGTTGGCAAAGAGCGTGGGCTTATTGGCAGGTAATGTGGGTTCGAGACCCCGGATATTGCCAATTAATCTGGGTCGAAATCCGGGATGTTTGCAGGTCGAGCCCCCGATGTTTGCAGGTCGCTACA
>SACH01000173.1 GCA_009928645.1 Gammaproteobacteria bacterium | reverse complement strand
CGGTACCGGCGCCGAGAACGTCATCCCCGGCACCCTCACCGCCCAGTTCAACTTCCGCTTCTCCACCGAGGTCACGGCCGAGACCCTCCAGCGCCGGGTAGCCACCATCCTCGACCGGGGCGGTTTCGACTACGACCTGACCTGGCGCCTGTCCGGCGACCCCTTCCTCACCCCCGCCGGGGCCCTGGTGGAGGCCGCCTCCCAGGCCGTGCTGGAGACCCTGGGCTACCGGCCGGAACTCTCCACCGGCGGCGGCACCTCGGATGGCCGCTTCATCGCCCCCACCGGGGCCCAGGTCCTGGAATTGGGTGCCATCAACGCCAGCATCCACCAGGTCAATGAGTACGTGGGCGTCGAGGAACTGGAGCAGCTCTCGACCATCTACCGCCGTATCCTGGAGAAGCTCCTATCCTAAGCGGACCTGGGACCAGGCTCCTTCGTGAAAAAATCAGTTCAAAAATCGGTTAATAAAACCGTCAGGACAGGGACCGGGACCGCGGTCCCGGTCCAGACTCCTGGCCAGGAAACTGGCCCCAAGATCGATCCGCGCCCCTATGCCGACCTGAGCCCGGACCGCATCCTGGACGCCGTGGAAGCCATCGGCCTGGTCACCGACGGTCGGTTGCTGGCCCTAAACAGCTACGAGAATCGCGTCTATCAGGTCGGCATCGAAGCGGGCCAGCCCCTCATCGCCAAGTTCTACCGGCCGGGGCGCTGGAGCGACGCCGCCATCCTGGAGGAGCACGCCTTCACCCTGGAACTGGCGGAGCGCGAGATCCCGGCCGTGCCGCCCCTGGTCATCGGCGGCCAGACCCTGCATCGCCATGGTAGCTATCGATTTTCCCTCAGTCCGCGGCGGGGCGGCCGGACGCCGGAACTGGATCGTCCCCAGGTGCTGACCTGGCTGGGACGCTTCCTGGGCCGCATCCATGCCCTGGGCGAGACGCTCCCCTTTCGGCACCGCCCCCGCCTCGACCTCGCCAGCTTTGGCGAAGAGCCCCGGGCCTACCTGCTGGCGGCGGGCTGGCTGCCGCCTGAGCTGCGCGACACCTATGCCAGCGTCTCCGCCCAAGCCCTGGACGCGGTACGCGACCTGTTTGACCAGGCGGGTGATGTCCGCCAGCTCCGGCTGCACGGCGACTGTCACCCCGGCAACCTGCTATGGACCGACGCCGGCCCCCACTTCGTCGACTTCGACGACTGCCGCCTGGGCCCGGCGGTGCAGGACCTGTGGATGCTGCTCTGCGGCAGCCAACAGGAAATGGCCGCCCAGCTCGACCAGGTCCTGGCCGGCTACCAGGACTTCCGCGATTTCGACTATCGCGAATTGCACCTCATCGAGGCCCTGCGCACCCTGCGCCTGATGCACTACAGCGCCTGGCTGGCCCGCCGTTGGGAGGACCCCGCCTTCCCCCTCGCCTTCCCCTGGTTCAACAGCCCGCGCTACTGGGAGGAGCGCATCCTGGAGTTGCGGGAGCAGATTGCTGCCATGCAGGAGGCGCTGCAGTGATATCCACTTTTCGGGACCTGGATGTATCGCCAGGACCCGATCACCGTCCGGGATAATCCTCGCCCAGCCCTCAAGGGGTTGGCGAACCGGCGGGCCTCAGGCTGACCTCTCCGGAGGTGAAGATCCGGATTTCCCCGGCCACCTCCACCCGCAGGGCGCCCTCGGCAGTGATGCCGGCTTGGGTGCCGATGACAAGCCGCTCGCCCTGACGGATCTCGACACTTTCACCCTGATAACGGTCGTAGCGCTCCCAGAGCGGCAGAAAGGGGGTCAGGCCCTCGCGGCCGTAGCGCTCCAGGGTGACGACCAGGGACTCCGTCGCCAGGGCGGCGATGTGGTTGCGACGGTAGCCCTGGGGACCGAGGATCTCGTCCAGATCCACCCAGGACTGGTCGATACCCTGGACCAAGGCACCGCGCAGGCGGGTGTTGAGGCCCAGGCCGACGACCACCAGGCTCGGGCCCTGGGCCTCGGCCGCCACCTCGATCAGCAGGCCCCCGAGCTTGCGCCGCCGCCACAGCAGGTCATTGGGCCACTTGAGGCCAATGCCCGCCACCCCGGCGGTCTCCAGTGCCTGGGCCAGGGCCGCGCCCGCCGCCAGGCTGAGCCCGCCCAGATGGCCAGGTCCCTGGGGAAAGCGCCACAGCAGGGACAGATAGAGGTTGGCCCCATAGGGCGAGACCCAGGTCCGCCCCCGTCGTCCCCGGCCGGCGGACTGGCGCTCCGCCAGGCAGAGGGTGCCGCTCGGGGCGCCGGCATGGCCGGCGGCGAGGAGGTGGGCGTTGGTCGAGTCGATGTCGTCCAGGATCTCCAGTCGGGCGATCTGGGCCTGGGCTATGTGGCTCAGGGCGCCAAGAAATTGGGCCGGGTCGAGCAGTTCCAGGGGCTCGCTCAGGCGATAGCCCGTGCCGTGCCGGGACTCGATGGTCAGCCCCAGGCGCTCGCCGGCCTTGCGCGCCGCCTTCCACACCGCCGCCCGGCTGAGACTCAGCCGTTCCGCCAGGGCCTCACCGGAGTGATAGCGGCCATCCGCCAGTTGGCGCACCAGCTTGAGATAGGTCTCCATGCCAGCCTCAGCCGCCGTGGCCCGGTAAAGAGCCTGGTCTGGTCTCACCGCCCATTTGGCGCACCGTTCTCACCACCCGGATGGCTCATCGTCTCTTCCCCCCTGCTCACTTGATTGTCCGCTGACGGTCATCCACGGGACACGGGGCCTTACCCCTTGGCCGCATCCGCTACCGACACCGCTCGGTCCTGGCCTCCGAGCCAGGCGGCGCGGCGGGTCTGGGCCTGTGGAGGGGCATCCGCCAAGAGCCAGAGTTCGCAGGTATCCAGGGGCGCCGGGGCCAGCCGTGCCCGGCGGACCTGGATCTCGTCGCGGCGGAAGGCGTGAATCTCGACCTCGGCCCCCTCCCCCGCCGCTAGCAGCAGCTTGTCAAGGTTGTCGCGACTGATACGCAGCCCGTCCAGGGCCACCAGGATATCCCCCGGGGCCAGGCCGGCGGCCTGGGCGGGACCGCCGGTGAAGACGGTGGCGATGACCGGCTCGTTGCCCTCGGGCTTGAGGCGCAGGCCCAGGCTGGGTGTTGGCGCCTCGGCCTGGGCCTGCCGCTGGACGTCCGCCGGGGACGGGGACTGGGACTGAGACCGGGCGGGGACCCCTGGCCCGCCCTCGGCATCGACCGGGGTCTCGCTGGCAGCCTCGGTGGCGCTAGGGGCCAGGCCGCCGAAATCCTTGCCATGGCGGGCGGCCCGCAGGCGCAGGCCGATCCCCATCTCCGCCAGCAGGGGCGCCAGGTCCAGGTCCTCGGTGCTATCCAGGGCCTGGTGAAAGAAGTCGCCCAGGTCCAGCCCGGTCACCGCCATCGCCAAGGCCTCGAAGCCCCGCTCCTCCAGGCCAACGCCAGTGCGGCCATGGCGTTCCCAGAGGGCGCGCATCACGTCGTCAAGGGACCTGGTCCCCGCCGTGTCCCGGCGAATGGTCAGGTCGAGCGCCAGGGCCACCAGGGCGCCCTTGGCATAGTAACTGACCAGGGTATTGGGACTGTTCTCGTCCGGCTGGTAGAACTTGGTCCAGGCGTCGAAGCTCGACTCCGCCAGGGTCTGGACCAGACGCCCCGGGGTGCGCAGGACGCGGGTGATGGCCTCCGCCAGCAGCCCGAGATAGGCCGCCTCGTCGATGCAGCCGCTGCGCACCAGGGCCAGGTCGTCATAGTAGGAGGTGATACCCTCGAAGACCCAGAGCAGCCGGGTGTGGACCTCACGCTCCAGGCCCTGCTCCAGAAAGGCGCGGGGGCGGATGCGCTTGACGTGCCAGAGGTGGAAATACTCGTGGCTGCACAGCCCCAGGAACCGCTGATAGCCGGGGGTGGGTTGGCCCATCCCCAGGGCCGGGAGTTCCTCCCGGGCGCAGAGCAGGCTGGTGGAGAAACGGTGTTCGAGCCCGCCGTAGCCATCGGCGGTGACCTGGGCCATGAAGAGGTAACGGTCCAGGGGCAGTTCGCCGAAGAGCGCGGCCTGGGTGGTGCAGATGCGACTCAGGTCGGCCTGCAAGCGCGCCTCATCGGCGCGGTGGCGCCCGGTGAGGGTCAGCCAGTGGGGGACGCCGAGGACGTGGAACGGTATGAGGCTGAAGATGCCCATCTCCACCGGATGGTCGATCAGGTCCTCATAGTCGTCGGCCTGATAGGTCCCGAAGCCGAAGGGTTCCGCCGCCAGGGGTCGCAAGCTAGTCGCCAGACGCCAGTCGGCGTAGGCTGGGCCCTGGGGGGGCTGGATCTCCACCCGGCAGGGCAGCCCCTCCAGGCCTCTGACCCCCAGAAAGAGGGCGGGCCCGTTGAAATACCCACGCCGGTCATCCAGGAAGGCCCCCCGCACGCTCACGTCCCAGGCGTAGACCTGCCAGCGGATGGCCACCGGCAGACCACGGTGAGCAAGGGTCCAGGTCTGCTTATCACGTTTTTCCAGGGGCAGATCCCCCTCAGGATCGCCTGCCAACAGGCGGATGAGGTGGCGGGCGAAGTTGCGGATCAGGTAACTGCCAGGAATCCAGGCTGGCAAGGTGAGGATCAGGTCTCCCGCCGGCGGTGGGGAGATGCGCAGTTCGACGGCGAAGACATGGGCTTCGGGTGACAGCGGCTGTACGCGATAGTCAAGGGTGGGGTTCATCTCAACAGGTATTGGTTGTGGTCAGTCAGTAAGAGCGACAGGGCAATGAGGGAATCAAGGCTTGGAAAACGCATCTGCCGTGATCATCGCTTCGTCCAAGACCAAAACGATCCGCGGACTTCATTGTTGTCGCGCCTTTGATCAATTGTTGCCTGACCCCGACGCTCAGACTTTGGATAACGGCATGCCAATCAAGGCGAAGACGGTCAAGCACCCACGGTAACGGCCTCCGGCGCCGAAGGAAGCGGCGGGAGCAGGGCCAGCCCCCCGGCCGGCAGGTCCAGGTGCACATCCATCTGCGGGAAGGCAATGACGATTCCCCGGGCCCTGAAGGCCGCCAGGGTATCGTGCCGGAGAGCGGCGGCCGACTTGGTGCGGTTAGCCACCTTGATCCAGAAGCGGGCCTTGAGCAGGATGGCACTGTCGGCA
>SACH01000172.1 GCA_009928645.1 Gammaproteobacteria bacterium | reverse complement strand
AGGGGGATTGAAGCGCCTACCGGCGCGGGGGCTGCTGGACGCAGGGGCGCGCTTCCTGGACGACGAGTACTTGGGCGATGGGGACATCCTGCTGCGGTTCAACGAGCGCGGGTTCCGGGCCTTGTGCAACCGGCTGGGCTACCGGTACGACGCCTTGATGGTGTTGGGCAGTCCTGGCCTGGCATCCCAGGTGTTGAATGATCTGATCAGCCAGCGGGACATTCTGGCCCGTCTGGACAATGAGCAATTCGTGATCGACCAGACACGAGAAACCATCATTGGGATGGTGTCGGCCTCTTACGTCGGCTATGCCAACGACCAGTTCCATGAGGAGATTGGGCGACTGCTGGATCAATTGGCCGCGGGGGACGAATTCACTTTTCACGAGGCTTTTGGCGTCAATACCGAGTTGACGATTCGCTACACCAGCGAAAAAAGACTGGGGAGATTGAAAAACCGCCATGGGGAAGCCGAGGACAAGACCTTACTGGGCCTGGAATTCAAGAACAGCATGGTGGGCACCTCTTCCGTCCGGCTGAGTTATTTCCTCCACCGCCTGATCTGCTCGAACGGCATGATGGTGCCGACGGCTGCGGCCACCAGCCGGGTCTTTCACTCCGGCGACCAGGATTCCTTCCACCGGCGATTAGGCCATTGCTTCGGCGAGGTACATCGCAAACTGGATAGCCTGGACCAGATGCTGCACGATCTGGCGGATATCGAGTTCAACCCCGCCGGGCTGGCGATGGACGGCAAGGTCGTGGATGCGGTCTTCGACATCATCCCCGGCTCAAAGCTGAATTTGTGTGTTAAGCACAAGCAATTCCTTGGGTTGCCAAAAAATGGTTCGGAGGCCGAAAAGCGGCGGCTAAAACGGGAACATGATGCCGCCCTGCTGGGCTATATCCCCGACCACTATGGCGGTATCCATGCCAATGCCGTGTTCCAGTCGCCGTACCGCAGGAACGCCAGCCTGTTCGACTTTCTGAACGTCTTCACGGAATATGCCAAGACCCGCCCACCGATGCCGCGGCTAGAGATTCAGACCAAGACCGGCGCCCTGGCGAAGTACATCGCCGATAACAAACGGAAATTCCTGGAGAAGCAGGAGTAGAAAGGGTAGGCATTAGCCCCGGGCGTAGCTGCCTGGGGGCGATCTACCGGCATCGGGGGTGGAGGGGGAGGCAACCACCTCTCAGTTATGTCATGCGCGCCATTCCTCCCCGCAGGGCGACCGTCGCACCCGGCCACGAAAGGCTACTCAAGCCCCTCAGGGCGAGGCCTTTCTCGGCCAGCTCAGGGAGGGAGGGTAAGGCACCTCCAGGTGGAGACCGGGCGCCAAATGAGACCGTTACGGGCGAAGGGCGTCATTGACGACCGCGAAGCGTCCAACTATGGTGAAAGGGCGCCCCCGAGGTTGGTTGAGCTTGCATGGAGCGGCGATCATTGATCGTGTCACGCAGTGCAAGTACTGTTCCCATAGGGGGCGCATCCTTTCTTGGCGCTATCCCTGGAACATGCTACTGGCGGGCTTGGGATTGACACCTTCCAGGGCCAGCACTAGGGTTAAGGTACGCCCCCGAGGTTGGTTGAGCTTGCATGAGACGGCGACTTCCGTCGCGGCTGGTCTTGCAGGTAAGGTTCCCATAGGGGGCGCCCTTTTCCCGGGGCCACCATGGGCATCCGTAGGTGCATCGGCCAGGCCTGACCCTTCACCGACAATGCCGCAACCATCCGCTGACGGCTACCGAAGTTGGCGGATGTGTAGCTGCGGGGGAGGTGCGATTGCCCCCCGTAGCATCGGCGCCCAGAGGGAATCCGTAGGTTGAGGAATCCTCCAGGGGATTAGACCGTCCTTGCCGAGATCGACCTCGCCTGGTTTGCCTGCCATGGGCTGAACGGTGGGCTTGCCCTGGGCGAGGCGGAGATTGACGGCCTGTATGCCACCCTCGGCCGCTGGCATTGCACCCTGATCCTGGCCTTGGATACGCCAGAGGACCCTTGCCATGACTGATGCTGCATCGTTGCCCCTGGATATCGCCCGCAACCCCCGTGAACTGGCACTGCTGCGGCTGTTTCGCCTGACCCCCGAGGAGAAGCGGGCGGAGGCGATGGACAACATGGTGATACTCCTGACGGGGCCTAGCCCCCGAAGGAAGAAACCCAAGGCCAGGTAGGGTTGACGCCCCCACACCCTGCCCTGAGCGGGGTTCTTTATTCTCGGCCTGGATTACGACAATGACCTTGCGTCGGTGGAAGAAGTCAGCGGGCGTACCGTGGACGCCTCCCCGACCAAATCAGGTGCGGCGGTCGTTTCCGCTGACACGCACAACATAAGAAGCTGGCGGGAACGCGTCAATAAGCTACAAGTGATCGCCTGAAATCAACTGTCGCCAGGCACCCCCTAGCCTGGCTCGCCTTGCCCAATCTCCCCGGCTGGCCTACCATGAAGTTGAGACCGTGCTCTGGCCCGAGACCGCGCTAGGGGTGTGAGTGGCTTGTCCACTGAGATGATCGGACTGCGCCCTTTCCCAGAGCACGGCTTTGTTGAACTTGGCAGGCCCTAAGCGTTTCTAGCGGTGGATGTAGCAGGCTGTATCCACTGAGCGGATCTGAGGCGACCGATTAGCTACTGATTGGCGAGGGGAGACCTTTGGCTGTAAAGGCCATCGGCTTGAATCTGTAAAACCAGCAAGTGCGCGCCCGCTCTCCTGCCAGGCTTCTCTATGTGGTACGGCGATTCAGGGGCCTCTAAAGCCCGGGAATATCCGACTGGATCGCCGTTCCACCCCTAAACCCAAGCCCCGGCCGCCCCAAGCGAGTCGGGACTTTCTTTTGCCAGCCTGTCCAGGATTGACCTGGCATGTGGCATCAAACAGAATCAAGACAGCCTGGTGTGAGAGGGGCGTCCGGTCAAGGCGGTCCCGCTTTGGTATCGAGCCCATGTCCTATCCAGGCTAACCCCAAGCCCCGATCAGCTACCCGGTGAGTCGGGGCTTCCAGCGGAAGCGTTGCCAGGGGTAGCAGGATTCGTCCCTGCCGTCTACGCGCCCGACGACGCTGGAATACCGTCGGGGACGCTTCCGATGCAAGCCGGTGGTAAAGAGATCTGTGTCACCTTTACCAGCAAGCGCGGCAGTGTCAGAACACTTGCCGCCGCCGACTTGTTGGGGGACTGGTTCATCAGTCCCGACGGGGCTCAGTGGGAGCGGAATATGAATACCGCCCACCCACTGGGCCTTTTTTTGGGATGGTACGGGGATAGGCGGTGCCAAAAGGTCAATGTTCGGTTGGGTGTGGCTGCCCTGTGCCACATCCGATCGATACCAGCCAAGGATGATTCAGCATCCGGTCTTTGATGCCTATGTAGTCTGTGTTCGGGTCGTCAGCGCGCCCTTGATCCCAATGCTCCGGGTCGAACTCGGTAGTGAAGAAGCGGCATAGCTCCGCTTGAAGGGTATGAGCCAGGGTGGAGCGGGTTAAGATGCCCTCAAGCATGATCTCGTCAGGGTACTTTCTGAACACACGCAGCAGGACGCGAGCTGGGTCATCGGTGCGCAACACCGTCAACACGGCCTCCTTGCCTTCCTCGTCGATCTCCATCTGGATCGGCAGATCACCTTCGTCGATTTCCCGGCACCAGGCGATCAGCTCCTCAAAGGGGTCATAGACGTTCGATAAGCTGATCGTCGCCGTCGTGGCATCGAGGGTCAGGTGTAACCTGGCCCAGCCATGCGATCTCATCTCCAGCCGGACGCCGAGTTTAGCGTCGGGCAAGTTGGGGCGCAGTACGAACCATTTGGAGGGTTCCTCCATGGGCGTGCTCAAACCCACACGCGCATAGCGCTCGGTGACAAATTCGTACAATGCCCCTGTATTGCCGGTGACGAAGAAGGGTATCAGGGGATCCCAGCCGCAAGAGCCCTCTGATTCATGGTGAGTGTGATACCACTCCATCAGTTCGCCATAGGTGCGCCAGCGAAAGCGGGACGTGCCGGTGACGTGAACGACACCAGCGGTATCGTCCAGTACCTCAGTGACGTAGTCGAAGGCCGCCTGGAGCCGGTGAAAAAGGCCCGGGCCAGGCTTGAGCGCGAAGAAGCCGTCTAGCGTTTCTCGGTCGGCGATCACCAGATCACTGGCAAAGGCTGCATTGAGCTTGTCCTGCACCGCACGGCGTTGGTCTGACACCCTTGCTTGCCCGGGGTCAGTGACCAAGGAGGCGATGTCCAAAAGCGCAGCCCGGAGCTTTTCATCGCGACAGAGACCCACGGGCAGTACCAGGCCGACTCGCGGCGCGAGGCCAGGACGATCTCCACCTGTGCAAGCTGCGACAGCAAAGAGGCCAGGGGCTATATCCGTCCTTTGGGCGCGCAGGTCTTTTTGTGAAGCGCCATACTGAGCGATATAGAGGAAGGGCAGTAATTCATCGAGGCGTCCCAGCAGTTGGCCGCAGTTGCGCGGTATTACTCGCGGCGGCGGTGGACGGTCAAATTCATCGTCCTCATTGCATTCGAACGTCATCGTTTTTCACCCTGGGTCGGAAGATCAAGATTGTTGCGAATGAAAAGCAAATGAAAAAAGGGACTTACCGGTTCTGCAGGCAATAGTTACCGGAGCTGTAGTAGCCCGGCGGGCAGGGGCCGAGCTTTTCGATGACCGTCTTGCTGTCGGGCCGGCCCAGGCAGTAGTTGCCGCTGGAGTAGTAGCCCGGGGGACAGGGGCCGTCCTTGCCGATGACGGGCTTGGCGCTTTTGTTCGGGACGCAGTAGTTCCCGGCGCTGGAGTAGCCGGGGGGGCAGGCGCCGGTCTTGGGCACGGGCTTGATGTCCCCCGCCGCGATGACCAGCGGGAAGGACAGGAGGGCGAGAGCGGCGAGCGGGGCGATACGACCGGACACGGGCAACACCTCGGACTAAGGAACCAGGCACGATCATACCTGGAGGATTAGACAGAGTGCGTCCAGTTCCGACACCGCAGGTTCCATAACTGCATGGTCGGCGATCCGGCTGGCGCTTTGGGGGGCGGGTCAGGCCCGGCTCGCTCAGGTAACGGTAGGAAACCTGAGAGGAGGGGTGGGGGTGGCCTAACACGCCCAAGGCTACATTATGCCAGGGAATGCTAAGGCGTGCTTGGGGCGTGGTGGGCTATGGCCAGAGGGGATTTCAGGGCACGAAGGGCAAAGCCAGCGGCGT
>SACH01000171.1 GCA_009928645.1 Gammaproteobacteria bacterium | reverse complement strand
AAACGACACTGTTGGCAAGGTATTTCTGACGGAAACCTTGGCCCGGAGGTTTTCCGTCGGCGAAATGGCGGCTGGTGATACGACTGTTGGGTCTACCCCTTGAGGTCGCGTTGCACAAGATGGGGCACAAACCTCTGGGGCGACTTAAACAGATTCTGCATTGCGCGACGGGCCGACATTCTGACGACCCACAGTTGGAACTCACACGCCTCGCCTCGGCGTCGCGGGACCTCGAAAGCAGTGCGGCTGAATGAGCCGACAACTGCTGCCGTGGCCCGCTGAGTCCGCTAGTCTAGCCGCGCAGCTTTTTGCGCTGCCCGGTAGTCGCGGTCAACATCCCTTTCACACCCAAATATCTCGAGCCCATCCTCATCAAGAAGCTCCCAGGATCCGCCGCGCCGCTGCAGCCGGACATTGGCATCAACATAGAAGGTTGAGCCGTGATAGACCCTGTCAGGGTCTTGCTCCCCCGCGTAGCTAAAGGCCACTGCAAGCAAAGCTGTGCCTGTTGAAGCGTCGTAGGCAGCCTCTATCACTTCAAGGCCTTCAATGGTAAAGGCGTAGGCGTTTGTCTCTGCCGTAGCGCCTGAGAGGGCGTCTTCTACCGCGAATTCAAGCGCTTGATAAACGCTCTCTTCCTCAACGAGCTCACCCAGGTTGCTCGTTCCTAGGGCTGCCCTCATCATGCGCGGATCGGCCAAATTTCGCGCCGCTACCGTGGTGAGCTCATGGAAGTCGGCGAAATTGAACGCCGTCGCAAGTTGCTCCTGCGCGGCCGATAGCTTCAAGCCATGCGCGCGCGCGTAAGCCTTGGCCTGACGCTTAATGAGGTTGAGATAGCTATAGTTTGACATCGCACGTTCTCCAGCGACGCATCTAGCCAGTTGCTTGCTTACCGGGCGCGTCTGGATTGCGTGCCACGGGATAGGAAAGGAGGTTAGGATGGTGCAGTGCTTCGCCAATGCAAGCGGCCGGCGCCCATCAGCGCCGGAGGCTACATTAACCGAGGGGGCGCGAGCGATGCAACTGCTCCAGAGCGACGGGCGAGGCTCCGACAACGGGCTCAAGCCGACGCAGCAAGCTGGCGCGGCTTAGCCCGAGCGTTAGCGAACCGCTCGGCGTCTCCTATGGGGGCGATTTCAGACCTTGCGAAAGTTCGTGACGAAATAGTTTCGGATACAACACGCAGGAAGCGCATCCGTTCGTAGCCCGCGGCCGGTCTCGAGCCGGGACTACGGTCGCGATGCTAGTCGCTGAACGGATCGTCGGCACCGGTCAATACCTCGATCTCCTCCGCCAACTGCGCGGCCTCCACTTCCAGTTCGGCGATCTCGGCGGCGATCATCTCGGCCTGCTGGTCCGCGATCTCCTGGACGAACGCGGGTCGTTTCCGGCTGAGCAGATAAAGTTCGTAGTCGCCGCTCTCGCGCAGCCGCTCGAGCTCGTCCAACAGACCGAGGATGCGCTCCTGCAGCGTCTCGTAGAGCGCCCGCAGCTTGGCCAGCTCCGCCTCGTCGCTGAAATCGAGGCTGCCCAGCCCCTGACGCAGCAGAAAGCCGTTGGGGTCCTCGGCGATCTCACGCAGGCGCTCGATATCGCCGCGATCGCGCGCCGTGTTGACCTCCTGCGTCAGGCGTTCGTAAATCGCCTGCTTTTCCGGCTCGTGGGCATAGCGGTCGGGGTGGTAGAGGAGGACGAGCTTCTTGTAAACGCCCTTCAGCTCCTGCGCTTCCTCCTCGCTCAGGGCGTGGGTGTCGGCAGCCTGCGTGGCCGTCTCCTCGTACTCGCGATCGGTCTCGGCCTTGGCCTCCGCGTAGTCGGGCGCGAGCGCCTCGGCCTCTTCCTCGCCCTCGAGGATCAGGGTGTCGAGAAACCTGCGCCGGTATTGGACCTGCAGCCGCAGTGCATCGCGTCGCTCGTAATGCGGGCGCAGCCGCGTAAACAGCTCGAACCGGAGCACCTCGACGCCGTGATGCTCGCGGATGTACTCCGCCTCCAGATCCGCCAGTCGGGCGCGGGCGCCGGCGACGCATTGGCGCAGCGTCTCACGCTCCGGATCGCGGAACAGCACCAGTTCGCCGCTGTCGCCCGGCCCGACCTCGATCACCATCGCTTCGGCCTCGGCAAACCCGACTTCCGCGTGGAGCCGATCCAAATACCACCGGCCCATCTCGGCACTGCGCGGGTTGTCGGCGCTCGGCAGCCAGTGCAGCCAGTCGTGCAGCGCATCATCCTCCAGCGCTTCGCGAAACAGGCGCCCCTTGTACTTGCCGAAGGCGATGCGCGACGGAAACCAGGGCGCGGCGGCAAACGCGCTGATGGCGTCCCAGGTCTCCAAGCCGCGCTCCGCGGCCAGGGGCCGCAAGACGTTCTGCATCAGATCGGCGACCGTCTCCACATCCCCCGACGCGGTGTGCGCGCCTCGCTCGGGCAGCCGGTAGTACTGACGCAGGGTCTGCAGCTTGTGGTTCCCGGCAGGAACCGGGTCCAGCAGGCGCTGGGTCAGGTTGAGGGCGCAGAAGCCAGGACGCCCGATCGGCGCGATGCCGAGACGGTGCCATTCGGGGCGCAGCACCTCGTCGAGGTCGTAGCGCAGGTTATAGGCGACCAGGGGCTGTTCGCCGACGTATCGGGCGAAGGCCTCATAGACCTGAAGCGGCGGCTCGCCGTCGCGCTCCAGGATCTCCCGGGTGTAGCCGTTGACGCGGGACGCCTCGGGCGGAACATCGGCGTTGTGGTTGAGCAGGCGACGAAAGGACGGGCCTTCCGGTGTCCAGCCGCGCATGCGCTGGGCAGCCAGCTCCACCGCGAAGACGGGCGCCTTGATGCCGGTGGTTTCGGTGTCGAGGAGAATCCAGGAAGTTTTGTTCATAATTTGTTAGGCGAAATTGACAGAAGCGGGGCGACTTGCAAACAATAAGCGATTGTTTATAAAAACACCTTAAGTCGGAAAGGCTCCTAGGAAAACCCCCTCAAAATACCCACTAACCCTGCCGCAACCCCCCTCCGAAAGCCGGAAACTTCCGTAAAATAATCAGCCGTGGTTGACCTCGATGCCTGACGGGGCGTTGCGAAGTCGCAAGAATTCGTCGCACCCGAGTGTGGTCAGGCCCGGAACCGGAGAGAGGTCCAGCTCGGTAAGATGGTTGTTCCTGCACTCAAGCTCGGTCAGACCCGAAACTGGTGAGAGGTCCAGCTTGGTGAGGTGGTTCTCCCCGCACTCAAGCTCGGTCAGGCCCGACACCGGAGAGAGGTCCAGCTCGGTGATGCCGTTGGATCTGCAGGAAAGCGCGGTCAGGTCCGGCACCGCAGAGAGGTCGAGGTCTGTGAGGTTGTCGGCGCAGCAATCGAGCCGGGACAAGCCCGGCACCGGGGAGAGGTCCAGCTCGGTGAGGTTGTTGAAATGGCATCCAAGCGCGGTCAGGCCCGGCACCGGGGAAAGGTCGAGTTCGGTAAGTTTGTTCGAATAGCAATTGAGGTGAGTTAGGCTCGGCACCGGGGAGAGGTCCAGCTCGGTGAGCTGGTTGTCACCGCACCCAAGAACGGTCAGGTCCGGCACCGGGGAGAGGTCCAATTCAGTGAGGTCGTTGGCTCCGCACTCAAGCTTGGTCAAGCCCGGCACCGGAGAGAGGTCGAGCTCGGTAAGTCTGTTCCAAGCGCAATGGAGGTGAGTCAGGCGCGGCACCGGGGAGAGGTCCAGCTCGGTGAGCTGGTGGTTGCCCCCGCACCTAAGATCGGTCAGGTCCGGCACCGGGGAGAGGTCGAACTCGGTGAATTTGTTGTGCGAGCAATCAAGCGTAATCAAGCCCGGCACCGGGGAGAGGTCGAGCTCGGTGAATTTGTTGTGCGAGCAATCAAGCGTAATCAAGCCCGGCACCGGGGAGAGGTCGAACTCGGTGAATTTGTTGTGCGAGCAATCAAGCGTGGTCAAGCCCGGCACCGGGGAGAGGTCGAGCTCGGTGAGGTCGTTGTGACCGCACCGGAGTATGGTCAAGCGCGGCACCCGCGAGAGGTCGAGCTCGGTGAGTTTGTTGTACGAGCAATCAAGCGTGGTCAGGCCCGGCACCACGGAAAGGTCGAGTTCGGCGCGGTTGTTGAAGCTGTACTCAAGCGTGGTCAGGCCCGGCACCGGTGAGAGGTCGAGCTTGGTGAGGGGTTTGCCCCCGCAGCGCAGATTGGTCAGGCACGGCACTGGCGAGAGGTCCAGCTCGGCGAGGTTGTTGTTCCAGCAAGAAAGCTTGGTCAGGCGCGGCACCGGGGAGAGGTCCAGCTCGGTGAGGTCGGTGCTCCCGCAATCGAGTGTGGTCAGGTCCGGCACCGGGGAGAGGTCCAGCGCCGCGAGGGGGTTGTCCCCGCAAATAAGCTCGGTCAGCCCCGGTACCGGGGAGAGGTCGAGCAACTCGAGTCCGAGCCAACCGCAGGATAGGGTTCGCAGTCGCGGCAGAACCGGGCGGAGGGCGGTGGCGACGTCCGGCCAGTCCCCCTTGAGACCCAAGTGACGAATCAGCAACCCAGACTCCCAGTTGCCGGGGAGGAAAGGGAGAACGTCGAAGTCCCATGCGACGCTGACCATGGCGCCGTCCTCCACGAAAAAGCCGATGGACCCCAAGCGCCAATCCTGCCCTTCCCGCCAAGCAAAGCGCCACTGCTCCACCGAACTCTCGGCGAGCCGTTCCAGAACCTCCTCCGGCGCCAGGCCCGAGGCTTCGGCCCAGCGCAGGATCTGCCGGTAATCGGGCGCGCGCAGCCGATACGCCCCGACGGGAACGCGTGCCGCGCCGAGATCCTGTGCCCGGGCGCGCGCCAGGATGTCCCCGGTCACCTCCGCCATGACGCGACGGGTGCGGCGGCCCGGCGCGGCGATGTCCGTACCGGGCCGCGGGACCAAGGGGTGCTTCTTGCGGTCGTGTTCCATGTGCAATCTCCAAAGGGGTCCTGTGCAACCTCGATGCGCCGAGCGAGCGCGTCGAGGAAGGCGGCGCTCGCTCGGCGCAGTCCGGCCGAACAGCGCACCGGAGGAGCGCGTTGACGTTCGGGATGGCCGGCACCGTCCGGGGAACGGACCCTGCGCGGCGCGGGCGCGGCGGTTGTCTCAAATCCGGATCTTCTCGATCTCGTCCAGCGTCAGGTCGCCGCGGCGCCGGTCGTAGAGCTGGGTGGTGCGGGTGCTGGCGTGGTTGGCCATCGCCGCGGCCTGCTCGAGCGTCCCGCCGTGGGTCAGATACGCGGTGATGCCG
>SACH01000170.1 GCA_009928645.1 Gammaproteobacteria bacterium | reverse complement strand
GGATAACGGGGTTCCGCCGGGGCGCTTACTGCCGTGCTCATCGGGGAGGATCCTGTGTTTTTGACAAAACAGCAGGTTAGGCAGGCACCCCCGGTTTTGCCTTGACCGAGATCAACCGGCCCCGATCAGGCGATCGCTAGCCGGGGAACCAACCTGCCTCGGTCAGGCGGTCGCTAGCCCGCGGTTCTACCTGCCTCGGTCAGTTGGCCACTAGCCCGACGCACCAATCGCCTGTTCGGTCGGCTGGCTAGCCCGGCGCGCCAACCGTCCGGTCAGCTCCCCGTCGCTGCAACCGCGTGGCCAGAAGCGCGGCCAACTCGTCCAGATTGAGGGGTTTGGTCAGGACCGTGTCCACGCCGGCCTCCCGCGCCGTCGCCAGCTCCTCGGGGAGGACCCCGGCGGTCAGGGCGATGACGGGCAGGTGGGCGAGGGCCGGGTCGCCACGGATCAGGCGAGTGGCGGTCAGACCATCCATGACCGGCATCTGCACGTCCATCAGGACGACGGCAAAGTCCCGGGGCCGGGCCCGCAGCAGGTCCAGGGCCTGCTGGCCGTTCTCCGCCAGGATGACCCGCGCCCCCCGCCGGGTCAGGGTGTACTCCAGCATCATGCGGTTGAGGTCGGTGTCATCGACCACCAGCACGGCCAGCCCGGTGAGGTCTGGTCCACCCGTGGCCGGCGGGGCGGGGAGGGCCGGTGGCGCTTCCAGCCCCTCGCGGGCCGGGATCAGGGGCAGTTCGAACCAGAAGGTGCTGCCCAACCCGACCTGGCTCTCGACGCCAATCTCCCCGCCCATGAGCTCGACCAGGCGCTTGCTGATGGCCAGGCCCAGGCCGGTGCCGCCATAGCGCCGGCTGATGCCGGCGTCGGCCTGGGTGAAGGGGGTGAAGAGGGTGGCCAGGGCCTCCGGGGCGATGCCGATACCGTTGTCCCAGACCTCGAAACACAGTCGTTCCCCGGGGGCGCCGGTGCCGTCCTGGCTGCTGCCGAACTGGATGATGACCTGACCCTGGTCGGTGAACTTGATGGCGTTGCCGCCCAGGTTGATCAGCACCTGTTCCAGGCGCAGGGGGTCCCCCATCACCGGGGCCAGGGGGCGGGGCGAGGGCTCCAGATGCAATTCGACCCCCTTGGTCCGGGCCACCGGCTCCAGCAGGCCGACCACCTTGGTCATGAGGGCCGCCAGATCGAGGGGGCGGGATTCGATCCGGAGCTGGCCCGCTTCGATCTTGGAGAAATCCAGCAGATCGTTGAGGATCCCGAGCAAGGTCGTCCCGGCCTCACGGATGCGGGCGACCAGGGCCTGCTGGCTGGCGCCCAGGGGCTCCTGGGCGAGCAGTTGCGCCACGCCGAGCACGCCGTTCAGGGGGGTGCGGATCTCGTGGCTCATGTGGGCCAGGAAGGCGCTCTTGGTGCGGTTGGCGGCCTCGGCGGCCTCCCGCGCCTCATGCAGTTCCGCCTCGGAGCGTTTGCGCTCGCGGATGTCGCGGGTCACTCCCGCCAGTTCCAGCATCCGGCCCTCGCCATCCACCAGCGGGGTGACGATGATCTCGGTCCACACCGGGGGACCTTTTTTGGCGCGGAGGACGATCTCGCCCCGGAAAGGGAAATCCGCGACGGACGCGCCACGGGCGAGGCGTTCGTGCAGGCCGGCGAAATAGACCTCAGCCAGCGCCAGGGAGTCGGGCATGAGTTGCTGCTCCAGGGTCAGTGCCATGTATTCCTCGACCGTATAGCCCACCAGGGTCTCGATGGACGGGCTGATGTAGCGCAGGCGATAGTCAGGACCCATGGTCCAGATATTGTCCAGGGCATGAGCGGCGAGGAGCCGGAAGCGTTCCTCGCTGGCGCGGAGTCTTTCCGCCGCCTCCCGATAACGTTCCACCGCCTGGGCTTGGGCGTGCTCGGCCGCCAGCAGCTTGCGCCGCGTCTCCGCCAGCCAGCCGATCACGCTGTTCTCGCGGCCGGGAGAGACCGGAAAGGCGGTGGTGAAATCGCCCTGGCCCAGCCGGGCGATACGGCCCTGGACCTCCAGGGGCGAGGCGCCCAGGACCCGGCGCAGGGCGGCCCAGGTCAGGCCGAGCATCAGAAACAGGGCAAGGCCACAGGCGATGAAGACGTGACGCATAAAGGCCGCCCGCGCCACGGCCGTCCTGACCCGCTCCGCGGTCAATTGGTCCACGCGGGTGATGAACGCCTGGATAAGCTCCAGGATGTCGGCCTTGGCCTGATAGTAGGTTTTATCGAACAACAGGTTACGCGCAGCCTCGCGGTCGGCTTCCGCGTGCGGACTCCCGGTCTCCATCAGGGCCATGGCCTGGAATTCCCGGGCCGTGAGTCGGTCAGAAGCAGTCTTGGCCGCCTCCAGCAGGCGGAATTCGGCCTCCGGTAGCCCCGTTTGGCGGATCAGCTCCAGGAGGGGTACCCGGGGACCGGTGGCCGGGGGCGTGGCCCGCCCGGCGCTGGCCAGATCCCAGGAGATGTCAGCGAACTGCCCGGGGCGAGGCTGGTTACCTTCGCGGATGTCCAGAATGGTCTGGTAAAGGTCCTTGAAGACCAGATTGCCGGTTACGGCATAGGAACGCGCGAAACGCGTCAGGGCATCGGAAGATTGACGCAATTCCGCCGCCAGGGTCAGTGAGGCTTGCCGTTCCTCCTGGGCCAGCGTGATGTCCTGTTCGGCGCGCACATAAAGCCAGAAGGCGGAGGAGACCGCGCCCAGCAGGCCTAACGAGAGGAAAAAGCTCACCATCACCCGGGAGGGGTGCCAGAATCTGATCATGACGAGGGCAGTTGACGGCAGTTAAGGGGTAGTTGACGGGGGTGAGCGCGCGCGGCCAGGAGTAGGTTTTCAGTGGTTAGGGTCCGACACCATGCCGGGCTTGACCTTGATCAAGGGCAAGGGACGGTCAGGGCCTTTAGTTTAGCCCCAGGCAAACCCCGGCGGACAACCCCGCCTGACGCGGAGATCGGGGTAGCCAGGCTTTCCCCAAGGTCTTCAGGCAAGATTCAGGATTGCCGGAAAAGATGGGCAGTCAAGGTCGTTAGGCAAGAATGTCAGGAGTTGCAGCGATGTCCCGCATGCTGAATGGGTTACTGGGTTGGATAGCCGGAATGGCCTCGGTCCTTGCCCTTCTCTCGGCCGCCAGCCTGGCGGCACTGACGGCGCTGGCGGCGGTCCCGGCTGAGGGAAGACCCCCCGCCGTGGCCGCGGATCGGGCGCTGGTCTTGCGTCACCTGCTGGTCCAGGACTGCGGGTCCTGCCACGGTCTGACCTTGGGCGGCGGCCTGGGGCCACCCTTGCAGCGCCAGACATTGACGGACAAGCCGGTACCCTATCTGGCCGCCGTCATCCTCCATGGTCGTCCCGGTACTGCCATGCCCCCCTGGTCCGCCCTGCTGAGCGCGACGGAGGGTGAATGGCTGGCCCGGGAACTGAAGGGAGAAAATCCGTGAAACGACCGTCGCCTTTTTTCTTGACCCTGACCCGGTCCACAACCTTTTTACAGATGCTGACACTGCTTTTGTCCCTGGCCACGCCGGCGGCGCAGGCCCAGACCCAGGCTCCTGCTCAGGACCAAGCCCAATCCCAAGCCATGAACCAGGGTCTGGCCTCCTCTCCAGCCGGAAGGGGAGTGGGTAACCAGGATGGGAGCGCCGCAGCCGAGTCTGGCATCGCCCCTAGCAGCCCATGTCCGCCCCCCCGCGGTACCGGCGACCTGGGCATCATCGTCGAGCGCGCCACGGGCTCCCTGTTGCTGATCGAGACGACTGGCAACAGCGTCCTGGCGCGGATCGAGGGCCTGGGGGACCTGTCCCACGCCTCGGCGGTCTTCTCCCGCGACGGGCGCTATGCCTTCGTCTTCGGCCGCGACGGGGGCCTGACCAAGGTTGACCTGCTGGAGGCCCGGGTAGTCAACCGCGTCATCCAGTCCGGCAACGCCATCGGCGGGGCCATCTCGCAGAACGGTCGGCTCATCGCCGTGGCCAATTACGAACCCGGCGGGGTGCGGGTCTTCGACGCCGCGACCCTGGCGCAGGTGGCCGACATCCCCGCCCTCTACGCGCCGGACAAGCCAGCCTCGAAGGCCGTCGGCCTGGTGGATGCCCCCGGCCAGCGCTTCGTCTTCAGCCTTTGGGATGGTGGGGAGATCTGGGTCGCCGACCTCGCCAACCCCGCCCAGCCCCAGGTCAGCCGTTTCCGCGACATCGGCAAGCAGCCCTACGACGACCTCATCACCCCCGACGGGCGCTATTACCTGGCCGGCCTTTTTGGCGAGGATGGTCTGGCCCTGCTGGACCTCTGGCATCCGGAGTTGGGCGTCAAGCGCGTCCTCCCCGGCTATGGTCGTGGCGAGCAGCCCCTGCCGGTGTACAAGATGCCCCACCTGGAGGGCTGGGCGGTGGCGGGGCGACGGGTCTTCGTCCCCGCCATCGGCCGCCACGAGGTGCTGGTGATCGACATGGACACCTGGACCGAGGTGGGCCGCATCCCGGTGGCGGGCCAGCCCATCTTCGTCATGGCCCGGCCCGACGGCCGCCAGATCTGGGTGAATTTCGCCCTGCCGGACAATGACCGCGTCCAGGTCATCGACGCCGAGCGGCTGGAGATCATGAAGGAGCTGCGACCTGGCAAGGCCGTCCTCCACATGGAGTTCGAGCCCCGGGGCGAGGAGGTCTGGCTGTCGGTGCGCGACGAGGACCGGGTGGAGGTCTATGACACCCAGACCTTCGCCCGGGTCGCCAGCCTGCCGGCCAGCAAGCCCAGCGGCATCTTTCTTACCGACCGCGCGCATCGCACCGGGTTCTGATGGCCATCCGCCCTGATTCGCTCCTGGCCAGCTCGACCGTGTTTTCGACCTGTCGTGCTGACGCGATAACCCCGCGCCCAAGTCCACGCGCTGGCCGTCTGATCCCATGCCCAAGGCGCGGCGGTTCGGTCCGGCAATGGCGCCTTGTCCTCCGCTCACGCGCATGACCACCCCTCCGTTGCTCGACCGCCTGGATCACCTGGATCGCCGGCTGCTGGACGAGTTCCAGGCCGGCATCCCGCTTGCCTCCCGCCCCTTCGCCCGGATGGGGGAGTACCTGGGCCTCACTGAGGCGGCGGTGATCGCCCGCCTGCAACGCCTCACGGAGGCCGGTGCCGTCAGTCGTGTTGGCCCCGTCTTCCGGCCCAGGCAGGTGGGGGCCAGCACCCTGGCCGCCATGGCGGTCCCGCCGGAGCGCCTGACGGAAGTGGCGGCCCTGGTCAGCGCCTATCCGGAG
>SACH01000851.1 GCA_009928645.1 Gammaproteobacteria bacterium | reverse complement strand
GATCTGGACCATCGGCTGGGGCCATACCGAGGGCGTGACGCGCGGCCAGACCATCAGCCTGCACCAGGCGGAGGCCCTGCTGGCCCATGACGTCGGCCGCGCCGCCCAGGCGGTCTCGCGGCTGGTGACGGTGCCGCTCAACCAGGGAATGTTCGACGCCTTGACCTCGTTCGTCTTCAACCTCGGCGAAGGCCGGCTGGCGGACAGCACCCTGCTCATCCTGCTCAATGGCCAGGACTACGCCGGGGCGGCCCGGGAGTTCGGCAAGTGGGTCAAGGGGCGGGTGAAGGGGCGCAAGGTCACCCTGCCCGGGCTGGTCAAGCGCCGAACGGAGGAGCGGGCGCTGTTTGAGCGTGAGGGGTTGCTGACATGAGCAAACTTGTTGCCCTGGAGGAAAGACCGAGATGAATGCCTTGTTTTTGTCCCCGGCCACCGCGGTGGTCAACGTCCTGATGCCCCCCCTGATGAGCCTGATCCCCGATGACCTGATGCAGGTGGCGGTGGACAAGCTGCTGGACGCCATCGAGGACGGCATCGCCACCAGCGAGACCAAGGTCGACGACGCCCTGGTCCTGCCGCTGATCACCGCCCTGAGGCACAAGCTCAACGTGCCGGATAACGATTGAGGGCGGCAGCATGACCGAGCCCTGCCAAGCCATGGAAGAGGATCAGCCACCAAACCTGCCGGTGACCTGCAACGTCTTCTACAGCCTGACTATCCCGCGGATCGTCCGCTGTGAGAAGGACCTGGACGCCCTGTTCGGCAAGGTCCGGGATCTGCAGCAGAGCATGGATGGGGTGACGCTTAGCCACGAGGACTCCACCAAGCGCCTGTCGCTGATGGAAGACGCGGTCCGCGAGCAGCAGAAGGAGTCTCAGCGCACCCACCTGGATATCGAGACCCTCAAGAACGCCGTGCGGATGCTGGGCGACCGGCTGGAGACGGTGATTAGCGGCATGCACCTGTTGGCGGAAAAGTTCGACACGCACAGTGAAGAAT
>SACH01000850.1 GCA_009928645.1 Gammaproteobacteria bacterium | reverse complement strand
CGGGTGCTGCAACTGGACAACTTCCGCAAGCTGACCGGCTTCGGCTGGCCGGGCTTTAAGAAGCTCAACCTGTGGCGCCAGGACAAGGGCCAGCACGCCTGCGCCGCCGCCTTCGTCCAGGCCCTGCGCGCCCGCGCCGCCGGCCTGGACGCCCCGCCGCCCATCCCCTTGGACGAGATCCTGGAGGTGAGCCGGGTGACGATTGAGGTGGCGGAGAGCCTTTAGGATCCTGGCGGTGGTTTACGCCCTACGAACTCCCTCCTCCCGGTTGGGGGAGGGTTTGGGGAGAGGGGGATCAAGGAATCGTCCCAGGAAGCGACAATTTCTGGCTATACCGAAAACGGTATGAAATACTCTTTATCCGCGCCTTTCAGCCTGAGCATCCATGAGGACGCCGAGGCTGACCTGGAGGACCTTTATCAGGTTGATGAAGATGGTGCGGCTTTGATTGATGCCTTCCTCCAGGAGGCGGCGGGATCCCAGGACATTCTGGATCGCTTCACCATCCGTAATTACCGCAGCTACGGCAACACCTTCGATTTTGATGTCAAGCGTTGGCAAAGCCTGTGGCACAAGTACGGACTCTGGCGTATCCGCCTGTTTGCCGTCCCCGGGGTAGCGGCCTCTCATCGGATTGTCTATGCCTTCCATGGCACCCAGCGGCGGTACTACATCCTGGGCATCGTCCCACGAGATTTTGACTATGACCCGCAACATCCCTACACCCAACGCATCGTCTCCGCCTACCGGGAGTTGGGCATCCCCTAAGCTGGTTCGCTGGCTTACTCCAGGCGAGGTCGAGGCGAGTTCCAACGGCATCGTCTATCAACTGGAGACGGCGGTCCTCCATCCCCCCCAGCCCACTGGCTGGCGCGATATCCATGAACGACTGGCGGCGTTGGAGCAGGATCCGCGTCGGGCCGCGGCCTTGGCCAGGGCGCGGCAGCGGCTGGCCAGCACCCTGCATCCGGCACCGTCTCTCGCGCACTT
The DNA here is from genome assembly GCA_009928645.1 of Gammaproteobacteria bacterium. Taxonomy (GTDB): domain Bacteria; phylum Pseudomonadota; class Gammaproteobacteria; order Chromatiales; family Chromatiaceae; genus M0108. The sequence goes on along the minus strand of SACH01000850.1, from coordinate 11 downwards.
GCGGATGGCTC
>SACH01000169.1 GCA_009928645.1 Gammaproteobacteria bacterium | reverse complement strand
CGCGAATCTCGTAGTCGTGGGTGATTTGGGCGGTGGCCCCGAGCATGATGGAGGCGGAACAGTATTTCTCAGCGCTCAGGGTGATGGCCCGCTCCACGTGCTTCTCGCTGAGGTTGCGTCCAGTCAGGATGAAGTGAGCATGGATGCGGGTGAAGACCTTGGGGTCCTCGGGAGCCCGCTCCGCCTCCAGTTCCACCTCGCAGCCGGTAACCTCCTGACGGGCCTTGCGCAGGATCGTCAGGACGTCGAACTCCGTACAGCCTCCCATGCCCAACAAGAGCAACTCCATGGGCCGGGGGCCCAGGTTGCGGCCGCCGAAGTCCGGTGGGCCGTCCATGACCAGGGCATGACCACTGGGGGACTCGCCGACCATGGTCACACCTTCCAGCCATTTGACACGTGCCTTCATGGGTTACCTCGCTGTACTCATGCAACTAGATCGATGCCATTGCCAAAGAAGAGCCGCCCCAGGGCCACCCCCGGGTCCGGGGCGCGCATGAAGGCCTCGCCCACCAGGAAGGCATGAACGCCATGGGCGCGCATCAGGGCGACGTCGGCGGCCGCCAGGATGCCGCTCTCGGTGACCAGCAGCCGGTCAGGGGGGATGGCGTCGAGCAGGCCCAGAGTGGTGTCGAGGCTGACCTGGAAACTGCGCAGGTCGCGGTTGTTGATGCCAATGAGCTTGCCCGGCAAAGGCAGGGCCCGCTCCAGCTCAGCCCGGTCGTGGACCTCGATCAGGACATCCATCCCCAGTTCCAGGGCCTGGGCGTTTAACTCCGCCATCCGAACATCATCCAGACAAGCGGCGATAAGGAGGATGCAGTCCGCCCCCAGTAAGCGGGCCTCCAGGACCTGGTAGGGATCAAAGATGAAGTCCTTGCGGATCACCGGCAGACGGCAGGCGGCGCGGGCCTCCCGCAGGTAGGCGTCGCAGCCCTGGAAGAAGTCCCGGTCCGTGAGGACCGACAGGCAGGCCGCTCCGCCGCGCTCGTAACTGCGGGCGATTGCCGCCGGGTGGAAGTCCTCCCGCAACACGCCCTTGCTGGGCGAGGCCTTCTTGATCTCGGCGATCACCGCCGGCTGACCGACGGCCACCCTGGCCTGCAAGGCGGCGGCGAAGCCTCGCGGGGCAAGGGAGATTAAATCCGCGGCAAGCAGCGCGGGAGCAACCGGAGCCTGGGAGGCCGGGGCAGCCGAGGGGGGGGTCAAGGCCTCTGCGTCTGTCGCGGACAGCGGCGCCGGCGATCCCTGGGCTTTACCCGAAGCCGCCTGGGCTGCTTCCAGGGCTTTACCCTGGGCAGACTCCGGCGCCACTCCCTGAGTCACACCCTGGACCACCGCCCTCAGCTCCGCCTCGAGCATCGGGTAGGGCCGGCGCTGGCGGCACTCGGCCACCTCCGCCACTTTACGGTCCATGATCTTGCGCAGGATATCGGGGATCTCGGCCATGGTCATCGCGGGTACCGCTCAAGTAAAGCTCTGGGTCAGGGCCACCAGCCGCTCGAAACGGCGCTTGGCCTCGCCGCTGTCGATGGCCGCCGCTGCCCAGCGCACCCCTTCGCCCAGACTGGGCGTGAGGCCCGAGACGTAGATGGCGGCGCCGGCATTGAGCAGCACGATGTCCCGGGCCGGGCCGGGCTGACCGGCAAGCACGCCCTGCACCAGGGCCAGGCTGTCCGCGGGGCCGGTCACCCGGATGGGGTCCAGGGGGGCGCGGGCCAGGCCATAATCCTCGGGGCGCAGGGTGAAGCGCCGGATCTCGCCTTCCCTGAGCTCCGCCACCTCGGTGTTGTCGCCGATACTGATCTCGTCCAGGCCGTCCCGGGCATGGACCACCAGGACGTGGCGGCTGCCCAGGCGTTGCATGACCTCCGCCAGGGTCACCAGCAGGTCCTCGCTGAAGACGCCCAGGACCTGATTGGGGACCCCGGCGGGATTGGTCAGGGGACCGAGGATATTGAACAGGGTGCGCACCCCCAGCTCACGGCGGGGGCCGATGGCGTGCTTCATGGCGCTGTGATGCCCGGGGGCGAACATGAAGCCGACGCCCACCTCATGCACGCAGCGGGAGACCTGCGCCGGCGTCAGGTCCAGCCGCACCCCCGCCGCCTCCAGGACATCGGCGCTGCCTGAGCGGCTGGAGACGGAGCGGTTGCCATGTTTGGCAACGTGACACCCCGCCGCCGCCGCCACGAACATGCTGGCGGTAGAGACATTGAAGGTACCCGAGGCATCGCCACCCGTGCCGACGATATCCACCGGCCCCTGGGGACCGGTACCGCCCACCGCCCGGGGTGGCAGATCCAGGGTGCCGTCGACGATGTCCACCGCATCCCCCAGGTCGCTGACATCCACTGGCGTGGCCAGTTCCCGCATCACGGCGGCCGCGGCGGTGATCTCCGTCACCGTCTCGCCCTTCATGCGCAGGGCGATGAGAAACCCGGCGATCTGGGCCGGGGTGGCCCCACCCGTCATGATCAGCCGCATGGCGGCCGTCATCTCCTCGCTGCTCAGATCGTGACGGTCGACGACCTTGGCGATGGCCTCTTTGATATCCACGGTGCGGATCCTCCTGGTCTTGACGCCAGGCCTCAGCAAGAAGGGAGGCCCGGTCTGGTCTTATTGGTGATGATGGTAGAGAGGTGGTGTCGAGGGTGCTGGGCATAAGACCGAGCTTGGCTAGGACCGCTCGGCCAAGTGGTCATGCCAGTGGAGAGCGGCCGGATCGGCCCGCCAGCGGGGCACGGGTGAGCCTGAAAAGGGCATCCCTTCGCCGGGTCCCTCAGCGGTCTTCAAGGAAATTGCGTAGCAACTCGTGACCCTGGCAGGTGAGGATGGATTCGGGATGGAACTGCACCCCCTGAACCGGCAGTTCCCGGTGACGCAGGCCCATGATCTCGTCACGCTCGCCCTCGGGGGTACAGGTCCAGGCCGTGATCTCCAGACAAGGGGGCATGCTGGCCTCCTCCACCACCAGCGAATGGTAGCGGGTGGCCTGAAAGGGCCGGTCGAGACCGGAAAAGACCCCCGTGTCGGCGTGATAGATGGGGGAGGTCTTGCCATGCATGACCTGGCGGGCCTTGACGATGCGGCCGCCGAAGGCCTGACCGATGGACTGATGGCCCAGGCAGACACCGAGGATGGGCACCCGCCCGGCGAACTCCTGGATCAGGGGCACAGAGATACCCGCCTCCAGCGGCGTGCAGGGGCCCGGCGAGACTACGATCCGTTCCGGAGCCAGGGCCGCCACCCCCGCTAGATCGATCTCGTCATTACGGAAGACCCGCACCTCCACCCCTAACTCGCCCAGGTACTGGACCAGGTTGTAGGTAAAGGAATCATAGTTGTCGATCATCAGCAGCATGGTGTGACTCGATTCCCGGATATCACTTGACGACATAGGCAGTCCGGCGATTATAGCCACCCCGCCGCGAATCGTGCGCGAAACCCTCGCGCCACTGGAGGCGGAGACCGGCACCTTGACCTCGACCGGGCAGGCTGATGAGGGCCTCCCACCGCCCGTTATGCAACGCTTGTTGCTCAAGAGGAATCCCAAGGGCGATCATAGCCACTCCAGTGCGGCCGGAACGTCCGGCAGCCAGGCGCCAGGGCCCGGTTTGCCGGGTGCGAAGGGGACGCTGATCGATGACCGAATTCATTCAGGAGATGCTCGCCTGGATCGGGGCCAACCCGCATTGGGCGTACCTGCTCATCTTTGGCGTGGCCATGTTCGAATCCCTGGCGCTAGTGGGCATGCTGGTCCCCGGGGCGGTAATGATGGTCGGCGCCGGCCCGCCCATCGCGGCGGGGGTCTTGAGCTTCTGGCCGGTGATGGGCTGGGCCGTGGCGGGGGCCATCGTCGGCGACGGCGTCAGCTACTGGCTGGGACACCATTACCGGGAGCGATTGAAGGACATGTGGCCCTTCTCCCGTTACCCGGACAGCATGGCCCGGGGGGAGAAATTCTTCCGCGAATACGGGGGTAAGAGCGTCGCCTTCGGCCGTTTCGTCGGCCCGGTGCGGGCGGTGATCCCGGTGGTAGCGGGCATGATGGGCATGGAGCCCAAAAAGTTTTATCTCGCCAATGTCCTCTCCGCCCTGGCCTGGGCCCCGGCCTACATCGTCCCCGGCATCGTCCTGGGGGCCTCGCTGGAACTGGCCTCGGAGGCCACCGCCCGCCTGGGCATCCTCGCCCTGGCCCTGATCCTGACCCTCTGGCTGGTCGGCTGGGGGGTGCACCGGCTCTTTCTGTTTTACAGCCCCCGGGCCGGGCGCTGGGTGCAAGGCCTGCTCAACTGGGCAAACGTCCACCCCCGCCTGGGCGAAATCGCCCGCGCCCTGGCGGACCCCCACCACCCCGACGCCCGGGCCCTCGCCAGCCTGGCGGGTTTCCTGCTCCTGGGTGCCCTGGCCTTCGCCCTCATGATGGGCGTGGCCATCGCCGAGGCCCCGGACTGGCCGCTCAACCAGATGGTCCTGAACCTGGCGCTGAGCCTGCACACCCCCAGCGCCAGCCACCTCATGGCCGCCCTCAGCCGCCTGGGGGATCTGGCGGTGATCCTGCCCCTGGGCAGCGCGGTCCTGGTCTGGCTAGTGGCGCGCGGCCAACGGCGCCAAGCGGGTTATTGGCTGGCCGCCCTGGCCTTTGGTCTGCTGGCCGCGCCCCTGCTGAAGTGGCTACTCCAGGTACCCCGCCCGGACATCGGTCTGGCAGGGCTCTCTCCTTGGGCCTTCCCCAGCAGCCATGTGCTGCGCGCCACCGTCGTCTACGGCTTTCTCGCCGTCTGTCTGGCGGGGACGGGGGGCATGGCCCAGGCCTGGCGCTGGCTGCCCTATGCCACCGCCGCCCTGCTGATCACCGCGGTGACCATCGCCCGCCTCTATTTCGGCGTCCACTGGCTCACCGACGTCCTCGGCGGCCTGGGCCTGGGCCTGGTCTGGGTAGCCGCCCTGGGACTGTCCTTCCGCCGCCATACCCGACCGGCGCCCTCCTGGCACGGCCTGGCGGCCGTCTCCAGTCTGGTGCTGATCCTGGCTTACGGACTGGCGAGCCTGACCTCCCACCGCGCCGACCTGGCGCTCTACGAACCCCAGCGCGCGCGGATTGACCTCACCGCCGCCGCCTGGCAGGCCCAGGACTGGGCTCGGCTGCCCCAGTGGCGTACCGATCTGCGGGGGGTCAACGGCCAGCCGCTGAACCTGCAGTACGCGGGCGATCCCCAGGCCCTGATCCAGGCCCTGGAGAGCCGGGGCTGGCAAGCCGCCGACACCCTCTCCCCGGCCAACGCCATTCGCCTCCTCTCCCC
>SACH01000849.1 GCA_009928645.1 Gammaproteobacteria bacterium | reverse complement strand
CTAGCAGCCTGTCGGACTTGACTCTACAGATAGCCTGTATCGGAGCCAAAAGGGCCATTTGTTGCGTCAATAAGACGCTTTTTAGGCCAACAGCGCGGGATTCCTATCCTTTCCGCTTACTGCGGGCGCAATACGGCCATGCGTTTTAAGTTCCACGCCAGGCACACGAGGGTCCACTCATTCTGAACGTTGTCCAGACCGCGGGTGAGGAACTGACGAAAGCCCATCACGGCTTTGATGATGCCGAACACCGGTTCGACGGTTTGTTTGCGCAAGGCGTAGGTCGCCCGCCCTTTGGGGGTCTTGAGCCGGTGGGTCATGCGTTCAACCGGGGTCGCCTCGGCGGGCGGGGCCTCCGGGCTCGCGAAGCGCTCCGACCAATGGGGGTGATGTTCATCCCGCTTGATCGCGATTGATGGCTCGATGCCGGCGCTGTCGCAAGCCATCACGTTGGCCTCGCTAAAGTAGCCGGCATCGGCGAGCAGCTGCTCCGCCTGGTTGATCACCGTGGGTAGGGCCTGCAGCTTGTCGAGCATGGGCGTGACTGGTTGCTTGTCGTTAACCGCCTGGGTGACCTGCGGCACCAGCACCCGCAGGGTCTCGGTATCGACCACCGCTTGGGCGTTATAACACGGCTCGAAGCCGCCGCCGGCCACGGGCATGATGCGCGATTCCTCGTCGGTGAGATTGATCTGGTCCTCGGGGCGCGGACCGGGCGTGGGTGCCGTGGGCGGTTTGCCGCGGGGTTTGTGGCCACTGGCCGCGGCCTTGGCGGCACGGGCGGCGAGCTTGGCCTCGTGGTCGGCTTGCTCGCGGGCAAAGCGCTCGGCGGCGCGCGCCTCGATCTTGACCTTGGCTGCGGCGATGGCCGCCAGGCGATCCTCGCGGCGCTTGATTTCCTCGGGAACGCTCATCCCGTCGGGGACGTTGGCCCCGTCGGCCTCCTCGGCCAACGCCAACAACTGCTGAACCTCGCCCTTGAGTTGGGCCTCGATGGCCTC
>SACH01000848.1 GCA_009928645.1 Gammaproteobacteria bacterium | reverse complement strand
CCTGAGTGTCAGGTGCCAGGCAGGCACGCCGCCACATATCGAGATTGGCCAGGCCGCCGCCTGGCAACCTGAAGCGCGGGTCATAGCCGCCCAGTTCGTCCCAGAGAGAACGCGTCAGGAAGAGCCCGTTGGTCTCGCTGGGGGGGGACAGCCAGCCCTGAGCGCAGGAGCCGCCGAAACTGGCGATGCTGAACAGGCGATAGCCGTCGGCGGTCCAGTCCACCTGCGCCAACAGCGCATCCTCCCGCGCCTGGTCATAGCCCGCCTGCATCGCCCGGCGTTGCACATCGGGGCCAAGATGGAAGTTCGCGCAACCAATGACGGGCCGGGGATGGAGACGTGCCGCCTCCAGGGCACCCCGCAGTAGCCCGGGGGAGGCCAGTCGGGCGCCATCGATCCAGACGCCGATCAGATCGGCGCGCGCCAATGCCAGCCCGCAATTGATGGCGGCCACCGGCGACGGGCTAGGATCATTCTGACGTTCGATGCGCAGATCAGGAATCCAGGTACGGCAGGCGACGGGGTCAAAGAGCCGGCTACTGCCATTATCGACGACAATAACCTCGTAATCATCCGCTGCCAGGCCGCGCTGCATGGCCGGCGACAGGGAGCGGAGGGTCCTTGGCAATTCCCGCGCCATGTCGTAGGCAATCACCACGACGGAGAGCTGGGGCGTGGGACGCCCCCCCCGCGGCGAATTCCGTTCCGCCATCATTGGAATCCACCGACCCCATGAGCGGTGGCCAGGGCCCGGCATTCCCTTACTACCTGCTGCGGGGCCAGGTCCTGACCACGCAGATCCCGCAAGAGCCTGAATAAGGCGGAGACCAGTGGGGACCCGGGATCCACCGCGCCTTGACGTTGCAGGATGTCAGGCGGCGGCTCCTCTCCCAGGCGATCCCGGTAGGCCTTGACAAGCGGATTGTAGCCCTCCCAAAACACTCGGTTGCTGATGTCCAGGCCCACGACCAGCAGCGTACCGGTCGGCCAGGTATCCAGGGG
>SACH01000847.1 GCA_009928645.1 Gammaproteobacteria bacterium | reverse complement strand
TCGGCGTCGCGCTTCATCGCCGCTTGGCGGGCCTTGAAGTGCTTGCGCGCTTCAGCCTTGTCGCCTTCGCTGGTCAAGAGCTTGGCCATTTCCGAGGCGCCGTGCAGCTCCTCGGGCGTGCCGGCGTCACGGATCAGGGTCAACACCATGGGCAGGTCGGGGAGCGCCTTCATGGCCTCGCCATCGGCCATGACCTGGGCTGGCTGTGGCGTGGCGGCCTTCCTGGCGGCGAGCTTGGCCTTGATGTCGTCGGTACGGCTGGCGGCGGGCTGACCGTTGGGGATGATCTCGGCTTGGCCCATGTGCTTAACCTCGTCGTCCTCCAGGACCTCCTTGATGTTGATGCCCTTGAGCACGTCAGTGAACACATCTCGAATTGCCCATGACCGCGCGCGCATCTGCAGCATGCGCTTGGGGTATTGCTGCCAGGGGCCTTGCTTGCCCCATAAGCCGGCCTTTTTGGCGTCTTCCACTGAGAAATGCCGCGATACCGGCTGCTCGCCGCGGCGCTTGACGGTACAGGTAGCGCCTTGGTCGGTAACTTCCTCGCGGAAGTCTTCCAATAGGCCGGAACCGCGCACCAAAGCCATTACGGCATCACCCCAGAGGGCCGGGCGGCCGTTGATGACCGCTAGGTTCTGCATCGCCTGAAGGGGCGGCAGGCCGATCTCCGCGCCCCATTGGATGGCAACGATGATGTTTCCAGGATTGCCAATGTAATCCTTGGGGACCATGTTGGACTTGGCCAGCAGATTGGCCATTTCCATGGCAGCTTCGAGAGACTGTGGAGTCAGGCCGATCTGGCGAGTGGTAGCCAAAACGGGCGCGGTTTGTTGCGGATGCAGGGTGGCGAGTTGGGCGGTCATTGGGCAGTCTCCAAAAGATGGGAAAGGTCATTGGCCTCAGTATCGAGCGCCTCGAGGCGGTCATCGGCCCGGGCGCAGACGTAGCGCCGCAGGGCGGAACGGCTCAGGCCGCACTTCTCGGCCTGGGCTTTGATCGCC
>SACH01000846.1 GCA_009928645.1 Gammaproteobacteria bacterium | reverse complement strand
TCCATGCGGGTGGTCATGGCCCAGATGACATCCTTCCAGTCGCGGGTATTGATGTCGTCGTCCACCACGATGACGAACTTGGTGTACATGAACTGGCGTAGGAAGGACCAGACGCCGAGCATGATGCGCTTGGCGTGGCCGGGGTACTGCTTTTTCAGACTCACCACTGCCAGTCGGTAAGAGCAGCCCTCCGGCGGCAGGTAGAAGTCGGCGATCTCCGGGAACTGCTTTTGCAGGATGGGGACAAAGACCTCGTTGAGGGCCACCCCCAGGATGGCGGGCTCGTCCGGTGGCCGGCCGGTATAGGTGCTGTGATAGATGGGGTCACTGCGGTGGGTGATGCGGTCGAGGGTGAAGACCGGAAAGCGATCCACCTCGTTGTAGTAGCCCGTGTGGTCACCGAAAGGACCCTCCAGGGCGGTGTCCTCGGGGTGGATGCGCCCTTCCAGGACGATTTCCGCCCGGGCCGGCACTTGTAGATCGTTGCCAAGGCTGGTCGTGACCTCGGTGCGGCTGCCGCGCAACAGGCCAGCAAAGCCATATTCCGACAGGCTGTCCGGGACCGGGGTGACGGCGCCGAGGATGGTGGCGGGGTCCGCGCCCAGGGCCACTGAAACCGGGAACGGCTGTCCGGGATGGGCACGGGTCCAATCGCGAAAGTCCAGGGCCCCGCCGCGATGGGCCAGCCAGCGCATGATGACCCGATTGCGACCCAGGACCTGCATGCGGTAGATACCCAGGTTCTGGCGTGGCTTGTCCGGCCCGCGGGTGATGACCAGGCCCCAGGTGATCAGCGGGCCGGCGTCACCTGGCCAGCAGGTCTGGATCGGCAACCGGAACAGATCGACGTCGCCCCCCTCCAGAACCACTTCCTGACAGGGCGCGCCCTTGATCGGCTTGGGCGCCATGTCCAGGGCCTTGCGAAAGACGCCGAGCTTTTCCCAGGCATCCTTCATCCCCCGCGGTGGCTCCGGCTCCTTGAGCGTGGCCAGCAACTGGCCCAC
>SACH01000845.1 GCA_009928645.1 Gammaproteobacteria bacterium | reverse complement strand
CCTCAGCCACCTCCACGACCAGATCCAGGGCCTGCTGCCCCCACAACGCCTGAAGCGGGTCTGGGACCGACTCCAGATCCAGCTGGGCACCCCGTTGCTTGCTGAGGGCAAGCGGCGGCAGATGCCGGACACCCTGCGCCTGTGCCCCCCGCGATCCACCCCGGGGTCCTGGAGGCGGTGATCACCGCCCTGCAAAAGGATTGCGCGCTGGAGGTCCGCTATGAGGATGCCCGGGGCCAGCGCGCCACGGCCCGGCTCCACCCCCAGGCCCTGCTCCAGCGCGGACCCATTCCCTACCTCTTCGCCCTGAAAAATGACGAGATCGAACCGGTGCACACCTATGCCCTGCATCGCATGCTCCGGGGGCGGGCGCTGCTGACCGTGCCGGGCCGCCCGGCTGAAGGCTTTGACCTCGACCAGGCGCTCGCCAGCGGCCAGGTCGACTGCGGCCGCGGTCAGGTGATCGACCTGGAGCTTCGGGTGCGGGGCTACGCGGCCGAGATGCTGCGGGTCTGTCCCATCACCCCGACACAACACATGGAGGACGAACCGGCCAACTCCTCCTTCCTTGCGCGAGTGCGGGTCCAGGTCCCGGAGACCGGCGCCCTGTTGCGCTGGCTGCTGGGGCTGGGGGATAACGTCGAGGTGGTGGCCCCGGCCGGGCTGCGCCAAGTGATGGGTGAGCAGATTGCCAAGATGGCCAGGCATTACGCGCCGCTCAGCGTGACGGGTGAGGTCGCGGGGCAGTAAGCAGAACGGCACCAGGCCTCGGCGGGCCACGGGAAACCCTCCCCGTCGTGTGAGGATCATGTGGGAGCGCGACGATGAGCGACTTATGCGATGCAGGTGAGATGACCGATCAACTTCCCCTGCTTGCCGAAGACCCCCAGGACCTGAAGGGGCTGCCACGTCTGCTCCAGTTCGAGGATTGTGCCTCGGCGATCAATGGCCTCTTCCAACAGGCCCTGACCGCCACCGGGGCTAGCGCCTTTGACGATTTCCTCGAT
>SACH01000844.1 GCA_009928645.1 Gammaproteobacteria bacterium | reverse complement strand
CCTCATAAACAATAGAAATATCTAAAGAATCTTTATTTATTAAACCAGAAGATTTATTTACATTTGCTTGCCATAGTAACAAAATTTCATTTGCAAGATCATAAGATTTCATATTAGACTGCCATTGGAGCTTTTATATATGGATGTGGATCATAATTATGAATTGTAATCCATTCTTCAATCGGTAATTCAGTAGTTTCAAGAAATTCTAAAGAGTTCACTTTATCGGAAATTTCAATAGAAGGTGCTGGACGAATTGATCTTGAAAATTGTTCTTTTGCTTGTTCAATATGGTTTACATATAAATGAACATTAAAGCAATAGATCATTAGTTTTCCGGGTTTATGATTAGTTAATTTTGCCATTAAATGTAATAGAAAACTATATTGAGCAACATTAAAACAATTTCCTAGAAACCAATCATTACTTCTAATAAACAAAAACATATCTAGAAATTCTTTATTATTTCTTAGACCGAATTGAAAAAATGAATGACATGGCGGAAGAGACATTTTGTTCAGTTCACCAGGATTCCATGCTAACACAATTTCCCTTCGATTGTCAACATTATTTTTTAAGTCTTCATAGACATTTCTTAATTGATCAATAACTTTTCCATCATTATTTTGCCAATTTCTCCATTGAGCACCATAAATTGGTCCTAGATCATCTGTTCCTTTTCTATATGAATTGTTCAACCATTCTTGATTTTCATTAGCATTTTGATTCCAGACATTTGTTCCTAATTGTCTAAAATCAGCAGCATTGGTATAACCCCGAATAAATCCTAACATTTCTGCAAAAGCGGATTTATAGAAAACTTTTTTAGTGGTTAATAGAGGAAATTCTTTTTGTAAATCAATTTCAAAATAGAGTCCAAGTTTTTGTAAAGTATCAATTCCAGTTCTATTAGAAGTTCTTTCACCATTATCTAAAAGATCTCTAATAACATTTAAATAAATTTCATCATATCTCATGTTAATATAAACATTCCTAGAATACATTATTA
>SACH01000843.1 GCA_009928645.1 Gammaproteobacteria bacterium | reverse complement strand
CCGATGGCTTTCAAGCCGATCATCTTCCACCCGAGCCCCTTCAACCAGAGACCATTTCAGCCGACACAACCACCGCCCCTTCATCGGACAAAGCCCCGGCCCCCACGGCCGTACCGCTGGCGATCCTGGCCTCCCCCCCGTCGGCCGCGGCGATCCTGGCCAGCCGCGGCCAGGAGATCGCCAGACTCAACGCCAAACTGGTGGAGGACACCGCCGCCTTCGCCAACCGCCCCCGGCGCAAGGCCATCAGCGCCAGTACCCAGGAGTACAAATACGCCAGTTATCTGGAGACCTGGCGGCGCAAGGTCGAGGCCATCGGCAACCTCAACTACCCCGAGGAGGCCCGCCGACGCAAGCTCTACGGCAACCTCATCCTCCAGGTCGGGGTGCGCGCCGATGGTAGCCTGGAGGAGGTCCGGGTGTTGCGCTCCTCAGGATCCACCATCCTCGATGAGGCCGCCATGCGGATCGTCCACCTCGCCGCGCCCTTCGCCCCCTTCCCGCCAGACATCCGCCGGGAGACGGACTTCCTCGATATCACCCGGACCTGGCAATTCCTGAGCAACAATCGCTTTGGCGGTAAACCCTGACCGGAGCCTCATGCCCCTCGTGGTAGAATCTGCGGTCCGTTCACCCGAGGCCCGTCACCATGTCCGACGACAAGACCACCCACTTCGGTTACCAGCAGGTGCCGGTCGAGGAGAAAGCCCAGCACGTGCGCGCGGTCTTCGACTCCGTCGCCTCGCGCTACGACCTGATGAACGACCTCATGTCCCTGGGCATCCATCGGCTATGGAAGCGCGCCACCGTCGAACTGGCCGGGGTGCGATCCGGCCAGCGGGTCCTGGACCTGGCGGGGGGCACCGGCGACCTGACCGCCCGCTTCGCCCGCATCGCCGGGACCGAAGGCCAGGTGGTGCTGACCGACATCAATGCCGCCATGCTCACCACCGGCCGTGACCGCCTGCTGGATCAGGGCCTGACGGGCAACCTGCTCTTCGCCCAGGTCA
>SACH01000043.1 GCA_009928645.1 Gammaproteobacteria bacterium | reverse complement strand
TGGAGGGGAAAGCGCCCCAGCCCAGCGGGCAGGGGGTAGGGCTGGTTATCGTCCGGGATGCGCAGGGTGCGCTGAAAGCTGATCTGGCAACGGGCGCGGGGATGGACTTCGGGAAAGCTGAATTCCAGGGCGTGGTCGCGCAACTCGATCATGGGTCGTCCCTCGTGGCATGGTTGTTCTTCTTACCAATCCCCGTCCCGGACCTCGCGCACCACGCGCAGGAGGGCGTCGTCGGGCATGTCTTTCAGTTGGCGGATCAGGTCGGCAAACAGCCGGGGCCGGGCGCGGATGATGGCTTGCAGGTCCTTGGAGACCTTGCCGGCCATGGCCAATAGCACATCCGGGTCCTCCCCGAGTTCCGCCGCCAGCAGGCGGATCTTCTCCTCCGAGGGCGGGGCAAACTCCCCGCGCTCGATCTTGCTCAGGTAACTGGGTTCAATGCCGGTGCGGGCGGCAACCTGGCGCAGGGTGTAGTGCCGGTTGCCAACGCGCAGGGCCTCGCGTTTTTCCTTGACGTAGTCTGCAAACATAATCGTGGAGTATAGACTCTACTAAACAGCCTGCAAGGCAAGCATTCATAGGGAGCAACGCCATGGCCGACGAGAGCCTCTACGACCGTTTCACCGCCAAACTGCGGCAGTACACCGACATCGGCGCCGCCCGCGACTGGCTGGAGGCCAACCAGGCGCGGGTCATGGCGCTGTTCGACAACCTCTCCTTGCGGGATTTCGTCTTAGAGCCGATCAAGGGGGTGTTCCTGGTCCAGGACGGGGACGCGGAGCGGGCGATCCGCCAGACCATCACCACCGTGGCGGTGGCCAACATGGTCATGGCCGGGCTGCCGGGGAAGCTGGGGGTCGGCGTCTTCGTCTCCATGGCCCTGGAGGGCTGGATGGCCTGGGTGATCGCCAGTCGGGTCGGGATCAGCCTCCGCCGAGTGAGCGACACCTCGTTGCCCTGGCGACCCTCTGGCCCTTTACCCTGGCCTATCTGCACGGCCGGATCAGTGACGAGCAACTGGGAGCGGCCTTTACCAAGGTCCTGGGGGACGCGGGGGTCGCCCTGGCGGCACGGGTGAGTTACGCCGTGGTGCTGGGGCCGGTGTTCGCCTGGTATCTGCTGGCGCGGGGGGTGATGGGGCTGACGCAGGCGGCGGCGGAGGGGGCGCAAGGGGCGATAACGGCGGAGGCCGGCGCGGGGGAGGCCGGTTCCGGTCCGGCGCCGCCGTGGCGGCGGCTGGTCTGGTGGGGGCGGTCGCGGGCGTCAGGCTAAGGGACACCTTCCTCGGGACGGTATGAGGCTGGTGAAGCCCTGGCCTCGCCCAAAATGGCCAAATTGCGAAACGAACCCATATATGGTCTGCCCCGCGTTGCAAGAGAAATCTCGCCGCGGTGCTTATGAAGAACTCGGTTTTTTCATAGCCTCTCAGTTTAGTTGGGTGTAGGGATCTGGCGTTTCCGCTTCTCGCGAAGCCCTGATCGGGGACTTGTGGGAAATCCGGCTCAAGGACCGAAGCGGAATATCACGGGCGCTCTATGTGACGGCACGGGCCAGACGGGTTGTAATTGTCCGTGTCTTCATCAAGAAGACCCAGAAAACGCCACGTGCTGAAATCGACATCGCCCTCGCCCGGGCAAAGGAGGTACACCAATGACGAAGATCAGCGACCTGCATCAGGAATGGTTGCGCGACCCCACTTATCAGCGGGAATACGATGCGCTGGCCGAGGAGTTCGATCTAGCCGCCGCCCTCATCGAGGCGCGGGCGCGGGCGGGCCTGACCCAGGCTCAGCTTGCCCAGCGTATGGAGACGACTCAATCCGCCATTGCGCGGCTAGAGGCCGGGCTCACCACGCCGACGACCCGCACTCTGGAGAAGATCGCCAAGGCTACCGGTTCCCGCCTGAAAATCACCTTTGAATCCTCTCCGAAAACCCCCTTCCCTGCAGTCTGACCCAACCAGTGCAGGGGCGGGGTCATTCAATGCCTCACGCGGGTGGAAGGGATGATTTCGGACTCCGGAAGGGGACGATAGTGGATATCAGCGGGTATAAATGCCGCTGCTTCTGAAGTAGGGATCGGCGGAAAACCGCGACGGCTCGGGTAGCACCGAAGGGGACGGCTACTCCAGGTTTTGGATCTGCTCACGCATCTGCTCGATCAGCACCTTCATGTCCACTGCCAGGCGGGTGACCTCCAGGTCCGAGGACTTGGAGCCCAGGGTGTTGGCCTCGCGGTTGAGCTCCTGCATCAGGAAGTCGAGGCGGCGGCCCACCGGCTTGTCGCTGAGGACCACCGTGCGTACCTCCTGGACGTGGGCCTGGAGGCGGTCCATCTCCTCGTCCACGTCCAGGCGCTGGGCCAGTAGGGCCAGTTCCTGCTCCAGGCGATTGGGGTCTAGTTCGGCGCGGACCTCATCCAGCCGATCGAGGATCCGCTGGCGGACCTCCGCCATGACCTGGGGCATGCGCTCGCGGACCTTGGCGACGCAAACCAGCAAGCGGTCGCAGCGCTCCTGGATGAGGCCCGCCAGGCGCTCACCCTCCCGGGCACGGCTGGCGACCAGGGTGCTCAGGGTCTGGTCGAGTAAGGCCAGGGCCTGTTCCTGGACGGGTCCCAGGTCCGGTTTTTGCTCTTCCAGGACCCCGGGCCAGCGCAACAGATCGAAGGGTTCGGGGGCCGGCGGCCGTCCCAGCCGCGAACCCACCTCGGCGCCCGCCGCCAGCAGCAGTTCGAGGTAGCGGCGGTTGATGCGCAACTCGCCCGCGGTGGCGGCAGCCGGGGCGAAGCGCAGACTGGCATCCACCTTGCCACGGTCGAGGAGGGCACCGATACGTTCGCGTACCGCCATCTCCAGGGCACGCAGATCCTCGGGGAGGCGGACGAAGGTCTCCAGGAAGCGGTGATTGACGGAGCGCAGCTCCCAGGTCAGTTCGCCCTGGTCCCCGCTAAGGGTCTCGCGGGCGAAGGCGGTCATACTTTTGGACATGGGATGGGCGGCTCCTAGCGAGGCTACACGTGGATGAGGGTGGGTAAAATCCGCAGATGCTGAAGATTGATGATAACCCCAGACCAGATATTTGACCTGGGGTCCTCACAGGATTGAAGATGCAGCCCTGGCCTTCCTCGGGTCAACAACGTCATCTTTCCGCCTTTCAGCCCCTTCCGCCGCCAGCCGAATCACCACTATGCGCCCATCCCTGCGTCGCCCCGATCAGATGCGCACCCTGCGCTTTACCCGGGGTTACACCCGCCACGCCGAGGGCGCGGTCCTCGCTGAGTTCGGCGATACCCGCGTACTCTGTACCGCCAGTATCGAGGAGCGGGTCCCGCCATTCCTCAAGGGCAAGGGTAGCGGCTGGATCACCGCGGAATATGGCATGTTGCCCCGCTCCACCGGCGAGCGCACGCCCCGTGAGGCCGCCAAGGGCAAGCAGGGGGGCCGTACCCTGGAGATCCAGCGCCTCATCGGCCGCTCCCTGCGCCAGGCGGTGGACCTCAAGGCCTTGGGCGAACGCACCCTGACCCTGGACTGTGACGTCATCCAGGCCGATGGCGGTACCCGTACCGCGGCCATCAGTGGTGCCTGGGTGGCCCTGCGCGATGCGTTGCAGAAACTTCTGGATGCGGGCAAGCTGGAGCGCGACCCGCTGACCGCCCAGATCGCCGCCGTCTCCGTCGGCGTCTATCAGGGGGTGCCCGTCCTCGACCTGGACTATGCCGAGGACTGTACCGCCCACACCGATATGAACGTGGTGATGGATGGCGACGGGCGCTTCGTCGAGGTCCAGGGCACCGCTGAGGGGGCGACCTTCTCCCGCGCCGAGATGAATGCCCTGCTGGACCTGGCCGAGGCCGGTATCCGGGACATCCTGATCGCCCAGCGTGATGCCCGATAACCGAGAAGTAGCCCATGCCCAAGACCCATCACGGCGAATCCATCGTCCTGGCCAGCAGCAACGCCGGTAAGGTGCGGGAGATCAACGCCCTCCTCGCCGCCGAGGAGATCCATATCATCCCCCAGAACGCCCTGGGGGTGCCGGAAGCGGCGGAGACGGGGCTGAGCTTCGTCGAGAATGCCATCCTCAAGGCGCGCAACGCCGCCGCCCACAGCGGCCTGGCGGCCATCGCCGACGATTCCGGGATCGAGGTCGACGCCCTGGCCGGGGCGCCGGGTATCTACTCTGCCCGCTACGCGGGTTCAGGGGCCTCGGACCTGGACAACCTTAACAAGCTGATCGAGGTGATCCGCGAGGTCCCCCCCGAGCAGCGCACCGCCCGCTTCCAGTGCCTCATGGTCTACCTGCGCCACGCCGAGGACCCGACACCGGTGATCTGCCAGGGCACCTGGGAGGGCCTGCTCCTCGACACCCCCCGCGGCGACCATGGCTTCGGCTACGATCCCATCTTCCTGGTCCCCAGCGAAGGCTGCACTTCGGCCGAACTGGACCCGGCGGCCAAGAACCGCCTGAGCCACCGGGGCCAGGCGCTGAGCAAACTGGTCCGCTACCTCAAGGGTGAGGACTGAGGCGGTTATGAACCAGGATAGCTACCAGACCCTCCCGGAACGCCTGGCGGCGGTCCGGGCGCGGATCGGGGCCGCGGAGACCCGGTTCGGTCGGACCCCGGGCAGTGTCCGGCTGCTGGCGGTCAGCAAGAAACAGGAGGCCGCGGCCATTCGTGCCGCCCATGACGCTGGCCAGCTCGCCTTCGGCGAAAACTACCTGCAGGAGGCCCTCGCCAAGCAGGCGGACCTGGACGACCTGCCCCTGGAATGGCACTTCATCGGCCAGCTCCAGACCAATAAGACCCGCCCGATCGCCGAGCACTTCGCCTGGGTCCACGGCCTCACCTCCGCTCATCACGCCGAGCGCCTGTCCCGGCAGCGTCCCCCCGACCTGCCTCCGCTCAAGGTCTGCCTGGAGATTAACATTAGCGGCGAGGCTACCAAGGGCGGGGTCCTCCCCGACCAGGCGGTCGAACTGCTGGCCGCCTGCCGCCAGTTGCCCAACCTGGAACTGGTCGGCCTCATGTGTCTGCCCGCCCCGGCGGTGGGTGAGGCCGCCCAACGCCAACCCTTCCGCGCCCTGCGCGAGCTGCGCGACCGTCTGGCCCGCCCGGACTGCCCCCTCAGCGTGCTGTCCATGGGGATGTCAGACGATCTGGAGGCGGCGATCGCCGAGGGCGCTACCCTGGTGCGGGTGGGCACGGCCATCTTCGGGCCGCGTCTCTAGGGTCAGGGACAGTAAAATGACCCCCTCAGCGTCGCAGCCCTCGCTGACCTCGTACTCCTCTTCTTCAGGGCGAGGTTGGGTTCGGCGCTCGCCGTCATTTAGGATGCCCCACATGACCGTTTGCCACCGCCCAAGAAGGGGCGGAAATCACAAACTGATGTGCGCTGGCGACAGCAACGCCTCTTCACCGAATAGACCAGGAACTTGAGAGACATGACACGCGAGACGATCGCCTTCATCGGTGGCGGCCACATGGCCAGCAGCCTGATCGCCGGTCTGGTCAGCGATGGCTACGATCCGACCCATCTCCTCGTCAGCGAACCCGAGGCCGACAAGCGGGACCAGCTTGCCAGCCACTACGGCGTCCGCGTCACCGCCGACAATGCCCTGGCCCAGAACGAGGCCGACGTGGTGCTGCTGTGCGTCAAGCCGCAAATGGCCCATGCGGTCTGCACCGGCCTGGGCCAGGCCCTGACCACCAAGGTCCCGCTCTACATCTCGGTGATGGCCGGTATCCGTGAGGCGAGCATCCAGGCCTGGCTGGGTGGGGGGCACCGGCCCCTGGTGCGCACCATGCCCAATACCCCCGCCATGATCCAGGCGGGGGCCATCGTGCTGCACGCCAGCCCCGAGGTCAGCGCCGGCCAGCGTAACCGCGCCGAGACCATCATGCGCGCCGGGGGCCTGACCCGCTGGGTGGAACGGGAGGAGCTGCTGGATGCCGTCACTGCCGTTTCCGGGAGCGGCCCGGCCTATTTTTTCCTGCTCATGGAAGAACTGGAGAAGGTCGCCATCACCCTGGGCCTGGACGCCGAGAGCGCCCGCCTGCTGACCATCCAGACCGCCCTGGGCGCCGCCCGCATGGCGATGGAAAGCAGCCATGACCCCGCGGAGCTGCGCCGGCGGGTGACCTCCCCCGGTGGCACCACGGAAAGCGCCCTGCGGGTGCTGATGGCGGGCGATTTTTCCCGCCTGATCGATGAGGCGGTGCGCGCCGCCCAGGCCCGTTCCGAAGAACTCTCCACCCTGCTGGCCAAAAGCTGATGAGCGGTAACTATCTCACCAATCCCCTGATCTTCCTGATCCAGACCCTGGGCGGGCTCTATGCCTTTGTGGTCATGCTGCGCTTCCTGCTGCAACTGACCAAGGCCGACTTCCACAACCCCGTTTCCCAGTTCGTGGTCAAGGTCACCAGCCCGGTCCTGCGGCCCCTGCGGCAGTACATTCCCGGTTTCCGGGGGATGGATATCTCTTCCCTGGTCCTGGCCTGGCTGGTGCAGACCCTGGTACTTTTCCTGGTCGGGGTCCTGGCGGGCCTGGGCCTAGCAGCCCTGGGCGCCGTGCTCTGGTCCCTCCCCGCCTTGGTCGAGCTGACCATCGATGTCTTCCTCTATGCCGTCATCATCCGGGTCATCCTGAGTTGGATCACTCCGGACCCCTATAACCCCATGGTCCACCTGCTCCATACCCTCACCGATCCGGTCATGGCCCCGGTCCAGCGACGCCTGCCGCCGATCGGCGGCCTGGACCTGTCGCCCATTGCCGTCACCATCGGCCTGATCCTGTTGCAGATGCTGCTCCTGCCCCCCTTGAAGTTCATCACTGGCAGCCCCTTCTGAATGTGGGATAGCGCCCGCGTCGCACCGGGGAGCAGACATCGCCCGGTGGGTTCGCCTCTCCGGGGCCCATCGATGTTCGACAACGAGCAGAGACAATTTGGGTGATCAGCTGCTAAAAGAGGCGATCAACATGGCCAACGTCGGCTGGTTCCGCTGGGAAGGAGAGGATCTGGTGCTCAACCTCAAGGTCCAGCCCCGTGCCAGTGCCGATGCCATCGAGGAACCGGCGGGGGATCAGCTTCGGGTGCGGATTACTGCCCCGCCCGTGGACGGTAAGGCCAATGCCCATCTGGAGCGCTTGCTCGCCAAATGCTTTGGCGTGCCCCCCTCCCGGGTCGAAGTGATCAGCGGCGCCCAGGGTCGGCACAAGCGGGTCCGCATCCGCCAGCCGGAACAACTCCCATCCTTCCTGCCTCCGCAAAGCTAACCATCAAGACCCCCTCTCTCCTCCATCCTCTCCTGCCAGGGGAGAGGGAGCTTGAGAATCAGCGGCTTGCGCTATAGGCGCCAGGCCGGGCGGCAGAGGGCCTGAAGGTTTACTCGCGCCGAAGCCCTTTCAAAGCGGCGATGCCGCCAATAGATCAGGCTCCACGCCCGCGTGGGGCGCCATTCCCGTGAGGGCTTGCGCGCCGCCTCTTGTTCCGCTTTACGAAATCTACCCATCAGGTGAGCGGCTCCGTCCCCTGATCATCCCGTTGGAGAACACCTCATGAAACGCTTGTCACTCCTTGGCCTGCTTTGCACCGCCGCCCTGCTCCTGCCCACCTGGTCCTATGCCGAGAACAGCACCCGGGTGGACGGCTTCACCATCCACCACAGTGCCATTTCCGCCGACACCCTGACGCCCCAGATCGCGACTACCTACGGTTTTCAGCGCAGTAAATACCGTGGTCTGCTCAACGTTGCCGTGATCCGGGAGGTAGCCGGTACCACCGGCACCCCGGTCCCGGCCCTGGTCAGCGCGGACATCGTCACAGAAACCGGCCAGAAGGCGCCCATCGTCATGCGCGAGATCCGCGAGGGTCAGGCTGTCTATTACATCGGGGAATTTCTGGTCCAGAATGCCCAAACCCTCGACTTCGCCATTGAGGTCAAACCCCAGGGCAGCGACAAGCCGGTGCAGATCCGCATGGAGCAGGAGTTCTTCACCGAGTGAACCCGCTTTCCATATTGCCAGGTCGGGTGTCCCCCCACGAAAACCGTGAATTCCTCCTTGTCAGCTTAATGACTGGCTCCTCACCCGGCATGACCGGATCTTTATCTCTTGCACCTCTTCGCGGAACCATCAGGCCTGGAAGAATTGCCACAGGGCATGGAGGCCAAAGCCGAGTACCAGCAAGCCGGCGAGGCGGCGTAACCAGATTTGTTCGGTGAAGCGTGCCGCCAGGCCTGCCAGCATGCCCATCCCCAGCAGGGTTGGCAGGGTGCCCAGGCCGAAGGCGAGCATCAGCAGGGCACCCTGGATGGCGCTGCCGGCCGCCAGCGCCCAGATTAGGACGCTGTAGACCAGACCGCAGGGGATCCAGGCCCAGACGAAACCGACCCCCAAGGCCTGGCCCAGGGATTGGAT
Source organism: Gammaproteobacteria bacterium (assembly GCA_009928645.1). Lineage (GTDB taxonomy): Bacteria > Pseudomonadota > Gammaproteobacteria > Chromatiales > Chromatiaceae > M0108. The sequence continues at coordinate 17,543 of SACH01000043.1, read as the reverse complement.
GGGCAGCAGGTGCCGACCCAGGGGCTCGATCCGGCGCCAAAGCCCCGTGCCCAAGCCCTCCAGGCGGGCAAATCCCGGCCACCAGCCGGCCAGATACAGCCCCAGCAGCAGCATGAAGAGGGCCGCGATCAGGTAAAGACCCCGTTGCAGCGGCAGGGCCTGGAAGGCCACCTGACCGAGGCCGCCCAGCAGGGCGCCGGCCACCCCATAGCCGCTAATCCGGCCCAGATTGTAGGCCAGTTGGTAGGGCAGCAAGCGCGGCGCCTGGGATCGGACCCCGACCGGCAGGCCCAGCGTCAGGGTGCCGACGATGCCGCCGCACATGCCGACGCAATGGACCCCGCCCAGCAGGCCCACCAGAAAGGCCGCCAACCCCTGTTCCACACCACTCAGCATCACCCGTTCCCCCGCCTGACGTCATCGACTCGCGACCTTTCATCCTCGCCCTCGGCGCAAGACCCGGATCCTGCCATGTGGCGGGGACCAGGGCCGGGCACGCACGCGCTCGTCGCGCCAGCGAAGGGCAAGTGTGTATCATAGCCCGATCAGTCTGACCCTTCGTCCGGAAGCCGCAAGATGCAGGATTACCAGCGCGAATTCCTTCGTTTCGCCCTCGACCAGGGGGTCCTCCGTTTCGGCGACTTCACCCTCAAGTCCGGGCGTCACAGTCCCTACTTTTTCAACGCCGGCCTCTTCAATACCGGAGCCGCCCTGGCCCGGTTGGGGCGCTTCTACGCCGCCGCCCTCCAGGCCTCGGACCTGCCCTGCGATGTCCTCTACGGGCCCGCCTACAAGGGCATCCCCCTGGCGGCGGCGACGGCCATCGCCCTGGCGGAGCAGCATGGGCGCGATGTCCCCTATGCCTTCAACCGGAAGGAGTCGAAGGACCATGGCGAGGGCGGTCTCATCGTCGGTCATCCCCTCCAGGGGGAGGTCCTGATCATCGATGACGTCATTACCGCCGGCACCTCCGTGCGCGAGTCCATCGACATCATCCAGGCCCAGGGCGCCCGGCCCGCCGGGGTCCTGATCGCCCTCGACCGTCAGGAGCGTGGCCAGGATGAGCGTTCCGCAGTCCAGGAGGTGCGGCAGCGCTTCGGCATCCCGGTGGTCAGCATCGCCACCCTGGCGGATCTGGTGGCCTTTCTGGAGGCCTCCCCGGCCGGGACCGCGATTCCCCCCGAGACCGTCGGGGCCGTGCGCGACTATCGTTCCCGTTATGGAATCTGACCCTCCGACCCGCGACCGCCTCCGTCAAGGACGGCTCACCCTGGTCCTGGCCTGCACCCTGGCCACCACCCTGGCCGTGCCGGTCCAGGCCGCGCTTTACCGCTGGGTCGACGAACAGGGCAATGTCCATTATTCGGACATCATTCCCCCTTCCTCGGTGCGCCAGGGCCACACGGAGCTGCGCAAGGACGGGATTCCCATCCAGACCGTACCGCCGGCCCGGACCCCGGAGCAGATCATGGCGGACGAGCTGCTGACGCGCCTGCGCGCGGAGCAGGAGCGCTTGCTCAATCAGCAGGCGACGGCGGATCGCGGCCTGCTGCACAGCTTTCCCTCCGAGGCGGCACTGATGGCCTCGAACCGGAACCAGCTCAGCGCCCTGGAGACCATGATCCAGGTGACCCGCAACAATATCCACCGCCAGGAGGCCTGGCTGGCCAGCCTGCGCACCTATGCCGGCAACATCGAGCGTACCGGCAAACCGGTCCCCGAGGAATTCACCGCGAGCGCCCGCAAGACCGAGCGCTCTATCCAAGCGGCCCAATCCAGTATCGCCGCCCGCGAGGCGCAACAAGCGGCACTCAAGGTCCGCCTGGATCGCGACCTGAACCGTTACCGCCAGTTGCAGGCCTCCGGTCGCCTGGCGGCCCTGAGCGCGAACAAACGCCACACCGACCTCCACCGCGCCATCCCCTGCACCAGCGACGCCGACTGCGATCGCCTCTGGGACAAGGCACGGGACTATCTCCTGAGCCAACCGGGGCTGGTGGTCCAACTGAATGATTCAGATGATCTCTTCGTCGCCGCTCCCCGCCCGCCGGGCCGGGCGGCCGGCACCGTGGCCATCGGCGCCCCCGACCTGGACCAAGATGCCGACCTGGTCCTGGCCCGGGTACCTGACGAGCAGGGCCCCGGGGCCACCCTCTTCGCGGAATTGCGCTGTCAGGCCGCGGCCCTCGGCCACGAGGGCTGTTGGCGTCCGGAACTGGTGAGGGCAATTAAGGGGCTGGACTTGGGCCTGCGCTGACCTGTCGGTTACCGCTCAACCCCCTCTCCCCAACCCTCCCCCACCAGGGGGGAGGGAGTAAGAGAATCTGCGGCTTATGCTTGTGATGCCAGCTTAGCCAGCAGGTTGATGTGAGCGCTTACAGAACGCTTACAACCCGGGTCGCCCGCGCTGGCGCGTCAGCGGCGCTTAATGAGGGTGCCAACCCCTTCATCGGTAAAGAGATCAAGCAGCAGGGCATGCTCCACCCGGCCGTCGATGATGTGGGCGGTACGCACCCCGGCCTGGACCGCGTCCACCGCGCACTGGATCTTGGGCAACATCCCGCCATGGATGACGCCAGTGCGCACCATCTCATCGAGGCGGCCCACGTCCAGCTCCGAGACCAGTTTACCGCTGGAATCCAGCAAGCCCGGCGTATTGGTCAGGAGCATCAGCTTCTCGGCCTTGAGAAATTCCGCGACCTTACCGGCCACCAGGTCAGCGTTGATGTTGTAGGAGCGGCCATCGGCACCGACGCCGATGGGGGCGATGACCGGGATGAAGCCTCCCTTGACCAGCATGTCGACCACCCGGACGTCGATACTCTCCACCTCACCGACATGGCCGATATCGATGATTTCCGGCTCCTTGAGCTCCGGGGCATCGCGGCGCAACAGCAGCTTGCGCGCCCGGATCAGGTCGCCATCCTTGCCGGTGAGGCCTACCGCCCGCCCCCCGTGGCGGTTGATGAAGTTGACGATCTCCTTGTTGACCTGACCACCGAGGACCATCTCTACCACGTCCATGGTCTCGGTGTCGGTGACCCGCATGCCCTGGATGAACTCGCTGGCGATCCCCAGGCGCTTGAGCAGATCACCGATCTGTGGCCCGCCGCCATGGACGATGACGGGGTTGATACCCACCAGCTTCATCAGCACCACGTCACGGGCGAAGCCCTCCTTGAGGGCCTGCTCGGTCATGGCGTTGCCGCCATATTTGATGACCATGGTCTTACCCTGGAAGCGCTGGATATAGGGCAGGGCCTCCACCAGCACGCGGGCGATGTTATGGGCACGTTCGAGGGCGATGGTCATCTCGTTTCCTTTAATTACGGCAAAGGGTTGACTGATTCGGAGCGCCGCTTCTACTGGATCATCAGGAGCTGGGCGAGATTTCTCATGGAAGTCAGCGTAGAAAAAAATACGCCACGATTTATATCCACGGGGGATGGAGGAAGATGCCTCCTGACTATCAGGTGGGCTTTCCACTCCCCGCCTTGTCGCTTTCTCCCCCCAACCCTGGGCGATCAGGCATGACCTCGCCAAGTTCCAGATCATCCGGCCCTGGGCCAGCAAGCGGCATCAGGGGCGGCGACTCATCCTGGCGGCGGGAGCCGAACTGGGCGCTACGGCGACGGACCGCCGCTAAGCTGATGAGGAGCGGCCGGATAGCCTCCATGAGGGACCGGGTCTCCTCCAGCCGAGACTGAATCTTACGGATCGGCCAGGTGTTGGCGGCATCCTCGATCATGGCCCTCAGACCGGCGAAATCGGCGGCCAAGGCCTGTTCCAGCCGGTTAAGCAACAGCCGCAGGACGAAGGCGATCAATCCCATGACCAGCAGATAACTGCCCAGAGCGATGAACAGCGGCTTGGGGGAAAGTAGCGATTCGGGTGTCATCCAGGCCGCGACCCGCAGGCTGGTGCCCGGGACATTAACCCAGAAGCTCGGCACCATTGCGGGCGCCGATGATTGCGCCTTGTCGTCCAGGGTGGCGACCTCGATCTCGACCAGTTGCTGAAATTGGAGTTGTCCCCACTTAGGACCCCCGTCCTGCAGAAAGGGCAGCAGAGCCATCGGCAGAGCGACATGCACGACACCCAGCACCCCCTCCTGGTTTTCGTCCAAAACCGGTGCGGCGACCGCCAGGTGCATCCCGTCCTGCCCGACCAGATGGGCCTCCAACGGCGTCGTGGCCCGCTCCTGCCGCGCCCGATGGACCAGGTCCTTACCGGCCATGCTAAGGTCCAGGGTGGCAGGTTCAGCCCCGGCCCCCCCGGCCGGTTCGCTGGGCACCAGGCGCACTCGCAGGGCCATGGGGATGCGTCCGGCCAACCGTTGCTCCTCACTGATCCGCGCCTGGGGATCGCCCGCCCGCAGGATCTGACGCAGGGCCGGATCGCGAATCACGCGGCGCAAGTCCTCCTGGACCCGTGAGGCCCGCTTGCCCAATTCTTGCGCCACCAGTTCGCTGTAATTACGGGCCTGCATGGCGGCATAGGAATTCTCCCGCTCGACCCAAAAGTAGAGACCGACCATGAACACCAGGAGGATGAGGGGCGCCAACCCGAGGAGACAGTTGATCCAGAACTGATGCAGACCCGGCAGGGCGACCCTGGGTCCTGTCTCGTTCCCCCCCTGATCCGGTGGGCTCCAATCCTGACTCATTGCCTTGACCTCCTGCTTAATATTCCTTTGTTTTTATATAAATCTTGGTCGGGAGCGCGTTCAGCGCCGGCCGGTATGGCCGAAGCCACCCTGGCCACGCGGGGAGGCGGTAAAAGACTCCACCAGTTCGAAGCGCGCGCGCAGCACCGGCACCAGCACCAGTTGGGCGATGCGCTCGCCGATCTCGATGCGGAAGCTGTCCTGGCCCCGGTTCCAACAGGACACCAGCAGTTCACCCTGATAGTCCGAATCGATGAGCCCGACCAGGTTGCCGAGGACGATGCCGTGGCGATGACCCAGGCCGGAGCGGGGCAGGATCATCGCCGCCACTCCGGGCGCACCGATGTGTATGGCCATGCCGGTGGGCAGCAGCTCGGTCGCCCCCGGCGCCAGGTCCAGGGGCGCGGTCAGCATGGCGCGCAGGTCCAGACCGGCGGCGCCCGCCGTGGCATAGTCGGGGAGGGGGAAGTCCCGCCCCAGCCGGGGGTCAAGGATCTTGAGTTGCAGATCGTGCCGCATAGGCCTCCTCGATCAGGTCCGTCAAGGCCTCCGCCAGGCGGACCTTGGGCATCAGGGGTAACTGGTCCACCCGGCCGTCGCGGTAGATGACGGTCAGGGCGTTATCCTCTCTCTCGAAGCCACCGTGGGTCCCGCCCACTCGATTGGCGGCGATCATGTCCAGGCCCTTGGCCTGAAGCTTGCCGAGGGCCTGTTCCTCTACCCGCTCGGTCTCGGCGGCGAAGCCCACCGTGAAGGGGCCCTCGCGCAAGGCGGCGACGTCGGCCAGGATATCCGGGTTACGCACCAGGCGCAGGGTCAACTCCGCCTGGCCCTTCTTGATCTTGGCGGGGGCCGGGTCGGCTACGCGGTAGTCGGCGACCGCCGCGGTGGCCACGAAGAGGTCCTGGCCCGCGATCCGGCTCATGACCGCCTGGTGCATCTCCAGGGCGGACTCCACCCGGACCAACTCCACCCCCGCCGGCGCCGGGAGGGCGGTGGGCCCGCTGACCAGCAGGACCCGGGCCCCCCGGCCCACCAGGGCTTGGGCCAGGGCATAACCCATCCGCCCGGAGCTGCGGTTACCGACGTAACGCACCGGGTCGATGGCCTCGCGTGTGGGGCCGGCAGTGACCAGCACCCGGCGCCCCGACAATAGGGTCGGCATCAGGGCCTGCACGATGGCGGCCGGTTCCAGCATGCGGCCTGGCCCGATCTCGCCACAGGCCTGCTCACCGCTGGCGGGGCCGAGGAGACGCACGCCACGTTCCACCAGCAAGCGGGCATTGGCTTGGGTGGCGGGGTGTCGCCACATGTGCTGATTCATGGCCGGGGCCAGCACCAGGGGGGCCGCGGTCGCCAGGGACAGGGTGGTCAGCAGATCGTCGGCCATGCCGGCCGCCAGCCGCGCCATCAGGTCGGCGCTGGCCGGGGCTACCAGGACCAGGTCCGCCCAACGCGCCAGTTCGATATGGTCCATGCCCGCCTCGGCGGCCGGGTCCAGAAGGTCGAGGCGCACCGGATTACCGGACAGGGCCTGGAAGGTCAGGGGCGCGACAAAGGCCTGTGCCGCCCGCGTCATCACCACCCGCACCTCCGCGCCGGCCGCCCGCAAGCGGCGGGTCAACTCGGCCGCCTTGTAGGCGGCGATGCCGCCGCTGACGCCCAGCAGCACCTGTCGGTAAGCCAAGGGATTCACCTGACGCTGAAAAAGCCGCCTGAATAGGGAGGGGACGTGATTGCCAGGGTGGGATTGTACTGCATTGACCCTCTCAACCCCCCACCTGAGGCAGGTCAAGACGCTCTCTTCAATTCCAGCCGCTCTTTAACCTGTCAGTCAGCCGCAACAGACTTCGGTCGGGGTAACGGGAGACCTCCCCTGAGTGCTCGCGGGGCGTTAGAGGTTATCGGCCAAAAGGCATCAGTCAGCCGGGCCGCCGCCTTGCGGGCCCTGGCGGGCTCGCGTAAATTCCACCCCGGAACACTCTGAACAACAATGAGAACGAAGAGGTGGAGCCGAATGAAAATCTTGGAATTACCCGAAGACGAGCGCCCACGGGAAAAGCTGCTCAAACGGGGGGCTGAGGCCCTGACGGACGCCGAATTGCTGGCAATCTTCCTGCGCACCGGCATCCCGGGCAAAAGTGCCATCGAACTGGCGCGCGAACTGCTGGATGGACTGGGTGGCCTGCGCGGCCTTTTCTCCGCCGATGAAAGGCGTTTCTGCAAGGCGAAAGGGCTGGGCAAGGCCAAATATGCCTTGCTGAAAGCGGTTCAGGAGATGCAACGGCGCTTCCTGGCGGCCGAGATGGAACATGGCACGCCTCTCACCAGTCCCGAGACCACCCGCGCCTTTATCAAGACCCGGCTCTACCACTACCCCCACGAGGTCTTCGCCTGCCTCTTCCTCGACAACCGTCATCATGTCCTGCGGTACGAGGAACTCTTCCGTGGCACCATCGACGGCGCCAGCGTCCATCCCCGGGAGGTGGTGCGACGCGCCCTGGAGCTTGGGGCCGCCGCCGTCATCTTTGCCCACAACCACCCCTCAGGGATCACCGAACCCAGCCAGGCCGACCTGCGCATCACCCAGCGCCTCAAAGACGCCCTCTCGCTGGTGGAGGTGCGTGTCCTCGATCACCTGATCATCGGCGATGGTGATGGCATCTCCTTCGCCGAGCGAGGCTTGCTCTAGGTTTCCATGCCCTGTCGTCAGTCGTCGACAGGCACACAGACCATTTCGATGGAGCCGTCGCCGAGCGGCTTCATGATCAGGGTCTCCTGCTCATCACAAAAGACCAGCATCCGGCCGTCGCCCGCATTGACATAGGGCGCATCAAAATCGCCATCCGCGGGACTGCCGTTGGGGTTGTTGTAGGCGTTTTTCCCGCCGCTGGCCGCAAGGGTCAGAGGTAAAACCAGCCCTAACACGACCATAACCGCCATCGTCCGCGCTTGAGTGTTCATCACTGAGCCTCCTCTCACAGGCCCCGAATACAGCGCCGGGGTGAGGGAACGAACGGCCGCGCCTTGACCGGCAGGGTACCGAGCGGGATACCGGGTCAAATGCATAGCTCGCTAGCTTCTGGCCGGCATTGCTAAGGCACGCTGCAATATAAGTAAAGCATAGAGTAGCCCCGGTTGCCGTCCATTTCCTGGTCGTCGTTCATCACAAGATTGAGATTTTAAGAATAATGATGGTGATGAAGACTGTGGATAACGGCTAATTTCCTGTAAAGTATTTTTCTTTCATATACTTGAATATACCAAAAGCCTTGGGGCAAGCTAGCCTGATGTTGTTGGAACCCTGTGGAAAATTCGCCCCGCGATGGATGGCCCTGTTTTTGGCCACAGCCTGTCCACAGGCTGGCAGCAGGTTAGTCACCAGCCAGGGCCCAGGCTGAAGCAGGGCGATGACCATCGGGCAAAGGAGGTCAAAAGCCTTGCATGGGCTGACCGATTCGGGTATTTTTGCTTGTCTTTCATTTTGGTCCGGCCCAGGAGGCCTGACCCCTGGCCAACCTCAAAGGGAAGCGTCATGTCCAAAGTCTGCCAAGTAACCGGAAAGCGCCCGCTGGTCGGTTGCAACGTCTCCCATGCCCACAACAAGACCAAGCGCCGGTTCCTGCCGAACCTGCACTACCATCGTTTCTGGGTCGAGAGTGAGAAGCGCTGGGTGCGCCTGCGTCTGACTACCGACGCCATGCGCCTGATCGACAAGAAAGGTATCGATGCCGTGCTCGCCGATATGCGTGAGCGGGGCGTCAAGGTCTAAGCGAGGAATATACCCATGGCCAAGGCAGCACGTGACAAGATCCGCCTGATATCCAGCGCCGGTACCGGTCATTTCTATACGACCACCAAGAACAAGCGCAACATGCCCGCCAAGATGGAGATCAAGAAATTCGATCCCGTCATCCGTCAGCATGTCATGTATAAGGAAGGCAAGATCAAGTAGCCGATCTCGCCGACCCGCAGGTAAGAAAACCCGCTCCGGCGGGTTTTTTTTTGTGCCTGTCGATCAGGTTTCGTAAGCGCTCACATCCCCCCGCAGCTTGGGGTGGCACAGATAGCGCAAACCGCTGATGCTCTTGCTCCCTCCCCCCTGGTGGGGGAGGGTTGGGGAGAGGGGGTCTAAACAGATACCAGGTTTCTCTCATCTTGATCAGGCTTATTTTCTCGCTTGGGCTAACTCTCATGAGGCGGCGCGCCACCCCCCTGATAATGAAAGATTATCCCGTGACTTTCACGCTAACGGCTCGTCTGGTTGCTAAGACCTTTCCGGCTCCTGGCCCAGGCCCAGGTTGGGCGCCACGTCTGGCTGAGCAAAGCGCTGACTAAGCCTGGGAAAAGCCTGTGGACAACTGTGAATTCATTCACGCCGTCGCCGGAAAATAAACTTATCCACAGGAGATCCACGCTTTGTGGGGGACTTGTCCCGCTGTTTTAGCGATAACAACCGATTGTCTTAGCTTATGATTTGACAAAAATAGGTCTTATCCACAAGCCTCATCACCATCATCATTCTTATATTTATACCTTGATTATGATGAAGCGCGGCCGTCCTGTGGGCACTGCCGGGGGCCTCTGGGGCGAGACCCTAGCCGGACAAGGGGGCGCTGAGGGTCGCTGCCGTGCTTTCCCCCACGGCGATCAGCGCAAGAGGGGGGGATCGCTAACCAGGCGCCAGCCGCCACTCGACTCCTCATAACGCCAGCGCTGATGATCGTTCAGGCTCCTGACGACCTGGGTATCGTGACGGACATAATCGATCCGCACCTCCTGTTCGGCCTGTTCCTGTTCCTCATCGACCAGCAAGGCAGGTTGCACGACCTCATAGCCGGTGACGCGGATATGCTTCAGGGCGAGTTGCTCCGGAGAGAGGCCATCCCGGACGGCGGGGGCCAGGTAATTCCAGGCCGTCTCCGGATAGCCCCAGCGCAGGGCATTGCCATAGGCGGTGGTGGCGACCTCCAGGCCGCGGGTCTTCTTCTCCCGCTGGACCTGGCCGCAGCCGGCGGTGATGAGCAGTGCAAGGGCCAACAGCAGGGCCAGCACTTTGTTGATCGGCATGGCGCTTACTCCTCGGATCCTATGGATTCAACAGGGATTGATGTTGGATTTTCCCCGCTCTTCCCAGCTAGGCCAACATTAAAGGACAGCGGTTATTGGTTGAGGACCGGGGAGATACCCCTCATGGCAGGATGCGCCCATCCTCCATGTGGACGACCCGATCGGACAGGTCACCGATGCGCGGATCGTGGGTGACGATGATCGCCGCCCGCCCTTGGTCGTGGACTAGCTCGGCCAGGAGCCTGACCACGGCGCGACCATTGGCGGAGTCCAGGGCGGCGGTGGGCTCGTCCGCCAGCAGGATGGCCGGGTCCCCCGCCAGGGCCCGGGCGATGGCGACGCGTTGCTTCTCCCCACCGGAGAGCTGCCGGGGATAGTTGCCCAGGCGTTCGCCCAGGCCGACCCGATGCAGCAGGTCCCGACCCTCCTGGAGATCGTAACCCTTCAGTTCCAGGGCCAACTGCACGTTCTCCAGGGCGGTGAGGGCGGGGAAGAGGTTGTAGCTCTGAAAGATGAAGCCCATGCGTGTCAGACGCAGATGGGACAGGGCGGCCGGGGGCAAAGGGGCGATCTCCCGGCCCTCGACCCGGACCCGGCCGGCGCTGGCCTGGAGCAGACAACCGAGGACCAGCAGCAGGGTGGTCTTGCCGCTCCCCGAGGGTCCCATCAGGGCCAGCATCTCCCCGGGATGGACGGCGAGATCGACCTGGTTGACGGCATGGACGGCCGTCGGACCGCTGCCATAGATCAGGGAGACGCCGGTGGCCTCCAGGGCCGGGGCGGGGTCTCTGGCGCATGACCTCACTTCTGAAACACCATGGCCGGATCGATGCCCATGGCCTTGCGGATGGAGATGATCGAGGCCAGCAGGCACATGCCCAGGGTCACCCCATAGAGGCCCAGGGCCAGCTCCCAGGGGATGATCACCACGGCGGCGGAGTATTGGCTGAGATAGGCCAGGGTCAGGGCGATGCCGATGCCCGGCAGATGCCCCAGGGTGGCGCTGATGGCCGCCTGCCCCAGGATGACCCGGTAGATGAACTGGCGCGGAGCGCCCATGGCGCTCAGGGTGCCGAACTCGGTCAGGTGATCGACGGTGGTGGCATAGAGCACTTGGGCGACGATCACAGCGCCCACCAGCAGCCCCAAGAGGGCGGAGACCAGCACCGCCGCCCCGGCGCCGGTAGTGAACATCCAGTAGTCGCGGGTGCGGGCGGCAAAGTCCGCGCTCAGGTAGACATCGCTACGCGGCAGGGCCTGGGCCAGGGTGGCGAGCACCTGCCGGGGATCGGCCCCCGGGGCGAAGGTGCCAATGACATAGTTGGCCTCCTCCGGCCGCAAACCCGCCAGGCGCTGGGCGTTGCGGAAGGAGGTGAAGACCCAGGGTGAGGTGGTGAAGGAGCGGATCCCCTGGGTGATGCCCACCACCCGCGCCCGCAGGCCGCGGATCTCGGTCTCGGTGCCGATGCGGTTGATGCCGAGCTTGTCCAGATACACCTGGTCGACGATGACCGCATCCGGAAGGCGCAGGTCCTCCAGATGGCCTTCCCGCAGGTGCCAGGGGCCCGCCAGGCCGGAGTTGAGGTCGAAGCCGATGAGGATGATGCTCTCGTCGCCGCCGGTGGGTTTCTTCCAGGGGACGAACTGCACCAAGAACCGTTCCGCCTGGGCCACGCCGGGGACGGAGCGGACAACGTGAAGTTCACGCTCGCTCATGGGCAGGGCGATTTCGAAGTTTTGGGTACCGCGGGTGACGACCCAGAAATCTGCCTGGGTGTGACGGATGATGACGGTGGCCGAGTCGGTGAAGCCGAGAAAGAGCCCGAGCTGCATGGCGATCAGGACAACGGCGAAGATAATCCCCACCAGGGTGACGGCGAAGCGGGAGCGGTCGTGGGCCAGGTTGCGCCAGGCCAGGAGCCAGGCCATGCGGCTGCCCCAGAGGGGACCAGGACGTTGCGCATGAGGGGGATGGGGAGCAGGCGGTTCTGGCGAACCATACGATCCATACGATTTAGACGAATCGGGAGAGCCAGGCGGGAAAGGCGTAACAGGCAGATTAGGCGGGTCAGGCAGGGCAGGAGACGAGAGGACCTCTGCCCCTGAATCGTGAGCGGTCTCCCCCTCAGGTGCGAGGAGGGTTTCACCCCTGGGGGCGTGCCAGTGCCTCATTCATCCTGGCCCGGGTCGCCCAGCTCAATGAAGGCATCCACCCGCAGCCCGGCGGGGAGACGGGTGTCGGGCTCCAGGTCGATCAGCACCTCCAGCACCCGGGTATCCTGACGCTCGCTCGGGTCGTCGGAAAAGACCTGCTTGCGACCCATGAGATTGCCGATGCGGCCCACCGTGCCGGGAAAACGGCGCTCACCATAGGCGGCGGCCTGGACATAGGCCGCCTGGCCCAGGCGCAGCAGGCCGATGTCGGCCTCGTCCACCTCGGCGCGCACCCGCAGGCGGGACATGTCGCCCACCGCCAGGATGGGGGTGTCCCCCAACTCCGTCACCTGCTCCCCGGCTAGGCGGATGCGCTGCAGGACCTCGCCATCGATGGGGCTGCGCACGAAGGATTTGTCATGGACCGCCTGGGCCTCCGCCAGCCGGGCCTCGGCCAGGGCCACCTCGGCCTCGGCCTTGGCGCGCTCGTCCTCCCGGGCCGGGGCGTCGACCACGGCCAGGCGCTCCCGGGCACGGGTGAGGCGGGCGCGGGCCGCCTCCATCTCGGTGGCGGCCAGGTCCAGGTCCTGGCGGCTGCCGAGCTTTTTGGCTGCGAGGCCCTCTTGGCGGGCCAGTTCCTGCTGCGCCCGGAGCAGCAGGGCTTCGGCCTCGCGCACCGCCGCGGCGGCCTCGGCCCGCTCCGCGGGCAGGGCACCGTTGAGCAATCTTTGCAAGGCCGCCCGGGCGATGGCCAGATTGGCCTCCGCCGCCTTGACCCGCGCCAGATGGTCGGCGTTCTCCAGGGTTGCCACCACCTCGCCCGCTTTGACGGGGTCCCCTGCCTCCAGGTGGACATCCGCCAGCCGCCCGGTCATGGCCGCGGCGATGCGGATCTCCTCCGAGATGGGCTCCACCCGCCCCAGGGCCGCGATGCGGGTGCGGGGGACCGGGACGGGCAGAGCGCCGGCCCCCGGCGGTTCCGCGGCCATAACCATCCCGGCCGTGACCAGGGTCATGGTGATGGCTATGAAGAACGCGGCGGCTAATTGTCTCATGCGGCCGGACGGGGGCAGAAAACCGATCTTCCCCATTCGCATCGATAATCGAAGTGCATTCACTCTTAGCCCCTGTCCATCTATGAATCTCTGGCCGCCTCAGGATGACTTCAGATCGTCCTCTAACACTGACTGAGTAGGCGTGGGATTATCAAGGGCCAGATACTCTTCCGCCCGGCGGGCATCCCCTCGCACCTGATGCACCGGATAGCGCTGTTCGTTGAGGGCGATCTTGGCCTCGGCGGCGGCGATCAGATCGATATCCAGGCGTTCGGCCAGGCGGATGAGATAAATGAGGATGTCGGCCAGCTCCTGTCCTACCGCCCCTTTCTTGTCACCCTCCAGGCAGGCGCTCTGGGCCTCGCTCAGCCACTGGAAGTGCTCCAGCAGCTCTCCGCACTCCCCGGCCAGGGCCATGCTCAGGTTCTTGGGCGAGTGGAACTGCTCCCAGTCACGCTCCCGGGCGAAGGTCAGAAGGCGGCGGTTGAGATCGTCAAGGCTGTCGGGCATGGTCAAGGTATATTTGCGCGTGGTCGCTTCAGTACCAGAATTAGGTTGCGGCACCGGGCGACAGAAGCAATCGAAGAGCATGGCCAAGGTGAGCGAGCCGCGGTGGTCTTCGCGCTGTCTACTAATGAAGGGCCAGCGTGGAGAACCGGCGGGACCGAAAGCGGCGGGGCTGTTGGCGCTGCTTGCATATCAGGCGTCAGCACCGGCTAACCGCTGACGGGCGCGCGCCAGGGCGGCGCGGACCTGGTTGGGCGCCGTGCCGCCGATGTGATCGCGGGCGGCCAGGGAGCCCTCCAGAGTCAGGCAGGCGAAGACGTCCTCCTCGATCAGGGGCGAGAAGGCTTGTAACTCCGTCAGACTCAGCTCGGCCAGGTCACGCCCCTCCCGTACCCCCAAGGCCACCGCCTTGCCGACGATCTCATGGGCGTCGCGGAAGGGCACCCCGCGCCGCACCAGGTAGTCCGCCAGGTCGGTGGCGGTGGCGAAACCCTGGCGGGCGGCGGCGCGCATGCGCTCGCGGTTGCAAGTCAGGCGCGCCATCAGGTCGGCGAAGACCTTGAGGCAGCCCTTGAGGTTGTCGACGGTATCGAACAGGGGCTCCTTGTCCTCCTGATTGTCCTTGTTGTAGGCCAGGGGCTGGCCCTTCATCAGCGTCAGCAGGGCCATGAGATGGCCGAAGATGCGCCCGGCCTTGCCGCGCACCAGCTCCGGTACGTCCGGGTTCTTCTTCTGCGGCATGATGGAGGAACCGGTGCAGAAGGCGTCCGCCAGGTCGACGAAGCCGAACTGGGCCGAGGACCAGAGGATCAGCTCCTCCGAGAAGCGCGACAGGTGCATCATGAGGATGCTGGCGGTGGCGGCGAATTCGATGGCGAAGTCCCGGTCGGAGACGGCGTCCAGGGAGTTCTCCGCCGGCCGGTCGAAGCGCAGCAGTTCGGCGGTCAGGTGGCGGTCGATGGGGTAGGTAGTCCCGGCCAGGGCGGCGGCGCCCAGGGGCATGACGTTGACCCGCTTGCGGCCGTCCGCCAGGCGCTCCCGGTCCCGGGCCAGCATCTCGAACCAGGCCAGCAGGTGATGGCCGAAGCTGACCGGCTGGGCGACCTGGAGGTGGGTGAAGCCGGGGAGGATGGTGTCGACCTCCCGCTCCGCCAGGTCCAGCAGGGCGGTCTGCAGGCGGGCGATGGCCCGGTCGAGGGTATCGATCTCGGCACGCAGCCAGAGGCGCACGTCCGTCGCCACCTGATCGTTACGCGAGCGCCCGGTGTGGAGCTTCTTGCCCGCCTCGCCGATGTCGCCGGTCAGGGCGGTCTCCACGTTCATATGCACGTCTTCCAGGGGGATGGACCAGGCGAAGTCCCCGGCCTCGATCCGCCCCCGGACCCGCTCCAGCCCGGCGACGATGGCCTCACGCTCCGCCGCGGTCAGGATTCCCTGGCGTGCCAGCATGGTGGCATGGGCGATGGAACCCTGGATGTCGTAGGCATAGAGCCGGCGGTCAAAGTCCACCGAGGCGGTGAAGGCCTCGACGAAGGCGTCCGTCGGCTCGTTGAAGCGCCCGGCCCAAGGCTTGAAGGCGTTGGCGGCCGTGGAACTGGGGGTGGTGGTGGAAGAGGACGAAGAGGAGGATGGGTCCGGGGGCTGAATCATCGTGTTGTCAGTTGGCTGAAGCAAAGCGGCGGTCAAGGGGGCATGGCGCAGGGGCTTAGCCTGCCAGGAATGAGCCGTCTGGAATGAAGGGAATTCTAAACCCAACCGCACGGGTCAAGGCCGCTAATTCGACCCAAGAGACAAGTCCCCTGGCTTGGGTCAGGCATTGTTCGGCAGGCTGACTTGGGGCTTCCCCTGGCCGAAGTCCGCCTTCCCCGCGGCGATGGACTGATCCAGGTCGAACCCGGCCTGCCGCCGCGCTGGCGCGGCCGGCAACGCCTGGGCACTGAGATCGCGCACCTGTCGCAAGGTGTACTGCCACACCAGGGGGTCCTCGTCCGCCTCGTCGGCCAGGGGCCGGTAGCGCGGCGACCGCCCCCCCACCTTCAGGGCCTCGATGTGCCCCTGGCCGATCCGTTCGATTGGCAAACCGGAGACCCCTCGGCTACATCTGCTCGATGTCCGAGGATCACTGGGAGGCCGCCCTGCCCGTCTGCCCCGAGGCCCGGGCTCCCCGGGCTCCCCGGTCACTCGCCTTCGTTCGTCTTGCGGCTCAGCAATCCCGCCAGCTCCCGCAGACCGATTGCCTCAATGTCATCGGAGATCGGGTAGCTGTCCTCACCCGCATGCACGACGAAGGCCCTCGCGGGCTGGACGTCTTCGAGTGCCTGGTAGAAGCCGCGCTGGGGCTTGGCCGAGAGCCCGCTCTTGATCTCGACGGCCCAGGTCCCGCGCTGTCCTCCCAGCTCCAGGAGCAGGTCGATCTCGGCGCCGGCCGCGGTGCGGTAGAAGCTGGCCAGGGTGCGGCCCGAGGCGGCCGCGATCAGGTTCTCGATGACAAAGCCCTCCCAGCTCGGGCCGGACACGGGGTGTCCGAGCAGGTCCTCGTAGGTCTCGATGTTGAGAAGTGCATGGGTCAGGCCGCTGTCCCGAACATAGGTCTTCGGGGATTTGACCAGGCGCTTGCCGACGTTGGCATGAAACGGTGGCAGCCGCCGCACCAGGAGCAGGTCCACCAACAGGTCGATGTAGCTGGTCACGGTCGGTGCCGAGATGCTCAGGCCCGAGGCCAGGCGCGAGGCGTTGAGCAAGGTGCCCTGGTTGTGCGCCAACATGGTCCAGAGACGCCTCAAGGTCTCCGCCGGGATGCGCGGGCCGAACATCGGCACATCGCGCTCCAGGTAGGTGCGGATGAAGCTCTCCCGCAGGTCCAGGCTGTCGCCGTCGGTGGCCGACAAGAAGCTGTCGGGGAATCCGCCGCGCAGCCACAGCCGCGTGAGGTCAGTCGGCTCCACCTCGACCGCGGTCAGCGGCGCGATGTCCACATAGGCAATCCGTCCGGCCAGGGTCTCCCCGGATTGTCGCAAGAGGTCGATGGCGGCAGAGCCGAGGATGAGGAAGCGCCCTGTCCGGATACCGGCGCGCCGCCCGGCGTCGATGATTCCGCGCAGCGCCTCGAACAAGGCAGGCACACGGTGGATCTCGTCCAGGACGACGAGCTTGTCCGTCTGCTTACCCAAGAACAGCACGGGGTCCGCCAGCTTATCCCGGTCCGCCGTGGCCTCCAGGTCCAGGTAGATCGACGGCCGGGTCGTGGCGATCTCGTGGGCCAGAGTCGTCTTGCCGACCTGGCGCGGGCCGATGAGTGCTACCGCAGCCTGGTGAGCCAGGGCGGCCTCGATCTTCGAGCGGACGGATCGCGGTATCATCCTTGCATATTGAAATCTTTGCTTTCAATATGCAAGGATGGCAATCGTCGAGCCAGCCGGTGACCGCCAGAATTTTTCGCATGCGAACCCTCCGGCTCGTCCCGCAAGCGCTGAGATTCGCTGAGGGGACAGACGCTGAGCAGCGTCGCCAGGTAGCCGCGCACCCGCAGTTCCAGATCGATCAGCTTCCCCTGGCCGAAGTCCGCCTTACCCGCGGCGATGGCCTGATCTAGGTCGAACCTGGCCTGCCGCCGTGCCGGCGCGGCGGTTAACGCCTGGGCGCGGATCATCCGATGCAGGGCATAGAGCCGGATCTTTCATCGTCCGGGCGTCTGGCGGAGAAGGCCGAGGCCATGGGGGCCAAAGCGGTCATCGGGGTGCGCTTCAGTAGCTTCAGTAGCACCCAGGTCAGTCAGGGCGCGGTTGAACTGATCATTTATGGCACGGCGGTCTGCTGATAGCCACAGGACAGCATCCGCCGGGGTGAATGTTTTGATACGGTCCATGCCTGTTCCTTAACTTAAACCTGCCTCTCTGGCCAGAAGCCCTCGTCCTTGATCGTGGTGATGGACCAGGGATTGGTCGGAGGGAAGTTACCTAAGCCATGCTTCAGGTCAAGGGCTTCAGCCGCCAGGCCATTTCTCCTGAAACGCGTCCTCGATGGCCTCACGGATCAGTTCCCAGATCCCCTCCGTGGCCAGCGCGGGGATCTCCTTGGCCAGGACGCGTGAA
>SACH01000842.1 GCA_009928645.1 Gammaproteobacteria bacterium | reverse complement strand
CCGGGGGCATAACCATCCTCGCCGCTCGCCTCTACATGGTAGACACCGGCCCGCCAGTAGGCGAGGACGCGGCTGGCCTCGCTGCTATCGATCTGCCAACGGGCATCGCGATAATCGGCGCTATGGTAGAGGATTCCATCCAGGATCAGTGGGTTGGGCGTAGCCATCAGGGTGACCGGATTGGTCATGGTCCCATTCTGGTATTCGACGGTGGCGCCGATGACCTCTTGGCCCTGGGCATTGACGGGTACCGTGACAAGGTAGCTGAAATCAAGCGGCATGCCGCCGAGGCTACCGGTAAACAGGATCTGGCTGCCATCCTGGCTCAGTTCGGGCGCACCCTCTTCGCTGACGCTAGCCAGGGTCCAGCCAGTCGGCAGGTGCGGGCGCCACAGCAATGACAGTGGACTGGTCCCGGAGGTGTCATTGAGGCTAACGCTGACCCGCAACAGGCCACCGCCCTGGTAACCCGGCGCGCTCTGCGTCACCGACAGGGAGGCGCTGAGATCAACCAGGTTGGCCGTCACCTGGCGGGGGCCGGTGATATTGGTCAGGGTGCAGGTAGGCGTAGTGCCGGAACAGTCACCGCCCCAGTTGACAAAGCCATAGCCGCTGGCAACTTCGGCGGTACAGCGGCTGGTCCCACCATGGGTTACGGAATTGGGCACGCAGGTCACCGTGCCCCCCGCCGCCGGATTGGCCGTGGCGGTAATGAGATAGCTGTTCTGGGAGAAGCTGGCGTTCACCGTGCAGGGCGCGGTAATGGCGCCAGTGGTGTAGCTATCACCCACCTGGGTTCCACTGCAGCCGCTCACCGAGGCAATGCTATAGCCCGGATCGGGGGTGACCGTAAAGTTCGTGGATTCGCCGCTTGGGACGCTGACCCTCGGCGGGCTGATGCTACCACCAAGGCCGGCCGTAGCGGTCACGGGGATGCCAGGACCGAGATCCGAAGCCAGGCCGATAACCGGCCGGGGGTATGCGCTGCCTTCCTGGGTGCCGTCACCGAGT
>SACH01000841.1 GCA_009928645.1 Gammaproteobacteria bacterium | reverse complement strand
TGGTCATGGCCGGGCTGCCGGGGAAGCTGGGGGTCGGCGTCTTCGTCTCCATGGCCCTGGAGGGCTGGATGGCCTGGGTCATCGCCAGCCGGGTCGGGATCAGCCTCAAACGGGTGAGCGATATCTGGACCTACTTCGGCCTGCTGGCGGGGGTGGTGCTGACCATCGTCTGGCTGTTCAAGGCGCTGCTGGGGCTGGCCTTCGCCCTATTCTCGGTCATCCCCGGCATCAATCCACTGATCTTCGCCGAACTGCTGGTGACCAATCTGGTCGGGGTGCTGTTCTGGGTCGGCTTCAAGGAGGCCGCCGCCACCGGCAGTTTCAGCGTGCCGATGCGCGCGGTGGGTGGGATCTGGGAGGAGACCCAGGCGCTGTTCAGCTATCAGTGGGACATCATCCGCCACCATCTGTCCTGGTCAAACCTGAGCCTGATGGGTCAGCGCCTGTGGGCCTGGCTGTCGGGGGACATCCCCGACCAGCCGCCGCGCTTGCGGGGGGAACTCCTGACCACCGCTGCCATGGCCTGGCTCTTGGCGCGGGACTTCGCGCGCTTCGACGGGCCGTTGGGCACGGAATTCATCGCCGCCATCCGCGATCGCTATCCGGACCTGGCGGAGGCCAGCCTGACCCAGATCGCCGACCACATGGCCGTCTATGATCCGGACCAGCTTGCCGGGGTGATCAGCCTGATCAAGGGCAAGCTGTTCGAGCGGTTGGTGGCGCTGCACGAGAACGCCGATGGGGATGGCTGGCAGGCGGTGCTGCATGAGGATGAGTCGTTCCCCGGCTCGGACATCGAGCTGGTCAACGAAGCGACCGGGGAGGTGGTGGCGATCTCGCTCAAGGCAACGGGCCGCCCGGACTACATTGAGGAGGCCCTGTTGCGCTATCCCGACATCCCGCTGCTGACCACCGACGAGGTGGCGGCGCGGTTCGCCGGGGACCCGCGGGTGACGGGCAGTGGCTTCAGGAATGAGGAGCTGACGGAGGTCACGGAAGAGAATTTCGCTC
>SACH01000168.1 GCA_009928645.1 Gammaproteobacteria bacterium | reverse complement strand
GCGATCGTAGGAGACGATGCCATCCAGCAGACTGTCGTCGGTCTTGTCCGTCACCCCGGTGGAGACCTTGAGCACCGAGACATAGCCGTTGCCGGTGGCGCCGGGCATCCCGTAGCCATCGCAGTAGTCGTCGTAAGGACTGATGGCGGTCCGGTCAAAGGTCAGGGGGCTGGCCAGGCCCACACTCATGCTTGCCAGTAAGCACAACACCGTGGCAACAACGGCGGCCACGCCACGCCTGGAACGGTTCTGCATCCTCATTACCCTAGCCCGGATGATTCACAAAAGGGGGAACGAAACGGGTTCAACCACTTGATGCAACTGCGTTATGCCAATAACGCCGCGGAGAAGCCAAACGCGCTCGCCTGAGGTCAGAGTCTATCCCAATCCAGGTGCCATTGCCGTCCGTCGACGGCCTGACGAGGCGCAGCGCTGTCACGGGCGGGGCCTGATCCGCGGATTTCGGCCCGCTGCTGCTCCGGGGCGTCGCTCGCCAGCGGGGGCTGACTGCGCCCCTCGCCGCCGATGACACCCGCGTCATCCCAGCGACATCAGGCACCCGTGACGCGATCTCATCGGTCAGGGCATCTCCCAGGGCGACAAGGCCGACGCGGATGGCTACCCGTGCAATACTCCAGTTTCTAGGGTCTTCCCACCCTGGTCATCTCTACTGAATGCCCTGTTCACGCCGTTCCTGGTCAGACACCTCCCGCGTGCGGTTTCGCGTTGGTCGGTGGTGGGGTCTGATCGTTGCCAACCTCTCCAGCGCTTCGGCAGTCAGAATCGGCTGTGCGGCGTCGAAGGGCGTCCGTTCCTCGAAGCGGACATGCGCGGTTAGCACGTCGGCAGCAAAAGCCGGTCTGGGTGCTCGACCACGCGCCAGAACTGGCGCTGCTTGACTAGGTGCGGGAGGTGCTTGGGCTCAACCGTGCTGGGTCCTAACCAATGGCCGGCACCCACTTCGCCATCACCCTCGAAGACGCCGCCCTGGGCAACTGGGACAGCTCATCGGCACGCTCACTCATCCTGCCCCCACACTCAGCGCCGGCCAGGATGGTCCAGCCAGCCCGCTGGAGCCATCGCGTGGTTCAGGGGTGCGAAGCGGGCTAATAGCATCCGAGAACGGTCATTTTAAGGGGTTAATGGGCGCAAATCAGTGTTTTTCTCTAATTTACCAGTTACCATATCATCGGTGAATTTCACTATCGCTCCCCTGCCCCGCCCGGAGTCCCGCCATGTCATCGCCCGCCCCCGCGCCCACGTCCACCCGCCTGCTGGCCAAGGAGGCCGGCCTCCAGCTGCTGCGCGCCGGTCAGCGCCCCACGGCCGAGCGCATCCGCCAACTGATCGGCCAGGGGGCGCAGCAGACCATCCTCAGCGCCCTGGACGATCTGTGGATCGAGGTGGGCGAACGCCTGCGGGACCCGCGGTTGCCCACCGCCCTGCTCGCACCGGTGACCGCGTTGTGGTCGGCGGCGGTGAGCGAGGCCGGGGCGCAATGGGCCGAGGCGCGCGCGGCCCTGGAAGCGCAACGGGATGCCGCGCAGGCAGAGATCGCGCGGCTGGTGGCGGCGGCGGCGGCGGCTGAGCAGGCCCGGTTGGCGCTGGCCGCGCGCGGGGAGGAACAGGCGCAGCGGCTGGCGGAGGTGCAGGAGGCGTTGGGGGCGGCGCACCAGGCGCAGGTGGCAATGGACGCGGCGTTGGCAGAACAGCGCGCGGCGACTGTGGCGGCGGAGCAGGGGCACACGGCGCTGGCAGAGCGCTTCGATCGGGAGCAGGAGCGCACCGCGCGGGCCCTGGACCAGGAGCGGCAAGCCCAGCGCAAGCTCGTCAGGGAAATGGATGACCTGCGCCGGGAAAATCACGTGCTGGAAGTCAATCTGGCGCGCGCGGAGCAGCAGGTGGCGGGGTTACAGGCGCAAATGCACAGCCGGGAGACGGACTGGCAGCGGGTGGTGATGGTTAACGAGCGACTGGAGGCGGCCGTGCGCCAGGCGGAAGGCGCGGCCCAGGCCGCCCAAAAAGCGCTGCAGCGGTGCCAGGAGCAGCGGGAGGAAGACAAGGAGGCGCGGAGGCAGCTGGAGGACCAGCTGGCCAGGGCGGCGGAGGTGCGCCAAGGGCTGGAGGATCAGGTGGCCCATGGGGCGCAGGCGCGCCAGGAGCTGACCGCTGAACTGGCCGCACGGCGCCAGGACGTGGCGGTGTTATCGCTGGCCCGGGAGCAGGCCGAGGGGGAACGGGCTGAGGCGCGGCAGAACCTGGCCCGCGTGCAGGAGGAGGCACGGCAGCTTCAGGCCACGGTGACGCAGCTGGCGCTGGCGGCAGCTCATTCTGCCGGGGTGACGGCAGCGGGGGCGGGGAGTGGGGATTCGTAAGAGGCGGGCGGGGGTCTAGCCGTCTGGAGCGTGACGCAATAACGACGGTCATAAGAAAGGAGCGGTAGGCAGGGAGCGGGGCGCGTCGATTTTTGTAGGAAAAATAGAGAGTCTTGCCGGAAACCGAGGGTCGTTTCGCGGTTTTTTGATTTAACGATCCCGGTGTTGCAAGGGACTGCCGGGGCTTAAGTCGGGTCGATTGAACCACCCGGGGGTAAGAGGAAACACCAACCGCTTTTCCGATCACCCCATTGTCGTGTGCGGGGCGTGCCACCGGAGCCTTCGCCTGGGCGTAACGTCGGGTCTGGCGCGATGACGGTAGCTCCAAGCCACCCACCTCCCCACTGGTCTTCCCCCGGTATCAGGAGTGCGCTGCTGCGGACGTGCATCGCTGCTGTAGCGGTCATCCGGCACATAACCTAACGCAGGGTGCTCATCTGCGACCCATCCTGCGTTCCGCTTCTTCGCTTCCAATGCGCTTTCGTTCTGCTACCGCTCGCTACCTCGACAAGCCATGACCATAATAGGGTTCATTAAATACATTACCGACTGATGAGAATCTACGTCTGTCAGACTTTATCTCTCCCCTCCCTTATGGCGAGTAGGCACACGCCCTAATAATTCGTTAGGCTAGGCTTCAGACCCATCGTATCCTTTCCTTATCATTCCCCCTTACGAAGGATAGGACGATGCCCTTTCCGTACCCCGCACTTGTGCTTCTCCTGGCCATCGCCATGGATGCGGCTCTGGCCGCTGAAGATGCGACAATCAAGTCCGAAATCTTGGCGCTGGAGCGACAAATAGCGCAGATTGACGTGCATGTTGCAGGGCAACCCGCGACAGAAATCGCGGCCGCTGCTGCTGGCCGTAAAGAGGTGCTGTTACTCAGTAAATCCCTGTTGGAAAACCAGCTGCTGGCCGCAGCGGGGGGTGCCCGGCAAACCCTGGTGGTGCCGGTGCAGCCGGCCGATCCGGAGCGGGCCACGCAATTGTTCCGCGAGATCGCCGCCACGCAGGCGCGCATCGCCGCGTTTGACGAGGAGCCGGACCCGGTCCCGGAGGGCACCGAAGCCCTGTCGGTACAGCAGCGCATGGAGACCGAAAAGATGACGCTGGCGCGCTTGCAGTTGGCTTATCTGCAGGCGCAATACGGGCTGCCCTGGGTGAGCAGCCCGTTGGCCCACCGAGCGGCGGCGTCACCCCCGGTGGGGGTCCCCGCTCCCGCCGCGGCCCCGGATGAATCCCCGGCAGTGCTCACGACCGTGGCATCGCCCCCGGTCAATGTCCCGGCGACCCCTCCGCCCCCGACCATCCCAACGGCCCGGGCACTTACCACGCTTCCTGAAAGTGCCTCTGCGGCTTCCCCGTCTGCGGTATCTACCAGCACCACGCCAGCAGCCCCGGACGCCCTGGTGATCCTGCCAGCGCCGGCGTGGGGCGATCGCCGCTATCCGCAGATCGATTACCACGCGCCGTGGTTTGCGCTCGCCCACCAGGAGGACGACGAAATTGCGGGCTGGTGGAGCATTCAGCACGGGTCCTCTGCACTGGACGGGCGTGCTCAGGCGCTGGCCACCAATCATTCCCAACAGATCGCTGGTACCACGCAGCACGGACCGGTGTTCAGCGCCCGGTGCTGGAATCAGGAAACGGCCGTGATCATACTCCAGGATGGCGACCCGATCCCTTCCGGCAAGCCGGCGGCGATAAGGGTCGATTACCGCCTGGATGAGGGTCCCGTCCGCTCGACCCGCTGGGATGCCCTGGAGGCTAATCAAGGTGCCGGGGTGTTCGGTCCCGAGGCGATTGCCCTGTTGCGCCAGGTCTACCAGGCCGATGTTCTGATCGTGCGCCTGGTCGACGTACGCGGTCCTCTCGGGGAGGCCACGTTCGATCTGCTCGGCGCCACCCAGGCGATCGACGCCGTTGCTGACGCGTGCGGGTGGCTGCCGTTCACCCTGACCTCTGCCGATTACCGGGAGATCCAGACGTTGCTGGCAGCGACTGGCTATTCCCCAGGCCCGGCAGATGGGCAGTGGGGGCCGGCTTCCCGGCGGGCGATGAAGCGCTTCCAGGAAGCAGCCGGGCGGGAAGCGACCGGGGAGCCGGATAACGCGAGCTTGCGGACGCTGGGCTTCTCCGGGCGGCAGGCGGAGGCGGCCCGCTAGGCGGTGGTATTGACCACACGAGGAATCTGCTTCTGAAGGGCGTAACGCCTGGTTCTATCCTCGCGCTCATTCTTCCCCCAGCACTGATACAAAATTAGGGCTGGGGGGGTGGAACTGGTCGCCTGGCCGGGCGGCCGGGGATTCGCCTCCTTGCGCGACCCTCCATTCGCAAGGGGGACCGGGGCGGCACTATGCATCCCGTACCGACAAAGCCCGGATGGGGATGTCTTTATCTCCCCTTTTTTGCGACCCCGACGTCGCCTCCCTACCAGATCATTAGGCAGAAGCTCATCCTGGAAGTCGGACAGGGCGTGTTCGTTAGGGGTGTCGGTGAGGTTGCCGGCGTGTAGCGATTGCCAGAAGTGTGGGTATGGCACGTTGCGGCGCAGCGCCGCCCCGAAGTGCCCACCCTTGGGGTTAGCCGGTAGCCCTGCGAGCAGCTGCTCGCCTTCGGTGCGTGAGCCAGACCTCCAGGCGTTAGCGGATATTGTGGGGCTCGATGCGCAGATCCTGCACGACGAAGTCACGATGACCTTTGAAGCGTGAGCCTACGGGAACCAGCGCATTCGGTGGGACCCTGAGCGTTACGGGAATCGTTAGTTGCTGCGTATTACTGCGCTGGGAAGACCCGGGGCGTTTGCGCGACTGAACTTGCTGCCCGCATTGCCCCCACTGTCGCTGGCATCCGATCCATCGGCATCGCCACTGGGCTCGGTCTCGGTCTCCATCCCGCTCGGTTTGAACTTCGTCTTCCGCCGCTCCTGTCCCTTTAGGGCGGCGATCTCGTCGCGCAACTGCTGGGTCGTAACCCAAGTCACAGG
>SACH01000840.1 GCA_009928645.1 Gammaproteobacteria bacterium | reverse complement strand
GGCCCGGGCCGCGGCGCTGGGGTTGGACTATGCCCTGCTCTCGCCGGTCATGCCCACCGCCAGTCACCCGGGTGCCCCGCACCTCGGCTGGGAGGACTTCGCCGCCCTGGCGGAGGCGGCCGCACTACCGGTCTACGCCTTGGGCGGCCTGGGTCCTGGGGAGGTCGAGCACGCCATACAGCACGGTGCCCAAGGGGTGGCGGCGATTCGGGGACTCTGGCCCGTCTAACACTCTGGCCCGTCTAAGCCGCGGATCGGATTGATTACCCTGTAAGCGTTCACACCCCCACCGCCTGAGCTGGCACAGTTAGCGTAAGCCAATGATTCTCTTGCCCCCTCCCCCCAGGCGGGGGAGGGTTGGGGAGAGGGGGGGCTGAACGGTTAAATTGCCCTCAGGTCAATGAGTGCGCGGGAGGTGTCCGCCGTTCGCCGCGCTGTCCCAATCCTCAGCGGCCAGGTCCAGCAAGGCATCGCTCTCAGCGAGGGACTCTTCGGCGGGGATGCGGCGACTCTCCTCCAGCCATTCGCCCAGGTCGATGAGTCGGCAGCGCTCGCTGCAAAAGGGCCGCCAGGGGGAGTCCGGGGTCCAGGGGACGGCTTTGCCGCAGGTAGGACAGGGGACGCGGGGGGCGGTCATATTTGCTGGGAGTTGATGTGGGGGTGTGGACCTGGTGAGGATTGGTTCCGGTCGCCTTCAGGGACCCTGATCTTGGAAACCTTCGATGACCCCGGAAGCTCAGAGCACGCAACAGGCCAGGCTAAAGTCGAGGTCCTCGCGGACGGGCTCGGGAGCGGCCTGGTCGCTGGTCCGCAGGAAGCGGATGGCAAAGCGATTCTTGTGGCCGCTGATCTCGGGGTAGAGCAGGGTATCGCCCTGTACCGTGATGCGGATCAGGTGGGCCGGCGCCGTGCCTTCCAGGGATTCCTGGTAGAGCCCTTCGCGGGCCTGGACCCGGCGGGGGGTGGCGCTGGTGCGGATGTAGGCGAGCAGCAACTGGATGGCGTTGCGGGT
>SACH01000839.1 GCA_009928645.1 Gammaproteobacteria bacterium | reverse complement strand
TCCCACTCGATGGTCCCGGGTGGCTTACCCGTGATGTCGTAGACCACCCGGGACACGCCGCGCACCTCGTTGGCAATGCGGCGGCATACCAGGTCGAGAAAGTCGTAGGGCAGGTGTGCCCAGCGGGCGGTCATGAAGTCGATGGTCTCCACGGCGCGCAGGGCGATGACGTGGGCGTACTGGCGATTGTCGCCGACCACGCCGACTGACTTGATGGGCAGGAAGACGGCGAAGGCCTGGGAGACCTGGTCATATAGATCCGCGCGGCGCAGTTCCTCGATGAAGATGTGATCGGCCTGGCGCAGGGTGTCGGCATAGGCGGCATGGACCTCGCCCAGGATGCGCACCCCCAGGCCAGGGCCAGGGAAGGGGTGGCGATAGACCATGTCCGAGGGCAGGCCCAGCTCAATGCCGATCTTGCGCACCTCGTCCTTGAACAACTCCCGCAGAGGTTCCACCAGCCCCAGTTTCATGTAATCAGGCAGACCGCCGACGTTGTGATGGGACTTGATGACCTTGGCCTTGCCGGTCCTGGCGCCGGCGGATTCGATGACGTCGGGATAGATGGTGCCCTGGGCCAGCCATTTGACATTGGGCAGCTTGTCGGCCTCGGCCTCGAAGACGTCGATGAAGGTGGTGCCGATGATCTTGCGCTTGAGTTCCGGGTCATCGACCCCTGCCAGGCGCTCGAAGAAGCGCGGCCCGGCGTCGACACGGAGGACCTTGACCCCCATGTGACGGGCGAAGGTGCTCATGACCTGATCGCCCTCTCCCAGGCGCAACAGGCCATTGTCGACGAAGACGCAGGTCAGGCGCGCGCCGATGGCCCGATGCAGCAAGGCGGCGACCACGGAGGAGTCCACGCCTCCGGAGAGGCCAAGCAGGACCTCGTCCTCCCCCACCTGCTGGCGGAGGGTGGCGATGGCATCCTCGATGATGTTGCGCGGCGTCCAGAGCCCGGCACAGCCGCAGATGTCGTGGACGAAGCGGGAGAGGATGCGCTGGCCCTGGCG
>SACH01000838.1 GCA_009928645.1 Gammaproteobacteria bacterium | reverse complement strand
CGCTGGAGGCCGCCATCGCCGGGGCCTGGCTGGTGCGGGCGATTCTCCAGACCGGACGCTGGGACCCTGCGCTGGTGGCCGAGGCGATCCAGCACCTCGCGGGCCCCTGGCGGCAGGGCGGGACGGTCGCCGCGAGCCTGCGCGCGGCACTCGACTGGGCCAAGCGCGGCGAGGACTGGCTCGATGAGGACGGCATCCCACCGGGTGATGGCGGCTGGCGTGCCGGCAGCGCCTTGGGCCTGGCAGTGGCCGCGGCACTGCGCTGGCCGGATGATCTGGGTCTCGCGGTCGAGAAGGCCGCGCGCATCCGTGGCGATTCCGATTCGGTGGCCTGTCTGACCGGCGCCCTGCTCGGCGCGGCCCTGGGAACGGCGGCGATCCCGTCCGATTGGCTGTCCACCCTGCCGGACCGCTCGACCATCTCGGCGCTCGCCGATCGTCTCTTGGCGCTCACGCCATGACCGACGCGCCCGCACCGCGGGTGGTGATCGGCGATCTGCATGGGCATCTGGATCTCTTCGAGCGTCTGCTCGCGGGTGACGCCGGGGCTGGCCATGGCGGCGGCTCCTGTTTCGTATAACGGCGAAGGTCCGGATCAGGGTCCCGGGGGGCCTGTGACCGGGGACCGGGCGGCCCGCAGGACATCGTTCCCGTTCTGCCCCGCGCCGGGGGGCTGGTTGCTAGGGATGGCGAAGGTCAGGACCAGAAGGGCGCGCTTCAGCGCCCATGCTTTTTTTGGCATGCAGAGCGCGCAGGCGTGAGGGATGGAAGCCCGTCAGCGCGCGTATCCGGGACGGATAGCGCCGGGTGCGCCAGGGATGGCTTGGTGTGCGGTGACAGCCCGGCCCGCAGGGACACGCCTTGTTTTGCTCACAGGCGGGCGGTTAGAAAAGGAATATAAAGGATAAAGAAGGAGGCTCTCCCGGATTTCGGGGGAAATTAAATAGTGCCTGAAAGAAAACCCTAAAAAATCGCCGTCCCCCCGTGCTGCTGACCGAATTGCGACCATGGCT
>SACH01000837.1 GCA_009928645.1 Gammaproteobacteria bacterium | reverse complement strand
GAGGTCGGCAACCTGGTCGTGGGCCTCCATGGCGGCCGGCCGGTCTTTCTGCGTGACGTGGCGACCATCGAGCGCGGGCCCGAGCCTCCCCCGGCCTATGTCTGGTTGGGTGCCGGGCCCATGGCCGCGCACAGTGGCGTGACCCTGACCGGCACCACCCCAGCGGTGACCATCGCCGTGGCCAAGCAGGAAGGGGTCAATGCCGTCGAGGTGGCCCAGCGGGTCATCGACCGCTTCGCCCAACTCGAAGGTACCTTCATCCCCGATGGGGTGGAGGTGACGGTAACGCGCAACTACGGCGCCACCGCCGACGCCAAGGCCCAGAAACTGATCCAGAAACTGAGCTTCGCCACCCTGTCGGTGATCGTGCTGGTGATCTTCGCCATCGGCTGGCGGGAGTCCATCATCGTCGGCGCCGCCATCATCGTCACCTTGGCCCTGACCCTCTTCGCCTCCTGGGCCTGGGGATTCACCCTCAACCGGGTGTCGCTCTTCGCCCTCATCTTTTCCATCGGCATCCTGGTGGACGACGCCATCGTCGTGGTCGAGAACATCCACCGCCACATGGCCATGAGCAACCGCAAGCTCCTCGACCTGATGCCCAAGGCCGTGGACGAGGTGGGTGGCCCGACCATCCTGGCGACCTTTACCGTCATCGCCGCCCTGTTGCCCATGGCCTTCGTCACCGGCCTCATGGGGCCCTACATGAGCCCCATCCCCATCAACGCCTCAACGGGCATGCTCATATCCCTGGTCGTCGCCTTCGTCTTCACCCCCTGGATGACGAATTTCATGCTCGGGCGGCGGGTGGCGGCCCATGCCCAGGCTGGCGGTAAGGGTCACGATCACGACAGGGGTCATGGCCATATCCAGGGTCACGACCAAGGCCAGGCTATGGATCAGGGCCATGGTGGGAAAAACGGCGGCTGGCTGGACAGCCTGTTCAACCGCCTCATCGCCCCCTTCCTCGCCGGTCGCCAGGGCTGGATCAACCGCTGGCTGTTGCTGGGGGGCATTC
>SACH01000836.1 GCA_009928645.1 Gammaproteobacteria bacterium | reverse complement strand
GGCGCGGGGCATCCACCTGGCGATCGACGACTTTGGCACCGGCTATTCCAGCCTGGCCTATCTCAAGCGCTTCCCGGTGGACAAGATCAAGATCGACCGGGCCATCGTCGGGGCCATGATCCAGATCGCCCGCAGCCTCAACCTGAAGACCATCGCCGAGGGGGGGGAGGAGGCCGTGCTCGCCGGCCAGCTCAGGGAGATGGGGTGCGATGAGGTGCAGGGATACCTGTATGCCCGGCCCCTGGCCGTGGCGGACCTGGAGGACTGGCTGGCTGACCAGGGGTCGCGGGGCCCCGGGCCCGACTTTTTTAGTCCCGCAAGGGGCTCCCACTAAGACCGGGCATGCTACTGAAGTAAGGGCCGGTAGCAAAGCCCAAGGAGCCCGCTAACGATCCGCGCACGCCCTGAGCCAAAGACAGTGCCGCCGTGGCCGCGCGGGGCCACTGGGTGGCGACTTATGACGCCAAGACGATATTTTTTCGGGATCGCACGGCGACCGCCGAATGCGTGAATGCCCAGGCCCCGCAACCGAGGATTACACCAGTACCGGGTCCGAGGTACCGCCAAGGTCCGCTGCGTGCTACTCCTCCACACTCTCACCCCCAACCCGCCGTGCTCACTCGCCTTAGCACACGAACTGCTCAGGCTCGGGAATCCGACAGCCACCGCCCTGGATATGGTCGCTTAACCGTTTGCTATCAGCTGCCGAACGGGGGTTTCCGCTTCCTGGTGCGCCATGGCAGGCTGGAAAGAAACCAATTCAATGGCACGCCGGATAATCTGCTGGCGAGAAAACGCTCACTGATACATTCCCACCAAGGCGGATTCTGAAAATTTCACAACCTCGGACATAACCCAGCACACGCCTATGTCCGCTGTTGGGCCGAGAGCGGAAGCTTCGCCCGAGAGAGGGACGTTCCGGTTTCAGCGTGAACCGGGCCTGAAGCCGCCCCTGACCAGTGTCTGCTTTCGCCGGGCTGGCGAATGGAAACGGGGGGGCCGGGCGCTGACTTGCTGGCAAGCG
>SACH01000167.1 GCA_009928645.1 Gammaproteobacteria bacterium | reverse complement strand
GAGTTCTACACCCCGCGCAGCGTGGTGCGGCTGATGATCGACATGCTCGATCCCCAGGAGGCCGAGACCATCTACGACCCGGCCTGCGGCACCGGCGGCATGTTGCTGGCCGCCGTGCAGCACGTCAAGGAGACGCACGGCGACGTCAAGCGCCTGTGGGGCAAGCTCTACGGGCAGGAGAAGAACCTCACCACGTCCTCCATCGCGCGGATGAACCTCTTCCTTCACGGGATTGAGGACTTTCAGGTGGTGCGTGGCGACACCCTGCGCAATCCGGCCTTCTTCGAGGGCGACCGGCTGGCCCGCTTCGATTGCGTGATCGCCAACCCGCCGTTCTCGCTGGAGAAGTGGGGCGAGGACCTGTGGGTGAACGACCCCTTTGGCCGCAACTTTGCCGGGCTGCCGCCCTCGTCCAGCGGTGACTTCGCCTGGGTGCAGCACATGGTCAAGTCGATGGCCGACGTGACCGGCCGCATGGCCGTGGTGCTGCCCCAGGGCGCCCTGTTCCGCAAAGGCGTGGAAGGGAGCATCCGCCAGAAACTGCTGGAGCTGGACCTGATCGAGGCCGTGATTGGCCTGGCGCCCAACCTGTTCTATGGTACCGGCCTGGCGGCCTGCATCCTGGTGCTGCGCAAGCGCAAGCCCGCGGGGCGAAAGCAGAAGGTGCTGATCGCCGACGCCTCGCGCCTGTTTCGCCGGGGGCGTGCGCAAAACTACCTGGAGCCGGAGCATGCCGCCGCCATTCTCGGCTGGTATCGCGACTTTGCCGACGTGCAAGACGCGGTGCGCGTGGTCAGCCGCGATGAGATCAAGGCGGAAGACTGGACCTTGAATATCTCGCGTTACGTGCTGCCGCCGCTACAGGAGGACATCCCGCCCCTGCCCGAGGCCATCGCCGCCTTCAAGGCGTCGCTGGCACGCTGCCGCGCGGCCGAGGAGCGACTCGCGCAGGTCATGGCCGAAGGAGGCTGGCTGCGATGAGCCGCATCACCCAACAAGCACTCGAAAGCTACCTCTGGGGTGCCGCCGTCCTGCTCCGTGGCCTGATCGACGCCGGTGACTACAAGCAGTTCATCTTTCCGCTGCTGTTCTTCAAGCGCGTGTCGGATGTCTGGGACGAGGAGTACCAGGCCGCCCTGGCCGACTCCGACGGCGACCTGTCCTACGCCCAGTTTGCCGAGAACCACCGTTTCCAGATCCCGGAAGGGGCGCACTGGAAGGATGTGCGGCAGACGCCGCGGAACGTCGGCGCCGCCATCCAGAAGGCCATGCGCGCCATCGAAGCGGCCAATCCCGACCTGCTCGACGGCATCTTCGGCGACGCCCCCTGGACCAACCGCGAGCGCCTGCCCGATGAGACGCTGAAGAACCTGATCGAGCACTTCTCGACCCAGGCCCTGTCGGTGGCCAACGTGCCCGAGGACGAGCTGGGCAACGCCTACGAGTACCTGATCAAGAAGTTCGCCGACGACTCCGGCCACACGGCCGCCGAGTTTTACACCAACCGCACCGTCGTCCACCTGATGACCCAGCTCCTGGCGCCCAAGGCCGGGGAGTCGATCTATGACCCCACCTGCGGCACTGGCGGCATGTTGATCTCGGCGCTGGACGAGGTGAAGCGCACCAAAGGTGAATACCGCACCCTCAAGCTCTACGGGCAGGAGCGCAACCTCATTACCTCCTCCATCGCCCGCATGAACCTGTTCCTGCACGGCGTGGAGGACTTCGAGATCATCCGCGGCGACACCCTGGCCGAGCCTAAGCATATCCAGGGCGACCGCTTGCGGCAGTTCGACGTGATCCTGGCCAATCCGCCCTACTCCATCAAGCAGTGGCACCGCGAGGCCTGGAGTAGCGACCCGTGGGGACGCAACTTCCTGGGCACGCCGCCCCAGGGCCGGGCCGATTACGCCTTCCAGCAGCACATCCTGACCAGCCTCACGGCCAAGGGCCGCTGCGCGGTGCTCTGGCCCCACGGCGTGCTGTTCCGCAACGAAGAGCAGGCGATGCGGGCCAGGATGGTCGAACAGGACTGGGTGGAGGCCGTCATCGGCCTGGGGCCCAACCTGTTCTACAACTCCCCGATGGAGGCGTGCATCCTCGTCTGCAACCGCGACAAGCCCGCGGCGCGCCGGGGCCAGGTGATCTTCATCGATGCCGTGAACGAGGTTGCCCGCGAGCGCGCGCAGAGCTTCCTCAAGCCCGCGCACCAGCAGCGCATCCTGGCCGCCTACCAGACCTTTGCCGACGTGTCCGGTTTCGCCAAGATCGCCACCCTGGCCGAGATCAGCAAGAACGGCGGCAATCTGTCGATCCCGCTGTACGTGAAGCGCATGACCGCCGCCGGGGCGACCGCCGGCACGGGCGAGGTGGCATCGCTGCAAGCCGCCTGGGCGGCGTGGCAAAGCGAGGGCCGCGCCTTCTGGCAGCAGATGGACGCGCTGGTCGAGACGCTCGATCGCCTGGTCGAGCAGGAGAAGCCAGATGCGTAGCGCCATCGATCTGCTGGACGAACTCAACGCGCTGGACGAATCCACCCGCATCGAGGCTAAGCGCGCCAGCGATATCGGCAAGTCGGTCATGGAGACGGTGATCGCCTTCGCCAATGAACCCGGTCTGGACGGCGGCTACCTGCTGCTCGGCGTCGATTGGTCGATCAACGACAAGGGTGACACCGTTTACCGGCCTGCCGGCTTGCCTGACCCGGACAAAGTGCAGCGCGATCTGGCCAGCCAGTGCGCCAGCATGCTCAACGTGGCGTTGCGGCCGGAAATGCAATTGCAACAGGTGGAAGGCAGAACCTTGCTGGTGGTCTATGTGCCGGAGGCGGATGTCTCCCACAAGCCCATTTACAAAAAAGCCACCGGGCTGCCCAGCGGCGCCTGGCGCCGCATCGGCTCCAGCGATCAGCGTTGCGTCGACGAAGACCTGTGGGTGCTGCGTGGTACCAGCCAGCCATTGCACGGTCCGGACTCCAGCATCCTGCCAGATGCGCGCATGGACGATTTCGATCCGGCCGCCCTGGC
The DNA here is from genome assembly GCA_009928645.1 of Gammaproteobacteria bacterium. Lineage (GTDB taxonomy): Bacteria > Pseudomonadota > Gammaproteobacteria > Chromatiales > Chromatiaceae > M0108. The sequence goes on along the minus strand of SACH01000167.1, from coordinate 2,407 downwards.
TGCCTACCGCCGCGAACGTGCCCGCATCAACCCGCAGGCCGAAGAACTGGCCTATGGCGATGAAGACATGCTTGAAGCCTTGTGCGCCCTGCGCCGCAGCGACGGCGAGCTCAAACCGACGCTGGCGGGCATCTTGCTGTTTGGCAAACCCATGGCACTGCGACGCATGCTGCCCATGGTGAAGATCGACTACATCCGCGTGCCGGGTCTGGAGTGGATGGAAAACCCCCATGAGCGCTTTCAGTCGGTGGAAATCCGCAAGCCCTTGCTGCTGGGCCTGCCACAAGCCGAAGCCACCGTGGTGGACGAGCTGCCGAAAGGCTTTTACCTCCCCGAAGGGCAGTTGCACAGCGTGCAAGAACCCATCGTGCCGCGCAAGGTCATCCGCGAAGCGCTCGCCAACGCGGTGATGCACCGCAGCTACACCCGGCACAGCCCGATTCAGGTCATCCGCTACAGCAACCGCATCGAAATCCGCAACATCGGCTACTCGCTCAAGCCCATGGCCGAGCTGGGCACGCCCGGCTCCTGCCCGCGCAACCCGCTGCTGGCTGCGGTGCTGCACGACCTGAACCTGGCCGAAGCCAAGGGCACCGGCATCCGCAGCATGCGCCGTCTCGCCGCCGAAGCCGGGCTGACGCTGCCGGAGTTTCAGTCCAGACGTGAAGCCGATAGCTTTTGCGTCACCCTGTTCTTGCACAACCTGCTCAATGAAGACGACCACGCCTGGCTGCGGTCGCTCACTACGGAAGCGCTGGATGCCGACGAGGTCAAGGTGCTGATCTACGCCCGCGCCACCGGCGCCGTGGACAACACCGCCTGCCGTGATTTCAGCGGCCTGGATACCCTGACCGCCAGCCGCGTACTGCGCCGCCTGCGCGACCGGGGGCTGCTGGAAAAGCAGGGCGCTGGCAGCCAGACGCACTATGTGCTGAGTAATCCCCCCAAGCCGGCAAGCATTTCCCCCCGTGCTGATGCGGCAGCAGGGGGGGATTCAGCTTCCAGCATGGGGGGATTGGTTGAATCCCCCCCTGTCCTTGCAAGCTTGCCCCCCGAGTTGCAAGCGCGAATCCAGGCGGCCGGCGCCAAGCCGCGCCAGGCAGAGGTGCGCTCCTTGGTTCTGGCGTTGTGCCGGCTGCGCCCCTTTACCGCCGCCGAGCTATGCCAGGCCTTGAACCGCAGCGATACCAAAGAGCTACGCCGCACCTATTTACGCCCGATGCGCGACCAGGGCTTGCTCGAACTGATCTACCCCGAAACTGAAAAACACCCGCACCAGGCCTATGTCTCCGCCGGAGCCGAGGATAAGAACAATGGCTGAGAAGAAGGTGGTCGCCGATCTTCCCTCCTTGAAACGCCGCAAGACCCAACCACGGGTGATCGATGGCATGTTGGCTAGCCGCATGATTCTCGCAGAACGCGACGCGGCGCCCTCGTCCAGACTAAGGTCGGCAGCATGATCACGGGATTTTTTATGGAGATGACCCATGTCTAGCGCCACCCTTACCCTGTCAAATACGGGGCAAATCGCAATCCCGCAGGAGATTCGCGACGAGTTGCATTGGGAACCCGGACTGGAGCTGACGCTGGAAACGACCGACGCCGGGGTTGTGCTGAGATCCAAGGCGAAAAAGAGAACGCTACGCCTGGAGGACTTGCGGGGCTTCCTGAAGTGCGATGGACCGCCAGTTTCCATCGAAGCCCTCTGCGAACCGGTCGATTACACCGCCGACTGGGAAATTTGTCAGCATTGACTACATCGGGGACTACCATGACTGAACTGAGCGCCCCTTTTGCGTCAGACTGGGTGTTGCTCCCCGGCGAATCCATTCTCGACTTGGCAGAGGAGCGTGGATGGACGCAGGGTGAACTCGCAAGGGGCCTGGGATACAGCGAAAAACACATCTGCCTTCTCATCAACGGCAAGGTACCGGGTTGCATGCTTGAGCTTGCAATTGTTCCGTCCGAGCTTGCAACCGTGCTGAAAAATGACCGGCATTACCCACGCAACAGGCACCTGGTCCCCACGCTGCACGACGGCCTGCCGCGCTTTCGCGATTTGGACAGCGCCAAGCCCCCGCATCAGGCTTGGGTGATGGCGGGGACTCAGGGCCAGGAGATGGACCATGGCTGACCGACGGGTATTGGCACGTCTGCGCATCACGCCCTGCGGATTGTTCGAGCCAATCACCCACACGATGACCTTGGAACAGATTGACTCCGCCTACCGCATTGCCGTTGTCGAGCGCAATGGGCTGACGCGCAAGCAGACACGGCGGCGCGTGGCGGTCAACGCGACACTGGTTCAAGCGCGGTTGGCCGCACTGAAACAGGGCACCGTGCCAGCATTTCCGGTGAGCCCGCTGGTATGCGACGGTGAGTATGTCGAACTCAAGATCGAGGGTGA
>SACH01000835.1 GCA_009928645.1 Gammaproteobacteria bacterium | reverse complement strand
GCTGCGCGAGCGCCTGCGCCGCCTCCAGCAACCCCACCGCTTCCAGGTCGGGGACCTGGTGACCTGGAAGCCCGGGTTGAAGAACCGCCGTGTGCCCCTAACCGGCCAACCCGCCGTGGTGGTCGCGCTCCTGGACCAACCCCTCCTGGACAGCGAACAGGAAAGCGGCAGCACCTACTACCGGGAACCCCTCGACCTGGTGCTGGGGGTGATCTGGGACAAGGACCCCGGCCGCGGCGACTTCGTCACCTTCCACTTCGACAGCCGGCGCTTTCAGCCCTGGCAGGAATGAGGAGGACGTCCCATGCCCACGACCCCGAACCCGAGCCAACCCGATACCATCACCCGCCATGGTCCCGCCCGGCCTCGCCTGACCGGCCCCTGGCGACGCGACCTCTCGTCCCTCACCGCCACCGAGCGCCGCCTGGCCCGCTATGCCCTGCAACTCTGCCAGGGGACGCCGGCCCTGCTGGAAGACCGCCCGGGACGCGATCTGGCCGCGGCCCTCTGGTCCCTGCTCCTCCCTCTGCTCGACCCCCAGGCCCTGGCCCGCTGGCTGGCGGCGGAACGGCCGGAGTCGGAGGAGGCGGACGCGGACCCCTGGGCGGATGATCCGCCCGAGGACAATCCTCGCCTGCGGCGGCGCCTGATCCAGGCCCTGCGCCACTGCCCGGCCAGCGTCCTCCAGCGCCTGATCACGGCGGACGGCGACCAGCCCCTCAACCCGGTCACCCGTCTGTTGGGGGACAGCCTGGCCCTGGACCCGCTGAGCCGGCGGGTGCTGGACTTCCTTGACCTCTTGCTGCTGGATCAGCGGCTGCGCCAGGTGCTGCGCAGTTGCGACCGGGCCAGCGCCCGCGCCAACCGCGCCCGGATGGCCGCGACCCTGGGCCTGGCGGAGCACCAGTTCAAGGCCCTGTTCAGCCGCCAGGCCCCGCTGCGGACGCTGGGCCTGGCGCAACTGGAGACGGACGACGCTGACCTGGAGGACTTTCTCCGTCCCAGCGACCTGTTACGCGAGGTCTT
>SACH01000166.1 GCA_009928645.1 Gammaproteobacteria bacterium | reverse complement strand
GCTGCTGGTCTTCGCCGCCCGGGCCGAGCACCTGGCCAAGACCATCCGCCCGGCCCTGGCGCGGGGGGACTGGGTGGTCTGCGATCGCTTCACCGACACCACTTATGCCTATCAGGGTGGCGGGCGCGGCCTGGACCCGGCGCGGATCGGCCGGCTGGAGACCTTCGTGCAGGGCGAACTGCGCCCCGACCTGACCCTGATCTTCGACCTGCCGGTCAGCCTGGGCCTGGCCCGCGCCGGCCGGCGTTCGGCCCCGGATCGTTTCGAGGGCGAAACCCAGCGCTTTTTCGAAGGTGCCCGGGCCAATTACCTGGCCCGCGCCCGGGCCGAGCCCGCCCGGATGCGCCTCATCGACGCCAGCGCCCCCCTGGCAGCAGTGAGCCAGGCCGTCGCTGCCGTCGTGCGCGCCTTTGCGGACCCGAGCCGATCCTAGCACCATGACCCCCGCCCCCACGTCGCCGCGCCTCCCCCCCTGGCTTCAGTCGCCCTGGTCGGCCCTGCTGGGGGCCCGCCGGGCCAATCGCTTTCCCCATGCCCTGTTACTCACCGGGCCCCGAGGGGTGGGCAAGCGGCTCCTGGTGGAGGCCCTGGCGCGGTCGCTGCTTTGTCCGCGGACGGATGCCCAAGGCTTCGCCTGCGGCCAGTGCCCCGACTGTCACCTGCTGGCGGCGGGGACCCATCCCGACCTGGTGCGGGTGGGACCCGACGAGGAGAGCAAGTCCGGCGAAATCAAGGTTGACGCCATTCGCGCCCTGGCGGGGACGGAGGGCCTGACGTCCCACCGCGGCGGCTGGAAGCTGATCCTCATCGACCCGGCCCACCGCATGAACATCTCCGCCGCCAACGCCCTGCTCAAGACCCTGGAGGAGCCAGCACCCAGCACCCTGATGTGCCTGGTCAGCGAACAGCCCGGCCGCCTGCCGGCCACCATCCGCAGCCGCTGCCAGGCCCTGCGCCTGGCCCTTCCCACCGAGGCCGAGGCCCTGGCCTGGCTCACTCCCCAGGTCCGGGGTCTGGACGCCACCACCCTGTTGCACCTGGCCCATGGCGCCCCCCTGCGCGCCCTGGAACTGGCGGACCCGGAGCGGCTGGCCCTCCGTGATCAGTTGTTTGCGGGCTTCCTCGCCGTGGCCCAGGGCCAGCGCGATCCCCTCCAAGAGGCCGCGGCTTGGAATCAGGCGGACCCGGTGCTCCTATTGGACTGGCTGAGTGGCTGGCTCAGTGACCTGCTGCGCCTCGCCGGCATGCAGTGGCCGGTCCTGACCGAAGCCTCGGCCGAAGTCCAGGCCGAAGCGGCGGGGGCGGGACAGGCCGCACCCACACCGCGGCTGATCAATAGTGACAAGCTTGCGGCCCTGAACACCCTGGCGGCCCGGGTGGCGCCCGCCGCGGGTCATCGCCTGCTGCGCCGGATCTGGCAGGCGGCGGGCAGTGACTCCAGCAACCTCAATCACCTCCTGCTCTACGAGACCTGGCTGCTGGACTGGACCAGTCTGACCAGCAGCCCGGCGGTCAGCGCTGGCGGCCCATCCCCGTCCCCATCCCCACGGCTTTCCTTTAGTCAGGCCCGCTAACCGCGAGGACCGCAATCCCCATGGACACCGCCAGCCGCACGCGCATCCTCAATTTCGCCTTCACCGACAAGGCCTCCCTCTATGCCGCCTACATGCCCTTCATCAAGAATGGTGGCATCTTCATCGCCAACAGCCGGCGTTATGAGTTGGGTGACGACATCTTCCTCGTCCTCAAGCTCCTGGATGATCCCGACAGCCTGCCCATCGCTGGCAAGGTCGTCTGGGTCACCCCGCCCGGTGCCGAGGGTGGCCGCGTCGTCGGGATCGGCATCCAGTTCGGCACCCAGGACAAGGGGGCGGCGCGACGCAAGATCGAAACCCTGCTGGCTGGGATGCTGGCGTCGGACCGGCCGACCCTGACCATGTAGCGGACGGTCCCACCCCGTCATTCCCCCAGAGAAGCCGCCGGCCCCAGCCTGCGCCGCGCCAGTAATCATCCCCATGGGGGTCGCACTTGGTACTGGATTTCACCCCTAATGGGGGTTGCATCTGGTACTCATTCCACCCCGCAACCGCAGAGGTGAAAGAGAGAAACATCATGCTCGTGGATTCCCATTGCCATCTTGACCGCGTCAGCCTCAAGGCCTATGACAAGGACTTCGCCGCCTTCATGACCGCGACCCTGGCCAGCGGAGTGGAGCAGATGCTTTGCGTGGCCATCGATCTGGAACATTACCCCAAGATGCGTGCCCTGGTGGACCCCTATCCCCAGGTCTCGGTCTCGGTGGGTGTTCATCCCAACGAGGTCAACCGCCGGGAGCCCGAGCCGGATGAACTGGTGGCGCTGGCGGCGGACCCGCGCAACGTCGCCATCGGCGAGACCGGCCTGGACTATTACCGTAGCGAGGGCGACCTGGCCTGGCAGCACCAGCGCTTCCGCCACCACATCGCCGCTGCCCGGGCCTGTGGCAAGCCCCTGATCATTCACACCCGGGAGGCCCGGGCCGATACCCTGCGCCTGCTGCGCGAGGAGGGCGCCCAGGAGGTGGGCGGGGTGCTGCACTGCTTCACCGAGGACTGGGACATGGCCCGCCAGGCCCTGGACCTGGGCTTCTACATCAGCTTTTCCGGGATCGTCACCTTTGCCGGCGCCGACGACCTGCGGCAGGTGGCGACGCGGGTACCCCTGGACCGGCTACTGATCGAGACCGACAGCCCTTACCTCACACCCGTCCCCCATCGCGGGCGTCCCAACGAGCCCCGCCATGTCGTCCATGTCGCCGACTGTATCGCCGGACTGCGCGACCTGGACCGGGAGGAACTCATCGCGGCCACCGGGGAGAATTTCCGGCGCCTGTTTCAGCCCCCCGTCCTGGCTGACGGGGCCTGAGGAGCTACCCAATGGGGGGATAGGCTTTCCTACGACCACTATCCTGCTCCACGGCCTATGGGGCTATGAAGTGCCCTGGTAACCGCAGGCCCGCGACGGCTGGCGTGAACCCCATGACAGGTAGCCCGCGGACCGACAGTCCGCGACGAAATGCCCTTAGATCTGGCCGCGCTCTGCCAGCAGGGCATCGATCTCCCGAGTAGCCTCCAGCCAGTTCTCCTGGTCGAAGCGGGGATCGAAGTTGTGCTTCTCGGCGAGGTAATAGGCGGCCTCGCGAATCATGGCCTCGCGCTCGGCGGGATTGACCCGCCGGGGACGGCTGGGGACCGGGGACTGGGTCACTGAGCTTGGCGCCGGGGTCACCGGCTGCGGTTGCGCCAGGATGGTTGCGGGCGTTATGGCGGATGCAGTCCCCCGCGTCAACTCCGGTGCAGGGCCGGGAATCTCCGCGGGCACGGTTGCTGGAGGAACCGCCGGTGCGGTGGGCGGCGTCGTCGCGGCCGGGGTTGAAATAGGGGCGCTGCGTGTGGCCGCCGCGGAGGGAGGGGTCTTGCGGGAGGCGGCGGGTCGCGAGCTCACCGGGGTGGATGTCTTGGGGGCGGCGGGTGTCGGGCCTACCGGGGCAGAGGTGGCGGCTGACGGCGCTGGACTGGCGGGCGCCTTGGTGGCCGCCGGTCGCGCCACGGTCTTGCGGGCCGGCGTGGTCTTCTTGGTCACGGGCGCGGGCTGGGTCGCCGTCGTTGTACCCTTGATCGTTCCCGTCGTCGCTCCAGTGGTTTTTTTGCTGGCAGCCGCAGACGCCGTGCCGGCGGTGGTGGCTGCCTTCTTCGTGGTGGTCTTCTTGGTTATGATCGGTTTTTCATCGGCCATGGCTGATCAGACTCCTCCTCAGGTAGGTTTCACCGGTCTCAATCCATCGCTGCCGACAGCTTGATAATCCTGGTGGATGCGTAATGCTTAGATCCAATGATAATGCCGGGATGTGGGCTACCGAAACCTTGGTTTGTTTAATTTTCAGCCTGACGCCCCTCAGACGTGATGGGGTGCTGGCCGGACCGGGAAATGCCTGACCGATGGACATTCTGACGAGGGTTGCATGAACGCACTTATTCGCCCACCAAGCTATCCCCCGCGCCTGTCGCGGTTACCCCTCGCCATCCTGCTGCTGGGGTGCGCCGGCTTCACCTCCGCCAGGGCCTTGGCCGATACCCCGGTGGTTAATGATGCTGTGCCGACCGTCACCAGTCCTGCCTTGGCAGCCGCGGAGATGTCGGATGGCGCTCAGGCGCGGGACTTCGCCCAGGCCCTGAACGCAGCTCAGGCCCCTGAGGCTGATCAGGAGACAGATGCCACCCAGGCGCTGGATTCCATTCCGCCCGAAGCCGCCCCCAGGGTCCGGCCGGAAGAGTTGATGACCGCCGGCCAGCGCTTCGAGAATGGCGTCGGCGCCCCGCAGGACCTGGATCGCGCCATCGATCGCTACTGCGCGGCGGCCCACCTTGCCCACGCCGAGGCCCGCTATCACCTGGGCTGGCTCTATGTCAGCGGGCGCCTGGGCAAGCGCGACGAGGTCCTCGCCGCCGCCTGGTTTCAGAGCGCCGCGGGCCTGGGTCATGGCCGCGCCCGCGAGCACCTGCAAGGCCTCAAGGCCGAGGGACTGGAACTGGAACCGGAGCCGCCCTGCGTCCTGCGCGCGGACATGGTTGCCCGACGCATCGCCGATCTTCGCCCCCAGGACGCCGCCGACAACGACTCGGCAGCGTCCACCCCCGACGCCAAGGGACCCCGCCTGCGGGATATCGGTGCCGCCGACATCATCGCCCTGGTCGAACGTCTGGCCCCCGACTACCGTCTCGACCCCGACCTGGTAATCGCCGTTATCAAGACCGAGTCCAACTTCAACGTCGAGGCGCGCTCCCCGAAGAATGCCCAAGGATTGATGCAACTCATCCCCGCTACTGCCGATCGCTTCGGCGTCACCAACATCTGGGACCCGGTGCAGAACCTCAAGGGGGGCATGGCCTACCTGCGCTGGCTGCTGGATCACTTCGAAGGCGACCTGGAACTGGCCCTGGCCGGCTACAATGCCGGCGAACAGTCCGTGGCCCGGCACGGCGGCGTGCCGCCCTATCCCGAGACTCAGGCCTACGTCAAACGCATCCAGCGGCTGTTGAGTCTCGCCACCGAGGGCCAGCCGACCGGAACTCCCGCCGCCAATCCTGCTTCCAGCAGTTGAACGGCATTCAAACTGGGCATCAGGCCTGGTTAAAGACGTGAGCTAATGACGGCTATGGCCCCGACCACTGACGAGGAGGGGATGCGTGGGCACGATCCGACCACCACCCTCCAGGACACCGAATCCCCTATCGCGGCCGATCGGCTGGCAGCGGAGCTGGTCAGAGATAACCTCCAGCAACTCCCCCGCCTCAGCGTCCTCATCGTCAACTTCAATGCCGGGGATTTGCTAACGGCCTGCGTCGACGCCCTGCTGGCCACCCCCCTGGCCTTGGAGGTGATCGTCAGCGACAACGGCTCCACGGACTCCAG
>SACH01000834.1 GCA_009928645.1 Gammaproteobacteria bacterium | reverse complement strand
AATAAAGTTCTTGGAAATGCTCCTGCTACTTCTCGTGCAGAAGAAGTTTCATTCTCACCAGCAAAGAATTTTGAAAAGGATGTTTCTAGTGCAGAAGAATCTTTTGAAGATGATCCAGATCTAAATTATTTCAAGTCACTTATTGATTAATCATCAGTAAAATTAAAGCCCCGTAAGGGGCTTTTTGCGTTTATGTGAAAAGAAAAGGATTTGGACTTACATTTCTTTCCATTAACATTTCAATAAATTCTTTATCGAAAATTGATACTAATGTATTTTCGGGTGGTTTTGAAGATTCTTGTTTTCTACCATTATTAATATTTGGTGCATTAATATTAATTTCTGGTGGTTTTTGTAAATTATTAAGCAAACTTAATGATTGATTTCCAAGAAGTCCACCAGAAAATTTTGGTGGAGCATTAATTAGTCCTCTAGGCATTGCACGAATTTTCTCTAAAGTGTTTTTTGGAGAAAAAGATTGATTAGTCATTGCATTAAAAATAATGTCTTCAAACCAAGACATTGGAGATTCGGAACCTTCAGTTGAGATTCCTTTACCAGTACCTAAAAGATCAAATTTAAAAGGTGATTCTGATTTTGGAATTCCTTCAGATACTTTTCCTGGAGTTCCTAGTGCTCCAGAAATAATATCTTCACCCTTTCCCATTCTAGATCTAACCTTTTCTAAATATCCTTTATTAGAAATCCATTTACTTCCACCAGTCAATTCACCAGTTTTTTTCCATTCAGAAACTTTTCCTGGTCCAGCATGATGTGCAACAATTGCTTCATCAATACTTTCAAATTTTGCATAATTTTTCAAAAAATATTCTAGTCCAGCTTTTGCTGCAATTTTAGGATCTTTTATTTCTGATTCAGAATATCCCATTTCTTTTGCTGTTGCTGGCATTATTTGAAATAACCCATGAGCTTGTTTACCATAATGAATGCTTTTTGGATTATCTATTACTGGTCCCCTCGCATTAACATTGAAACTTGATTCAACACTAGCTAAAGCAATAATCGC
>SACH01000165.1 GCA_009928645.1 Gammaproteobacteria bacterium | reverse complement strand
CCGCCAACCGCAACGCCCAGCCCTTAGCCGATCACACCAACCGGAGGAATGCGTCATGACCACCCCTACCCCCTCACCCCGGCCCAGCCTGCTGCTAATCGCCGCCGCCCTGATCGGCGGCGCGGCCTTCCTCTATATGGTCAAGCTCATGCACGACATGACCTTGGCCGTTGGCCAGATGGCAGGGGAGATGAGCGCGATGTCCGCCAACATGGCCTCCCTGGCACGGGATGTGGGTGACATGCGGGATAAGGTCGGCGCCTTGCCCGGCATGGCCGCCGACATGGAGCAAATGCGCGTCTCCATGGCCCGGGTGACGGGCCTCTTCGGCGGAAGCGGTGAGCCCCTCCGTCAGATAAACCCGGTGGAAATGATGCAGCAGATGATGCCTGGCACGGAGCGACGCTGAATCATCAGGGGGTTGACGTCGGGATAATCGTTTACCCCCTCCCCGGCCTACTTCCCGCGAGGGACAGGGGAGCCAGGCAACTGGCGATGACACCCTATCGCTTCCTCCCTGGTAGGGGCCAGGGAGAGGGGAACCGATCATGACCGGCTTAGTGGGTCCATAACCAGCGCCGGTTAATGATGCGTACCCCGGCGCAACTCCGGCATCCAGGTGTGGGACGGCCACACCCAGCGCCGCTCCCTCGGGCTACCCCGTCGCCCCACCGGTACCCCGACGGGTGGGGACGGTGGTCTCGGTTATCCGACCCGCCACACCCCGGGAAAGCTCTCCCTCTTCCTCCGGCAGACCGCACATGGCCGGCATGGCCCCCACCAGGCTGGCGGGCAGCCACTGCATGGCGCTGATCAGCGAGACCACCACCGAGGCGACATAGGGAATGGACTGGACCAGCAACACTGCCACCCAGATCTTCAGATCCAGTTGATAGGCGTCGTAGCGGAAGGTCACCAGCAGGGCGCCCAGCCAGAAGGCGATGACGAACAGGCCCTCCTCCCGGGCATCGGCCAGGGCGCGGATCAGAGCCGGGGCCTGGGCCAGTTTGGGGGTGCGGTAGAAGCCCAGCTTGTCCGAGACCATCCCCGCCAGCATGGCCCGGGAGATGGTATGGGACAGGGCCAGGCCCGCCAGGGCGGCAGCGAAGGTCTGGCGTAAGGTGGCGTCCACCCGCCGTCGGTAGAGAAAGAAGCTCTTGGTGACCTTGAAGGTGAAGAGCACTAGCGGAATCATGGCCACGGTCATGTAGGGCGGGGTGACGTAGAGTTCCGCCACCACCATGGCCACCGTCCAGAAGAGGGCGGCGAGGTTGAAGAGCAGGTTGAAGCCATCGGCAAACCAGGGCAGCCAGCCGGCGAAGAAGTGGTAGCGCTGGCCGGCGTTAAGCTTGGTCTTGATGGTGCCGAGGAATTGCTGGCGGTGATGGGCGAGGATGCGCACCGCCCCATAGGCCCAACGGTAACGCTGCTTCTTGAAGTCACTGAAGCTGTCCGGCATCAGGCCCCGACCGTAGGTGTAAGGGATATAGAGGGCCTTGTAGCCGGCCTCGAAGAGGCGCAGCCCCAGTTCCGCATCCTCGGTGATGCACCATTCGGCCCAACCGTCCATCTCCAGCAGGGCGGAGTGGCGGATCATGGTCATGGTGCCATGCTGAATGATGGCATTGCGCTCATTGCGGGTGACCATGCCCAGCAGGAAAAAGCCGCGATACTCGGCCATGCACATGGCCTTGAAGGCGTTCTGATCGGCGTCGCGGTAGTCCTGGGGTGCCTGGGCGATGGCCACCTCCGGGTCCTGGAAGGCCGGTACCAGATCGCGCAACCAGAGGGGATGGACCACGTAATCGGCGTCGATGACCGCCACCACCTCGGCGGTGGGGTCGGTCTGCCGCAGGGCATAGTTCAGGGCACCGGCCTTGAAGCCCGCCAGGGGGTCGACATGGAAGAAGCGGAACCGTGGCCCGAGGGCGGCGCAGTGGGCCTCCACCGGCTCCCACACCGCCGGATCCTTGGTGTTGTTGTCAATCACCAGGACCTCGTAGTTGGGGTAATCCAGGGCCGCCAGGGCGTCGAGGGTCTCCTTGAGCAGTTCCGGCGGCTCGTTGTAGGCCGGAACGTGGATGGAGACCAGGGGCAGTTCGCCGTCGCTGACCAGACGTTTGGGGAAGGGCCGCCGCCATTTGCGCAACCAGAGGGACTCGGCCCATTCGTGGGCCTCGGCCATGATGAAGAGGATGACCCCCAGCCCCCCCACCAGCAGCAGAAAGCCGGTGATGGCGGTGCCGACCGTCATGTATTGGCGCGTGTAATCGTAGACGATCCACACCACCGCCGTGGAGAGCCCGTATACGATCAGGGCCAGAAAGCCCTTGCCCTTGTGGGACAGGGTCGAACTGTCGCGGTAGAGGAAGACCAGCAGCAGGACGGCGCCGAGGATAGAGAGGCCCGCCAATTCCCGCCAATGCGGGATGCGTACCACCGGCTGGGTGAACTCGAACTTGGGCTGACGATCGGCGTTGTAGACCCCCCAGTAGGCCCCGGTGGCGCCCTCGATACCCATCTTCCAGGTTTGGTCGAAGGCCTCCATTACGTAATAGGTGATGCCCATCTGCTCGGCGCGGGCCAGGAAGCGCCGCAGGAAGCGGATCTGGTTGGCCGGGGTGGCCTCGGCGCCGCCGCTGGTGCGGCCATTGCTCGGCCAGCCCACCTCGCCGATGACCACCGGCTTACCGGGGAATTGCTCGCGAATATCCTCTAGGCGTTTGAAGACGTGATCCACCGCCTCTTCGATCGGCACCTCCTCCCAGTAAGGCAGGAGGTGGATGGTGATGAAATCGACGTGGTTGGCCAGCTCGGGATGGCGCATCCAGATGTAGGGGGGCTCGGCGGTACTCACTGGCAAGGCGGTGCCACGACGGACGCGGTCGAGGTAGGCGATCATTTCCGGGACCGTCACGTCGCCGCGCAGCAGGGCCTCGTTGCCGACCATGATCCGGACCACGTTACGGTTGCCCTGGGCCAGCACCTCGGTCAGGCGGTCCAGTTCCTTGTCGTTTTCCTCCGCGTCCGGCCCGATCCAGGCCCCCACCGTGACATTGAGGCGGTGCTTACGCGCCAGGTGTGGTACCTCGGCCAAGGTGTCCTTGACCGTGTAGGTTCGCACCGCATGAACGGTGTCCTTGAGCAAGGCCAAGTCCTCGTCGATCTCCCCCACCTTGGGGTAGATGTCCTTGGAGGGATCGCTGTCGGCGCGCATGGGCGCGAAGGAGAACCCTTGCAGCTTGGCCGGCCACATCGGCTCCTGGATGGGCTGATTGAGCAGGGCCCAGGCGGCCACGGCCAGGAGGGCAATCAGAAGCGGGAAGAGGATGTTGCTAGAAGGCCTCATTGGGCACCTGCATCCGTGGTTATCAATGACGTGGAAAGGATGGGGCTGAGTGGGATCTGACGGAGACTGGCCCAAAAGCACAACGCAATCCCAGCACCGATAGCCGCGCAAAGCGGCCATTCGCGGTGATTGAGGGGTAGAGCGAGGTGCTTACTACGAGAAACCCGCCGTTCAAGACCTGGTCGGCGTCATGAGATAATATCCCTGACCCCGGGGAAAATTGCCAGTCCTGTTTGCGCCCTTGGGCGCAGCCTGCCCTTTTTTTCCATTTTGCGAGGGCCCGATTCCCGCGGACGCTAACTACTGGACGGGCATCTACTGACGGGTGGGAGACTGGCATCTACTGACGGGTGAGCAACTACTGCTGATGGGTGGAGCCCCTAACCGACAGGCGGGCGCCTCCTCAAATGCAGAGCCGGGATCGATGTCGGGCGGTCAGGCGTGGATTTGGAGATGTCAAAGGGAGGCTGAGCGCGCTAAAATCTCCACCACGCGCAGGTGGCGAAATTGGTAGACGCCCTGGATTTAGGTTCCAGTGGGGCAACCCGTGCGGGTTCGAGTCCCGCCCTGCGCACCATCCCCCCCTGCTTATCGGTGATATTCCCCAGCCCGCTCGGGTTGATAGGTCACCTCTTCGATACGGACTTTCACCAGACCGCCACCTGGCTTAGGCCACTCGATTTCATCCCCATGGGCGAGACCCAGCAGGGCGCTACCCACTGGGGCCAGAATGGAAATCTTGCCTCCCGAGGCATCCATGTCCTTAGGGTAGACCAGGGTGAGCGTGAACTCCTCGGCGGAATCTGCCACCCGGAACCTCACCGTCGAATTCATGGTGACAACGTTAGGCGGCATCTTCCGGGGCTCTACCACATCGGCACGCGCAAGCTCGGCCTCCAGTGCATCCTTGCCAGGAAAGGCGTTGGCCAGGGTGCCGGCGAGGAGTTTCTCCAGGCGCTCAGCGTCAAGGCTGGAAATGATGATATTGGGTTTGGCGCTCATAGTTGGGTCATTGTAACCCTTAGCCGGGATTGATCCACCCCCGCGAAGCAGTCCCCCCAGCCATAGGCGGCAGCAGCGGTGTACTCCCACCGCGGACGCTAGGCCTTGTCTAACACCTGGGCGGTGACCAAGGCATACCCCACCGACTGGTTCATCGCCGTGATGGGACAGGCCATTTGTTCCGACAGGAAGCTACACCACTGGTTTGATGCCGAACGGTGGATACGCCTTGCGTGAGGAGCCGTGTACGGACCCGTACGCACGGTTCTGTGGGCAGACGGGGCTTCGGCCCCTCTGACCCGATACGTTAACTCAGCGCGCCCCCTCGGCACGGTCATCGAGACGTTTTGCCCATGAGACAGTATTCCGCCGAGTTCAAAGCCAGCCTCATCGCCAAGATGTTGCCGCCGCACAATCGGCCCGTACCCGACCTGGCGCGGGAGACCCAGATCCCGCGTGATACCCTCTATAGCTGGCGCACCCAGGCGCTCAAGGCGGGTGGCGACCTCGTCCCGACGCCGACCCCCGACGCGCGCGACAGCGCCGCAAAGTTCGCCATCGTCGTCGAGACCGCTCACCTCAACGCCGAGGAACTCAGTGCCTATTGCCGGCGTCAGGGGTTGTATCCGCAGCAGATCGCGGCCTGGCGTCGCGCCCGTATCCAGGCCAATACCCCCGTCTTTGGTCAGGCCAAGCGCGCCCAGCGGCAAAACCTTATCTGCCGCGACGACCTAACCCATCCTACGACCGGGTCCTACGCCGCCGGCTGCTTCATAAACAAGGCGCGCACAGCATCGTTGACGCGCGTCTGCCAACCCGGCCCGCTGGCCTTCAACGCGGCTAGCAGGTCCGCATCAAAACGGATCGTGGTCGAGACCTTCTTGGCCACCGCGGGGGGGCGGCCCAGGCGCACCCGAGGTTTCACGGCGGCCCATTCCTCATCCGTGAACGGTCGGGCGTCCGGATCGGACAGTGCCGCGGCGGTAATGGCGGCATCCTCCTCGGGGGTGGGTAGTAGGGTTCCAGGCTTAAGACGTGGCATAGCGGTCGATCTCGGTACGGGTAGCCTTGCGGAGACTGATGATGCGCCGTGCGCCAGGGCGATCCACGAAGAC
>SACH01000833.1 GCA_009928645.1 Gammaproteobacteria bacterium | reverse complement strand
CTGGCGCTGGTGGACGATGGCGTCGTTGTCCTTGAGGAACTGGGCCTCCTGGGCATCCTTGAGGGGGATGAAGACCATGGGATCGCCCCCGGAGGAGACGGCACGGCGCGTCAGCCCGACCACGGTGTAGAGGTTGCGGCGGATACGGACCTGCTCCCCCACCTGGAAGCCGGTAGCCAGGTCCGCCACCGCCTCGTAGTGGCCGCGGGTGAGATGGCGCCCGGCGACCAGGAAGCGTGGCTGCCCCGGCTCACCCGGACCGCCGGGGACCACGCCAACCACCATGGCCCGGCGCTCCCGGTCCCCCTGGCCCACCTGCATGGTGAGGTAGGTGACGTTGGCCGCCTCCGCCACCCCGGGCAGGGTGAGGATGCCGCGGTAGAGATCGTCCTGGAGGCTGGAGGATTCGGCGTAGGGGCCCAGGGTGTCCCGCTGCACCACCCAGAGGTCCGCCCCACTGGTATCCAGCAGCACCTCGGCGTCGTCTACCATGCCGCGATAGATGCCGGCCATGGAGAGGGTGACGCCGATGAGCAGCCCCAGCCCCAGGCCGGTGAAGACGAACTTGCCCCAGGCGTGGAGGATGTCACGGCCGGCGAGACTGATCATCGGGGTGAACCGGGCGCCGGGGTGGCTTGGGTCCCGGGGGCAGGGGGGACCCCGGGGATGGCGTCCCGAATCTCGATCCGGCTGCTAGGACTCAGGGGCGAACGGCTATGCATGACCACCCGGTCGCCGGGGCTGAGGCCGGCCAGGATCTGGATCCGGCCGTCCAGATCCGACAGGCCACGCTCTACGGGGATAAAGCGGGGCTCGTCGTCCCCTTCCAGCCGCCAGACGCCAAGCTGGCCATCACGGCGGTGCAGGGCGGCGTTCGGCACCCAAGGCGTGGGCGGCTGGGGCTTCAGGTCCACGGTGACCTCGGCCAGCTCGCCCAGGCGGGGCAACGGCTCAGGCAGCGGGGTGAAACCGACCTTGGCGAGCAACTCCTCGGTGACGGCATCCGCCCGGGGCTCGACCCGGACCACCA
>SACH01000832.1 GCA_009928645.1 Gammaproteobacteria bacterium | reverse complement strand
CGAGGTGGCGGCGCATGTGCGTTGTCATTTCCAGGTGCGGGCTGAGGCCAAGCGCCGGGATAAGAGAACAGCATGAAAGCCACCCTGATCGAGATCGACACCGCCTGCCCGCCGGGCTACTGGTATTCCATCCTGGCTGGCCAGCGCCTGTGGGCACAGGAGGGCCGCGAGTGTGCGGTGGGGGATTGCTGGCTGATCCTGCCAGGGCAGGGTGTCCCGTCGCATCCCGAGCCGGTGGTGTTCGCCGAGCACGCCTGGCAGGTGCGCGATGGCGAGGTGGAGCTGCGGCTGCATGTGGTGCCGGGTTCGACGACCCAGTTGGGGCTGGGGGTGGGGGCGTGACCGACCTTTCCATCACCGCCACCTTGACCGCCAGCGATCCGCTGGCCGACCGCCCACCCCTGGTCCCCGCAGAGCCAGGTGGGCCATGCCGTGGCACCAAGCGCCAATGGTCCCCGGCGGAGCTGGCCCTGCTCGATGCCTATTACCCCGACCTGGGCCCGACCCGGATCGCCCCCTACCTGCCGGCCCGGACTGTCCAGGCCATCACCGAGTATGCCCGCAAGCGTGGCCTGCATCATCAGGCGGGGCATACCTTCCGCCCGACGACCCCGGAGATCGACCGCGCCATCAAGCGGCTCTATCACCGGGGTTATCTGAAGCCGGGGGAACTCAAGAAGTTCTGCCAGACCTGGGATCGCCCGCGGCAATGGGTGCGGCTTCAGGCCATCCGCCTGGGGGTGCGCTTCGAGGGCCGGCGCACGCCGTGGACGCCGGAAGAGGACGCCATCCTCGACGCCCACGAGGGCCGTGGCACGCGCTATGTGCAGAAGGCCCTGACCGCGGCCGGCTTCCCCGGGCGCACCGAGCCGGCCATTGGGCAAAGGATGTGGCTGCTGGGCCTGGAGCGGCGTGACAAGAGCGAGGAGTTAACGGCCAGTGAGGTCGGGCGGCTGCTGGGCATGGATAGCCACGTGGTCCTCAACTGGATCAAGGCCGGATCGCTCAAGGCGCAGCGTGGCGACACCCGC
>SACH01000164.1 GCA_009928645.1 Gammaproteobacteria bacterium | reverse complement strand
GGTGATGGCCGCCGTTAAGGTGGTCTTGCCATGGTCGACGTGGCCAATCGTGCCTACGTTGACGTGCGGCTTCTTACGTTCGAATTTGGCTTTGGACATCCCGATCTACCTGAAATACTGGTTAGTGTGTATTGGCGACGGCAACGGCCTAAAGGCCTGCTCCCGATGCTAACTGGCTATCACAAGCCGGTGCTAACGCATCCATTCGAAGGCTGAGCATCCAGTCGGTTACGGTCACCGGATAACTCTGCCCTGGGCTGCTTTGCCCTGGCCAGCCAGACGTGTGAGTCGCCTGACGAATTCTCCTGTTAAGGAGCTGGGCACCCATCATTACGCATTGGCCAGGGTATACCCGTCATCAATGCATCACAGGTACCGTCGCAATCTGGCTTCCCTATAGAAGCCTGACATCCATGCTTATCTAAGCGGCCTATCTCAATCCCTGAGATGAGGTTGTGGGGTTGGTGGTTTCCCTAGACAGGCCTGCTATTAACAAGCCATGCTCGGACCACAGCCGCAACCGACTCTGCGCGGCTGCGATTACCAGCGATAGTGCGAGAAGGCCTTGTTGGCTTCCGCCATCCGGTGGGTATCTTCCTTCTTCTTGACCGCAGTTCCACGTGCGTCCGCCGCATCCATGAGTTCTCCGGCCAGCCGTAGGGCCATAGACTTTTCCGAGCGCTTCCCAGCCGCATCGATCAGCCAGCGCATGGCGAGTGAGTTACGGCGTGCAGGACGGACCTCCACCGGCACCTGGTAGGTAGCACCACCCACACGTCGCGACTTGACCTCAACAACCGGACGTACGTTTTCCATCGCCTGATCGAGCAAATTCAGAGGTTCCCCGCCCTTCTTGGTGGCCATCGTCTCCAAGGCCCCGTACATAATGCGCTCGGCGACTGACTTTTTACCATCTTCCATGAGCATGTTGACAAACTTAGCAAGCAGATGACTGCCAAATTTGGGGTCCGGCAGCACCTGGCGGCGCGCGACGATACGTCTTCTGGGCATGAATGTGGGCTCCGACCTGATTATGCAGGATAGGCGATCAGCAGAGATCGCAAGGTTCCCGGCCGGCCGCGTCGACTCAGCTCGGGACGCCTGAATTGTTGATGCGTCAACTCTTCGGCCGCTTGGCACCGTACTTTGAGCGACCTTGGCGACGCTTATCGACGCCGGAGGTGTCCAGGGTGCCGCGCACGGTGTGATACCGGACACCTGGCAGGTCCTTGACGCGACCACCTCGGATCAGAACTACGGAGTGCTCCTGAAGGTTGTGCCCTTCACCACCGATATAGGACGTCACCTCATAGCCGTTGGTCAGACGCACACGCGCCACTTTACGCAAGGCAGAGTTAGGCTTTTTCGGCGTCGTGGTGTAGACACGGGTGCAGACGCCTCTTTTCTGCGGGCACTCTTCCAGCGCCGGGACCGTACTCTTGGCCACCTGACGCTTACGCGGCTTGCGGACCAACTGATTGATGGTTGTCATGCAATCGCTCTCCAATGGCGCCGGAGCGCCCACATGCAACATGGCCGTCGGCACGTCTCGTCATGAGATGAGCCACGGCCTAGTAAATGATCAAGCCGGCCAGGCGGCCGGCTTAGCTAAGACGCGGAAGTATAGGATTGCCCCTCTGCTCTGTCAACTCCATGACAGGGTTCAGCCATCGGGGCGTTCGGTCAGTCGGCCTGGTAATCCCCTTCCCCATCCTCCGACGCCCCCTGGTCATCTGCCTGCCCGGCAAGTAATTCGCTGGTCTGCGCCGCGGTGGCGGCCGCCAGATTACCCAGGGCCACATTGCTCAAGGCCTCCTTGATGGCCTCCTCGACCTCGGCGGTGACCAGCTCCAGCTTGGCACCCCCGGCCTCGGCCTCCAGTTCCCGCTCCTCCCGACGTTTGCGGCGGCGGTCCTGGTGATGGGCCAGGCCCGTGCCTGCCGGGATCAGGCGCCCGACAATGACGTTCTCCTTGAGCCCGCCCAGGCGGTCGGTGGAGCCGCGCACTGCCGCCTCGGTCAGGACCCGGGTGGTCTCCTGGAAGGAGGCGGCGGAGATGAAGGATTCGGTAGCCAGCGAGGCCTTGGTGATGCCCAGCAGCAGGGGCTCATAGCGCGCCGGCAGGCGGCCCTCGGCCCGGACCCGCTCGTTCTCCTGCAGCACCTGGCTCAGTTCCGCCTGTTCGCCCCGCAGTAGTCGGGTATCGCCCGCATCGAGGATCTCACCCTTGCGCAGCATCTGGCGAACGATGACCTCGATGTGCTTATCATTGATCTTGACGCCCTGGAGGCGGTAGACATCCTGGATCTCCTTCACCAGATACTCGGCCAGTTGTGTGACCCCCTTGAGGCGCAGGATGTCATGGGGATTGAGCTCGCCGTCGGAGACGATTTCGCCCCGTTCCACGCGCTCGCCCTCGAAGACATTGACATGCCGCCACTTGGGGATCAGCTCCTCGATCTGCTCCCCCTCGTCCGTGGTAATGACCAAGCGCTGTTTGCCTTTGGTGTCCTTACCAAAACTGATGGTGCCCGAGGCCTCCGCCAGCAGGGCCGGCTCCTTGGGCCGGCGTGCCTCGAAGAGATCCGCCACCCGGGGCAGACCGCCGGTGATGTCGCGGGTCTTGGAGGACTCCTGGGGAATGCGCGCCAGGATATCGCCCACGCCGACGGCGGCCCCGTCGGCGACGCCGACGATGGCCCCGGCGGGCAGGAAGTAACGGGCCGGGATGTCGGTACCGGCGATATTCAGCTCCCGGTCCTCCTCATCCAGGAGCTTGACCATGGGGCGCAGGTCCTTACCGGCGGCAGGTCGTTGCTTGGGATCAAGGACCACCAGGGCGGTGAGGCCGGTGACCTCGTCCGTCTCCTTCTGCACCGTGACACCCTCGATAAAGGAGTCGAAGCGCAGCCGGCCCGCCACCTCGGTCACCACCGGATGGGTGAAGGGGTCCCAGGTCGCCACCACCTGACCACCTTGGACGGTATCACCATCACCGACTCGCAGGGTGGCGCCATAGGGCAGCTTGTAGCGCTCCTTCTCCATGCCGAGGTCATCGACCACTGACAGTTCCCCGGAGCGGGAGACGGCGACCAGGCTGCCGTTCGCATGCTGCACCACCTTAAGATTGTGGAGGCGCACGGTGCCGGCGGACTTGATCTCGATGCTGTTGACCGCCGCCGCCCGTGACGCCGCGCCGCCGATGTGGAAGGTGCGCATGGTGAGCTGGGTTCCCGGCTCGCCAATCGACTGGGCGGCGATGACCCCCACTGCCTCGCCGGTGTTGACCAGGTGCCCCCGGGCCAGGTCGCGGCCGTAGCAGTGGGCGCAGACGCCGGTACGGGCCTCGCAGGTGATCGGGGAGCGCACCCGCACCTGGTCGATGCCCGCCTGTTCCAGGGACCCCACCCACTGCTCGTCCAGCAGGGTGCCGGCGGGGCAGATGAGGTCGTCGCTGCCGGGCCGGTAGACATCCGCGGCGAGCACTCGGCCGAGGATACGTTCGCGCAGGGGCTCGACCACGTCCCCACCCTCGATGATGGGGGTCATGAGCAGGCCGCGCTCGGTGCCGCAATCGCGCTCCAGCACCACCATGTCCTGGGCCACGTCCACCAGGCGGCGGGTCAGGTAGCCCGAGTTGGCGGTCTTGAGAGCGGTGTCCGCCAGGCCCTTGCGCGCGCCATGGGTGGAGATGAAATACTGGATGACGTTCAGCCCCTCGCGGAAGTTGGCGGTGATGGGGGTCTCGATGATAGAACCGTCGGGCTTGGCCATCAGGCCGCGCATGCCCGCCAACTGGCGGATCTGGGCGGCGGAGCCGCGGGCGCCGGAGTCGGCCATCATGTAGATGGAGTTGAAGGAGTCCTGCTGGACCTCGCGGCCCCGGGTGTCTGTCACCCGTTCCTTGCCCAACTTACCCATCATCGCCTTGGCCACCAGGTCGTTGGTGTGGGACCAGATGTCGATGACCTTGTTGTAGCGTTCGCCATTGGTCACCAGACCCGAGGCATACTGCTGCTCGATCTCCTTCACCTGGCGCTCGGCCTCGGCGAGGATGCCGGGCTTCTCCTCGGGGACGGCCATGTCCTCCAGGCCGATGGACACGCCGGCGCGGGTGGCCATGCGAAAACCCAGGTACATGACCTGGTCGGCAAAGACCACCGTCTCCTTGAGGCCCAGCGTGCGATAGCACTGGTTGATCAGTTGCGAGATCTGGCGCTTGCCCAGGGCCCGGTCGACCAGGTCGAAGCTCAGACCTTCCGGGACGATCGCGTAGACCAGGGCCCGGCCCAGGACCGTGTCCTTGAGGCTGACCACCGCCTCACGCTCGCCGGCCTCCGTCAGCCGGACCTCGCGGATGCGCACCTTGACCCGGGCATGGAGGTCGGCCATCCCCGTCTCCCAGGCCCGCCGCGCCTCGCTGATATTGGCAAAGACACTGCCCTCGCCCTTGACCCCGGCGCGCTCGCGGGTCATGTAATAGAGACCGAGCACCACGTCCTGGGAGGGGACGATAATCGGCTCGCCATTGGCCGGGGAGAGGATGTTGTTGGAGGCCATCATCAGCGCCCGGGCCTCCAGTTGCGCCTCCAGGGACAGGGGCACGTGGACCGCCATCTGGTCGCCGTCGAAGTCGGCGTTGAAGGCGGTGCAGACCAGGGGGTGAAGCTGGATGGCCTTGCCCTCGATCAGCACCGGCTCGAAGGCCTGGATACCCAGGCGGTGCAGGGTCGGGGCGCGGTTGAGCATCACCGGGTGCTCGCGGATCACCTCTTCGAGGATGTCCCATACCTCGCCGGCGCCGCGATCGACGAGCTTCTTGGCGGCCTTGATGGTGGTCGCCGCACCGCGCGACTGCAACTTACCGTAGACGAAGGGCTTGAACAGCTCCAGGGCCATGCGCTTGGGCAGGCCGCACTGATGGAGTTTGAGCTTGGGGCCCACCACGATGACCGAACGCCCGGAGTAGTCAACGCGTTTACCGAGCAGGTTCTGGCGGAAGCGCCCCTGCTTGCCCTTGATCATGTCCGCCAGGGATTTCAGCGGGCGCTTGTTGGTGCCGGTGATGGCCCGCCCGCGGCGGCCGTTGTCGAGCAGGGCGTCCACCGCCTCCTGGAGCATGCGCTTCTCGTTGCGCAGGATCACCTCGGGGGCGCGCAGGTCAATGAGCCGCTTCAGCCGGTTGTTCCGGTTGATCACACGGCGGTAGAGGTCGTTCAGGTCACTGGTGGCGTAGCGCCCGCCCTCGAGGGGGACCAGCGGCCGGAGGTCCGGCGGGATGACCGGGACAACGTCGAGGACCATCCAGGCGGGGTTGTTCCCCGACTTGCGGAGGGCCTCGACGACCTTCAGGCGCTTGACCACCTTGGCCCGCGACTGCGCGGAGGTGGTGGAGGCGAACTCGGCGTGCAGCTCCGCGCTGAGCGCCTCGAGGTCCAGCTCGGCCAGCAGGCCGTTGTTCGCCAGATAGGCC
>SACH01000831.1 GCA_009928645.1 Gammaproteobacteria bacterium | reverse complement strand
CCCTCCGCCCTCCCTTCTTCTTCCCGCCACCGCAAACCAGCATCAGCGGCGCCACGTATCCCGTCGAAGTCAGCCACAGCGGACAAAATCCTTGCCTCGATGTTGTCCCTTCATCACCACAATCCCTGTGATACCGGGCATGAAAAGAACCCTCACCTCTTGCCGCCGACCGTCACGCATCACCCACTCGGCCGCGAGGACCTCATCACCAGCAGGATCGCGGAATAAGCCTCCTGAGGCAGCAGATACGACAGCTTGATCGCCCGCAAGGCCGCCCACTCCTCGGCCGTGATCGCCAGGGCATCGCACAAGGCACCATTACGCGCCAGACCCTGAAGACCGACCGGGGCCAGCGGATCCTTGAGGACCTCATCCCGACCGCCGCCCTCCTGCCACTCCTGCACCCGCTCGCCCGCCAGGTGCGACACACTGACCCCCAGGACCTTGGCCAGCCTGGTCAGGGTCTCGATCGAACCCTTGATGTGGCCGCACTCGATGTTCGACACCAGCCGCTGGCTCAGGCCGCTCCGCGCGCCCAGTTCCCCTTGCGTCAAGCGCGCCGCCTTACGGGCCTTGACCAACCGCTGACCGATACTGATGGATGATTCTGGCATCGTCTTACGCCTTTTAGCGCCTACTAAAGTCTAGTTTAGCACTCAGAACGCTATTTTTATGGCCAGCGCACCCTATACCGAAATACT
Source organism: Gammaproteobacteria bacterium (assembly GCA_009928645.1). Lineage (GTDB taxonomy): Bacteria > Pseudomonadota > Gammaproteobacteria > Chromatiales > Chromatiaceae > M0108. The sequence continues at coordinate 332 of SACH01000831.1, read as the reverse complement.
ATTTTTAAGGCTATGATAGCCTTATTAGGAGAGGCGCAAGGCCTCGCCGCCCACCGAGGACACACGCATGTCGTCAACCGTCAGCTTTGCCGACAACCTCCGGGCCGCCCGTGCCCGGCTCAAACTCAACCAGACGGACCTGGGGCGCCAGGTCGGCATCGGCCAAGGCGCCATCACCAAATGGGAGACCGGCAAATCCACCCCCACCGTCGACCAACTCCTGGTCATCGCCCACGCCCTGGGCACCACCGCCGCCGACCTGCTGGCGGGCCTCACCCTCCCCCCCAAGGACCCACCGGCCACAAGCCGTGTCAAGGCCTCGACCCGGACCC
>SACH01000830.1 GCA_009928645.1 Gammaproteobacteria bacterium | reverse complement strand
AGGTATGCGGCCATGGCTAACAGCCAGTCTATCGCATTTTCAGCGACTTCCCAACATCGCAAGACGCCTAAGTACTGCCCGACGTGCGGCGAGGCGATCCCGAGCCACAAACACATGTACTGCGGCCCGCAGTGCAAGCCTTCGACCTACGTCAAGAAGACCGAGCCACGCACGCATTGCGCTCAGTGCGGCGGTGATATGCCTGATGGGAGAAGTGCGCAGGCGGTTTATTGCTCTGATAAGTGCAAGCGCCAAGCTAGGGCGCCAAAGGTAACTAATGATAGCAAGCTAAAATGGCGGTTAAATGCAAAACGGAGGCATCTTGAATTAGTAAAGCAGGGAGCAACGAAAGCTTGTAATGAATGCGGTGAAGAGAAGGCCATTAGTGAGTTCTATGCTTCTGCGTCTATATGCAAGAAGTGCACAATATCTAAAGTATCAAAAACGCGGCAAGAAATTTCAGAAGATCAGAGGGAAAGGTATTTAGAAAATAAAAAAGCTTGGAAAAAGGCAAACCCAGAGGCGAATGCAGCGCACGCGCGAACTTCAAGGTTAAAAAATGGCGACCTGAAGTATCAGCAGCACGTTCGGGATTGGAGAAGATTTAAGCGCGGCCCGCTTAAGCATGATGCGCATGTGAAGGCATGGCGTTTATATGTATCAGAAGCAAAGACTCGAGAGTCTGCTGGATGGTGGGCTCGCAAGCTAAAGGCTGAAGGAAGGCCATGGAAGAATCCGCATTTCAGCGATGCGATGCAGTACAAGATTCAGTACCGAATGGATCTTGAGTTTAGGCTGAAAGAGATCAACCGCCAGACGTGGCGCAAAAAGATATTAAAGGCGCGCGAAGATGGCACGGTTAACTTTTGGGTGTTGCTGCGCGAGCGCAAGACTTGTCCCTACTGCGGGACGAAGATCACGAAGGAGAATGCTGTAGGTGACCACATGATACCAATCAAGCTCGGAGGAGCTAACTCAAACCACAACATGACGATCTGTTGCCGCACCTGCAATCAGCGCAAGTCTGGTCATG
>SACH01000829.1 GCA_009928645.1 Gammaproteobacteria bacterium | reverse complement strand
TTGGAATATAGTTTTTAGGTATCTTTCCGAGTAGATTCATTCAGATTTTAGGATGAAGATATGGATTAGGATATTCATCTAATGATAAATGTTCAGGATGTGCTTCCATATGATGAATAATATGTCTTCCTTGTCTTTCAGAACCTAAATAAGTTACTTTTGTTCCATGATGTAATAAAATCTCGTCTTCTCCCTGATTTCCTTTTCCTGTTTCACCATATAATTGTGTAAATAATTTTGTTGTTTCATCCGGTTCTTCATTTTCATCTTCCAAAGAAACAGAATGTCTTGCAATGCTTAATCCAGCACCAGGATGAACATGAAATTTTATTAAATGTCCAGGTCTAATTCCAAGATCATCATAATTACTAAACCTTTCTGCAACTTTTCTATTTGTACTTGTACTAGTAAATCCAGGTAAATGTGTAGTTTCCCCCGGATTCATTTGTTCAAGTTTATATCCTATTTCATTTGGAATTCCAGAAAAAGTTTCAATAGGAACCGAATTGGTAGTACTAGGTCTAAATGCTTTAGATAAATTTTTAATACCTTCTTCTACTTTATCAGGGGCATGTCCATATTTTATTTTTGAAAATTTATGTCCAAATCTATTTCTTAAATAACCATTCATTTCTCCTGAAGATAAATGACCAGTTTCGGTATTTTTAGCAGACGTGCCAGTATAATGTTGAACTGAATTAATTTCTTCTGGTGAAAGTTCCTCTCTTCCTTTAATAGCTAATGTGTCATGAACAGGATGATTTTTATCATTTCTGAATTGATAATTATCATAATTAGCTCTAACTGGAGGTCTAGTTATTTCTTCATTAACTTTTTGTCTATTTAAATTTCGTCTTTCATTAAAAGAACTTTCCCAATTTAAGAATGGATTTTCTTTTTTGTTATATTCTTTAAATGACTTCATTTATTTTACCTAAATTGCTTTTTCTGACTCTTGCCATGATCCAGGAATTGTAATAATTATCACTTTCTAATACTTCATGTAATATTTGATATTTCAATTCATAATAAGT
>SACH01000828.1 GCA_009928645.1 Gammaproteobacteria bacterium | reverse complement strand
GCCCTGCGGTCCTTCCACCGCGCAATGGGGGAGCGTCTACGAGTATCTGCGGCAGGCGGACAGCAGCGATACACGGGAGAACCTGGCCGCCATCGAGCGTGATCTCTTTGAGGGTCCGAATGCCTTGTGCAAGGGACAGGCCGAGGGCTGGCAGGACAGTTTTGGGGACACCCAGGGCCTGCGCAATTTCCGTGACTGGTTCCGCGCCAGCGTGCCGGCGCTCGCTTCCGTCGCCGCCCTGCGCCTTTTCACCCGTGAGGCCATGCGCGTCGCCCAAGGAGAAAAAGGCCGGAGTCACCGCCAGGAGGACCAACAATGAATCGTCTCGACTGTGCCGTCGTCCATATCGCCCGCTTTACCTTCCAGGCCCGTTCCGCCTTGTCGATTGGCACGGGGGGTGCCGATGGCGTCTTTGACCACCCCATCGTCCGGGATGCCAACGGTCTCCCCTGCATACCCGGCACGTCCCTCGCCGGGGTCCTGCGCCACCTCTGGCGTCAGGACCACGACCTGGCGAGCACCAACGCCCTCTTCGGTTTTCAGCAAGGTCAAGATGGGGCGGGTTCCCGCCTGGAGGTGGCTACCGCCGTCCTCCAGGACAGCCAGGGCCACCCCGTTCAGGGGCTACTGCTCGGGGCGGCGGGCGAACTTCGCCTGCGGGATCCGGTGCTTGGGCCGGCGCTGACCACCCGCGAGGACCCGAATATCCGCGACCGCGTCCGGCTGAGCCATCGTGGCGTTGCCCAGGACACCGGGAAATTTGATCGCGGCCTGCTCCTGGCGGGCTATCGCTTCAGCGGCGAGATCCGTCTTTGGTCCCCGACCACGGATGATCCGGACTGGCCACAGGTGCTGGCTCTGCTGTCTGACCCACGCCTGCGGCTGGGTGGTGGCACCCGTGCCGGCCTTGGCGCCATGGCCTTGCCGCAACTCAGCGCGGGCAGCTTCGATCTCCGTCAGGCCGCGGACCGGACCCACTTCGCCGCTTTGGGCACAGACCTCAGCCTGACCCAGGGCCTGACTCACTGCCCGAT
>SACH01000827.1 GCA_009928645.1 Gammaproteobacteria bacterium | reverse complement strand
CATCGGCGTCATCGGCGGCACCAACGTCCAGTTCGCCTACAACCCCAGGGACGGCCGCATCGTCGTCATCGAGATCAACCCCCGCACCTCGCGCAGCTCGGCCCTGGCCTCCAAGGCCACCGGCTTCCCCATCGCCTACGTCTCCGCCCTGCTCGCCGGGGGCCTGACCCTGGACGAGATCCCCTACTGGCGGGACGGCACCCTCGACCGCTACAGCCCCTCCGGCGACTACGTGGTGGTCAAGTTCGCCCGCTGGGCCTTCGAGAAGTTCAAGGGTGCCGAGGACCGTCTGGGCACCCAGATGCGCGCCGTCGGCGAGGTGATGAGCATCGGCAAGACCTACAAGGAGGCCCTGCAGAAGGCCATCCGCTCCCTGGAGAACGGGCGCCACGGCCTGGGCTTCGCCGCCGACTTCAACCACAAGTCCCTGGAGGAGCTGACCGCCCTGCTGGCCTACCCCACCAGCGAGCGCCAGTTCATCCTCTACGAGGCCCTGCGCAAGGGGGCGAGCATCGAGGACCTCTATCGCCAGACCTTCATCAAGCCCTATTTCCTGCAACAGATGAAGGAGCTGGTGGACCTGGAGGAGGAGCTGCTGGCCTGCAAAGGCCAGTCCCTGCCGGACGAGCTGCTGCGCCGCGCCAAGCAGGACGGCTTCGCTGACCGCTACCTGGCCAAGATCCTGGGGATCCCCGAGCGGGACCTCCGCGCCCAGCGGGCGCGCATCGGCGCGGTCGAGGCCTGGGAGCCGGTGCCGGTATCCGGGGTCGAGGACGCCGCCTACTACTACTCCACCTACAACGCCCCGGACCGGGTCGGGACCAGCAATCGCCACAAGGTCCTGGTGTTGGGCGGCGGCCCCAACCGCATCGGCCAGGGGATCGAATTTGACTACTGCTGCATCCACGCCGCCTTCACCCTGCGGGAGCTGGGCTACGAGACCATCATGGTCAACTGCAACCCGGAGACGGTGTCGACGGACTACGACACCTCCGACAAGCTCTACTTCGAGCCCCTCACCGCCGAGGACGTGCT
>SACH01000826.1 GCA_009928645.1 Gammaproteobacteria bacterium | reverse complement strand
CTCGATGTTGAAGGCGCTGGGGCCCATGCCGGTGTCGGCGTCCACCAGCAGGGGGGTCTGGGTGACGTAGGTGATGCGGCGCACGTCCTCGCAGACGTCATGCAGGTTGCTGATGCCCAGGTCCGGCAGGCCCAGGGAGCCAGCGGCGACACCACCCCCGGAGAGGTAGAGGGCGCGGTAGCCGGTCTTCTCGGCCATGATGGCGTGGTAGGCATTGATGGTACCAATCACCTGGAGGGGCTGTTCGTCGCGGACGGCCTGGCGCAGCAGGGCGCCGGGGGAGAGGGATGCGGTCATGGTGGTTGCTCTGTTTCTAATCAGGTTATGGGGTGAGACGATGGCCGGGATCAGGGTGGGTCCAAGCACGGCTATGGGGTTCTTGGTGCCTGCTGGCCTCCGGGTTAGGGATTAAGCGAGGCGAGGCCGGGACGGCGCCAGGTTTCCGAAGGGGTCCAGGCCTTTTCCCCCTCTCCCCCAGCCCCTCCCCCGCGAGGGGGGAGGGAGGGCGTGGCCACGACTGACTGACCCCCTCTCCCCAGCCCTCCCCCACGAGGGGGGAGGGGGGAAGAGGGCGCCTGACTGCCAGCGGCGGCATCGCGGACGGAGGGGGCACCCATTGCGGCGAAGGGGGCGCTCATGTCAATGGGTCAGGGGCGGCGGGGTGGGCAGTTCGCCGCTCAAGCGCTTCTCCACCTGCTGGCGGGCGGCGCGGATGTGGCGGCGCATCAGAACTTCTGCCAACTCGCCGTCGCGGGCGGCGATGGCCTCGACGATCTGGGCGTGCTCGCGCAGGGCCGTCGGGGTCCGCGGGCCGGTCATGGCGAACTGGCAGCGATACATGCGCACCAGGTGGTAGAGGTCGTTGGCCAAGAGCTCCTGGAGGCGGGCGTTGTGACTGCCGCGGACGATGCAGTAGTGAAAGTCCAGGTCGCCCTCGCTCTGGTAGTAGGCCAGGCCGTGGTCCTGGGCGACCTGGCGCTCGTGACGGGCGATCAGGTCCTGGAGCTCGGCGATCTCCTCGTCGCTCATGCGCTC
>SACH01000825.1 GCA_009928645.1 Gammaproteobacteria bacterium | reverse complement strand
CACCAACTTGAAGGTGTGTTGACCTTCATGGGCCGCCATCACGCCGGACTGAAGATCGGGGGATAAGACACCCACCACCACTTCGGTCGCACTCGGCGTAGAGAATTTCCCGGCAAATCTGCGCCCCTGTTGTTGATCAATGGTCAGGGTAAATGGATCGGGACCCTGCGAGAAAAATAGCGTGTCGGGGTTGGATTCGGGATGATGTTCCGACTGACCGTAAACCACCGAATCATCCGTCGAAGTAGTCACCCAGGTACCCTTCATATCGGGGACTGTCTCCGCTGCGCCGTACGCTGGCAGCAGCACCGTAGTGGCCATGATGGCGATAGCGGCTGGTAATTTCATCGTCTTCTCTGTCTACCAAAGGTTGAGGGATGATGCTCATGGGTAGGGTGGTCAGACCAACCACCAACAGGGGTTGGCGACGCGCTGTTCCCGTCGCTGGGGTGGCCACTTGCCGTTCACTGGAGCCCCAAAGCGTGTTCCCATTCGCGCAGGGTCATCGAGCGCAACTGGTCAAAGCCACCCGCGGGTAGGGCCTTGCGGGCCAGGGTCACATAGGGGGCCACGGTCAGGGCGGTGCCCACCTGACCCGGCTGCATCAGCACATAGGCGTAGGCAATGTAGGTGCGATCGTACACCGCGCCTTGATTCCGGCCGCAGTCCAGGGCCGCCTGCACCACCGCCCGGCGGTGTTCATCCAGAAAACGGACCAGGTCGGCCTGGTGGTCGTTTTTCGTCCAGAGGCCCACATCCTCGATGAACAGGCTGGCCGCCCGGCTGCGGTCTTTGGCCAGGGAGATACTCAGGTAACTCCAGACCCCATAGGCCTCCCCCTTTGCCTCCTCGGGCACCCCCTGCCGCGGACGGTAGGCGGTGGCGCTTTTGTTGGCGCAGATCATCTGACTGCCCGGCGCCGGTGGAAAACGACGGGCCTGGGAGGTTCCAAACAAGGCCTGCCCTGCCTGCAACAGCGGGGCGGCATCGTAGACCGGCATGGGGGAGCCGTCATACTGCTGGACGGTGAACAGCGG
>SACH01000163.1 GCA_009928645.1 Gammaproteobacteria bacterium | reverse complement strand
CCCACCAGGTAGCGCTCCGCCAGGGGCTGGTAGCGGATCTCGTAACGCAGGCGGCGGTCCACCAGGCTGGCATCCCAGATCCAGTCGTCGATCCGGCGGACCTGATAATAGACCTCGATGGTCAGGGGCACGCCATTGTCCAGGGCCTCCAGGGCCCGGGGGCTCAATTCCGGGTTAAAGCTGACGTCCATCAGCCACTGCTCGTCCTGCGCGCGGAACTTGACCTCCTCGATCGGGAAGGCGGGACGCGCCGCCGCCAGTCCAGGCAACAGCAGCAGGAGTAGGCTTAGGCCCAGCCAGTGGACGGCCTGGAGGGGCGCCCTATTCATGGGACCTCCTTGCGCAAGCGGGCAAAGTAGAAACCGTCGCCGCCCGCGACCGACGGCAGGACCTGACGGCCACTGGCGCAGGGACGTCCCCAGTCCGCCACGATGGGGACCTCGACGGCATCCCGGTGGCGGGACAGAAAGGCGCGGATCGGTTGCTCGTTCTCGGCCGCCAGCAGGGAGCAGGTGACATAGAGCAGGGTGCCGCCCGGGGCCAGGAGGGGCCAGAGGGCCTCCAGCAGCCGCGCTTGCCGGGCGGCGAGGGCCTCGATGTCCGTGGGCCGGCGCAACCACTTGATGTCCGGGTGGCGGCGGATGACCCCCGTGGCGGAGCAGGGTGCGTCGAGGAGGATACGGTCGAAGAGAGTGCCGACCCCGCGGGCGGCGGCGTCGCTGATCCGCTCGCTGGCTGTCGATGACCCAGCCTTCGAGGCGCGAGCGTCCGTCAATCCAGCCGCCGAGACGCCAGCGACTGCCACGCCAGCTCCTTTGACACCAGCCCCTGGAAAGTCAGCTCCAGCGCAGTCGGCTCCAGCGACTTCAATCCAGTCCCCCGGCGGTGCGGCGGCGTCCCCCGCCAGGACCCGGGCCCGGAGGCCGAGGCGCTGCAAGGTCGCGGTCACCTGCCTCAGGCGCTCGGGATCGAGGTCGAGGGCGGTCAGATCGAGCTGGCCGTCCGCCAGTTCCAGCAGGTGCGCCGTCTTGCCCCCCGGGGCGGCGCAGGCGTCCAGGACCCGTTCTCCGGGCCGCGCCCCCAGCAGGGGGGCCGCCAGTTGGGCGTTGAGATCCTGGATGGAGACCTGACCCGCGGCGAAGCCCGGGAGACGCGCCATGGGCAGGGGCGGGTCCAGGCGCAGGGCGGCGGGGGCGTAGGACGGGGCGGCCGGAATCGCGTTCACCGGTGGTGCCGGGACCCTGGAGGGGAGAGGATCCACGCCCTGACGAAAATCGGGAGGAACCTGGGGGCTATCCGCCAGCCCCGGCACAATGCCGGCGGCGACCAAATGGACGCGGTATTCGTCGCGATCCAGGACCTGGCGGTTGACCCGCAGCCACTGGGGGGCCTGGACATGGCTGGCGGCGACGATCTCCTCCCAGTCCTCAGGCCAGTCCTGGCGCAGCCGCTCCAGCAGCCAGCGGGGGAAGAGCCAGCGAGCCTCCTCATCCCGCTCCGCTACCGCCAGGAGGCCGGTGCGCTCACGCTGGAAGCGGCGTAACAGGGCGTTGACCAGCCCGGCCGCCCAGTCCTTACCCAGGACCCGGGTCGCGGCCACGGTGGAGGCGACGGCGGCATGGGGCGGGATACGGGTGGCGAGTAGTTGATAGAGGCCGATCAGGATCAGGGCCTCGAGCGCCGCCTCCTCGGGGTGCAGGGGCTTGTTGAGCAACTGCCGGGCCAGGGCTCGGAGCCGGGGCAGGAGGCGCAGGGTGCCGTAGCTCAGCTCCTGAATCAGGGGACGGTCCCGCTCCTGCTCCAGTCCGGGAAGCTGCTCCAGGGCTTCGGTGAGGGAACGTCCCTCCCGGAGCACGGCACCGACCAGTCGTGCCGCGGCGGCCCGGGCCTGGGCCCCGGCGGCGGGGGCCGCGTCCGTCTTGTTTCGGGGCTTGGTACCGGCGGCGTGGGTCGCGGCCGTTTTGTTCCTGGTCGGGGTGCCGCGAACAGGGGGGTGGTCGGGCCAGGGATTGGCGGGGGGGCGGTTAGCCAAGGCGGGCATCGTCCAGGCAGCGGGCGTTGAGGAATTCGGCGGCGGACATGGGGCGCTTGCCCGGGGGCTGGAGGCGGGTCAGGCGCAGCGCGCCGGCGCCAGTCGCCACCACGATACCCCCTTTGCCGGCGGCCATGACCTGGCCGGGGAGGGCGGCCGGGGGCGGGATGACATCAGTCAACTCACTGCCCCAGAGGCGCAGACTGGTACCCTCGAGGCTAGTCTGGGCCACGGGCCAGGGATCGAAGGCACGAATCAGCCGGTCGATCGCCACTGCCGGCTGGGACCAGTCAACCTCGGCCTCGGCCTTGGCAAGCTTGTGGGCGTAATTTGCCAGGGTGTCATCCTGGGGCACCGGGGTCAGGCTGCCGTTGGCGATGCCCGGCAGGGCTTCCACCAGGGCCTGGGCTCCCAGCGCGGACAGCCGGGTACTGAGGCTGCCGCCGGTCTCCCGCGGCGCAATGGCCAGGGGGCGGAGCAGATACATGGGACCGGTGTCGAGCCCCGCCGCCATGCGCATGATAGTGACCCCGCTTTCGGTATCCCCGGCGAGGAGGGCGCGCTGGATGGGCGCGGCCCCCCGCCAGCGCGGTAGGAGTGAGGCGTGGACGTTGACGCAGCCCAGGCGCGGGGCGTCCAGCACGGCTTGGGGCAGCAGGAGGCCGTAGGCCACCACCACCATCAGGTCGGCGGCCAGGGCGCGCAGGTCGGTGACCGCCCCTTCGTCCTTGAGCGTCAGGGGCTGGCAGACCGGTAGGCCCTGGGCCAGTGCGGCCGCCTTGACCGGGCTGGGGGTGAGCTTGCGGCCCCGTCCCGCCGGCCGGTCCGGCTGGGTGTAGACGGCGATGACCTCCTGGCCGGCCGCCAGCAGGGCCTCCAGACAGGGTACCGAGAACTCCGGGGTACCGGCGAAGATGATGCGTAAGGGTGACATGGGGGTGAGTCTGGGTCTCGGGGCTGGGGCGGTCAGATCACCGCCCGCCGGTGTTCCGTCTTTTCCGGTTGGCGTTGTCTCTCCTCCTTTTCCAATTTCTTGCGGATACGCTGGCGCTTGAGGGAGGAGAGATAGTCGACGAAGAGCTTGCCGTCGAGATGATCGATCTCGTGCTGAATACAAACCGCCAACAGACCATCGGTCTCCAGCTCGAAGGGCTGGCCGTCACGGTCCAGGGCACGCACCCGCACCCGCTCGGCGCGGCGCACGGTCTCGTAGAAGCCAGGCACTGAGAGGCATCCCTCGTCCATCTCCTCCTCGCCCTCCGTGCCGAGGATCTCCGGGTTGATGAGGCAGAGGGGCTGGTCATGACCCTCGGAGACGTCGATGACCACCAGGCGCAGGGGTATGCCCACCTGGATCGCCGCCAAGCCGATCCCCGGGGCGGCGTACATGGTCTCGAACATGTCGTCGATGTGGCGACGGATCTGGTCGTCCACCTGGGTCACCGGTTTGGCGACCGAACGTAAGCGCGGATTGGGGAAGGTGAGGATCTCAAGTTGACTCATGTTTCAGTCCGAAAAAGGCTTTTGGCCTTGGGCGGGCGCATCGGGCGGCATCACCAGACCCGGGTGAACCCCGGCGGCGTTTCACCTCGACGGGAAGGAAGCCACCCGCGGCGCCTCGTCCGGAACCCTGGCGCGACGCGGCCACTGGCCAGGCGAGCACTTGCCCGCTAGTATGCGGCGGCATACTACACTGACCGTCAGGGTCCCGCAAAAACAAGGCCAAATCGTTGTGTTAGGAATGTCGCTACGCTGGTCTGCGTCGAGGGCGATGATGGGGCCGCCCCCGCCGCCTTTCGAGGCCGATCCCCTGCCGGTTTCCTGTGTCGGTGAAGGGGTTGGCGTCAGGCCTGCGGCCTGGCGCCAGCGTTTGGCCTGGGGCCTGATGCTGAGCGCGGTGGTCAAGCTGGCCTTGGCCCAGGGCCAGCCCTTGCCGGGTCCCGTGGCGGGGCCAGGGGCGGGAACCGCCCCACGTGCGGCCATGCCTCCGAGCGGTTCGGCGATGGCCAAGCCTCTGCCTACCCTCAAGTTGTCCCCCAAGGCCCGGGTCACACCCCTGGAGGCCCCGGAGGCGCGCATCCCCCTGAGCGCCATCCGGCCCTTCCTGGAGTATGCCTACATCCTCGACCGGGACGAGATCGAGCAGGCGCCTTATGTGGTCGCCCTCCCCGAGCGGCGGGTCATGGGGGGGACCGGCGACCGGGTCTATGTGCGCGGTCTGGATGGCGGGGAGCGCGGGCCTTATCGCCTGGTGCGCCCCGGCGGGCCCTACCGTGATCCGGCCTCCGGCGACATCCTGGGTTACCAGGCTCGTCCGGTGGCCGAGGTCACTCTGGAGCGGCCCGGAGACCCGGCGGTCCTGCGGGTCGAGCGCATGAGCCAGGAGATTGCCATGGGCGATCGGCTGGTGGTGACCAGCGGCGACGAGCCCCTGCTGAATTTCACGCCCCGGCCGGGACCTGCCGGGCGCCAGGGCCAGATCGTCGCCGTGCTCGATGGCGGCTCCCAGATCGGCAACCTGCAGGTGGTGGTCATCAACCTGGGCAGCGAGGCGGGGGTCGAGCCCGGGCATCGCTTTGAAATCTTTAACGGCGGCGAGATCGTCCGCGATCGGGTGCGGGGCGAGGCGGTGGATGGGGACTGGCGGAACCAGCGGTTCTGGTCCGAGGAGTTCTGGTATGGGGATTTCCGTACCGACCGTTGGATCAGCGGCGAGCCCGATCCCGGGACCCCCCTGCCGCTGCATCGCGGCGCCAGCCCGCTGGGGGAGGACTTCATGCTGCCCCTCGAACGGGCGGGCTCCCTGATGGTGTTTCGTGTCTACCCGCGCCTGAGTTTCGCCCTGGTGCTGGAGGCGGTCCGTCCCATGCATGTCCAGGACCCGGTCCTGGCGCCCGAGGGGGGTGGCTGACCGGTGGCGGCGGCGAGGCACAAGACGGGGGAAGGCAGCCCCGACGGCACCGGGGGCGCGGCGGCGGTCCCGACACGGGGTACGTCACCGGATACGGCACGGGATACGGCACGGGACACGCTACCTAAGGCCCGCCCCCTAGACGAGGCGGCCCTGCGCCCCTGGCTGACCCTGGCCACCATCCCTGGCCTGGGGCCCAGATCCCTCAATCGCCTGCTGGAGCGGTTCGGCACCCCGGAGGCCCTGCTGGCAGCGGACGACGCCCGGCTGGCCGCCGCCGGGGCTCGACCGGTGGTGATCGAGCGCTTGCGCGACCCACAGCCCGATCTGGTTGCCGCCGCCCTGGACTGGGCCCAGGCCGAGGATGCCCATCTGCTCGCCCGTCCGGACCCCCGCTATCCGGCCCGGTTGAGTGAACTGGTGGATGCCCCGCTGGTGCTTTATGTCCGGGGTGATCCCCAAGTCCTGACCGATCCCCAACTCGCCATCGTCGGCAGTCGCAATCCGACCCCCGGGGCACGGGAAACGACTCAGGCGTTTGCCCACTTCTTGGCGGCCTGCGGT
>SACH01000824.1 GCA_009928645.1 Gammaproteobacteria bacterium | reverse complement strand
CCCCGCGGGGCTGGTGCATCCGCATTGCCGTGGTCGGTTCGTGACTATTGACGGCATCGCCCGGCGCGACGACCTGACGCGCTGGCTGTTCGAGGAGATCATCCCCCAGGAGCCGGCCACGGGGCGCGCCGGGCCAGAACCGGAGCCCGATCCCAAGCAAGACTTTGCCGCCTGGGCAGCCTGGAAGCTGCGCCAATCACGCCCAACCACGGAGAACTGAGATGCGCAAGGCGCAACCCCTGCCGGTGATTTTTCTCAAGGCGGTGCGCCGGGGAGATACCCGCACCGCGGATCTGCTTGGCGCCAACCCGGTGCTGATGCCGGATACCCACCTGGAAACGCGCATGCGCCAGGATGGCGTGACGCAGACGTATCATGTCAGCAATGCCGCGCCGGAAAAGCCCCTGCATTTTGCAGCTTTGGATCTCGGACTGGGCCTGGACACCCCAGCGGCGACTGCGGACCCCCTAGCCGGCATCGCCGCCACCGACCCGCGCCGGGAGCATGTGCACCACCTGGCGACGGTGGACGCCCCGCGTGCCCAGCGGGCAGCGGCCCTGCTGGCAGCGATGACGCGCAACGACCTGGGGGCGCTTGGCCGGTTGTTTGGCGCCATGTCCCTCAAGGAGGCCGAGGCCAGCAGCCTGGATATCGGTCTGGCGGTGCCGCGCGTGCGCAGCAAGCAGGAGCTGTTGAACTACATCCAGCCGGAGTTGCTGGCGGAGATCCGCAAGCGGCAGGCGGCGCCGCAAAAACCGCTATTTGCAAAACCGGCATCCTGATCGATCCGGCCAATCAAGTGTATGCGGTCAAGGATCACCTGCATTACGCCAGGGAGAGTTACGTGCCCGCCATTTGGCAAATCCTGTGCAGCAATGGCACCGCGTTTCCAGCGCCGGTCATACTGGACCATGCCAAGCGGAAACAATAGGTCCTGATCTTCATCGCTTGGTCGTGACACTACCCTTGGGCGCATCTTTCCTGGAGCGTCCGTGCCCATGACCGCCATTCCCCTGCTGTTCCTCGCCAAGGCCCACGT
>SACH01000823.1 GCA_009928645.1 Gammaproteobacteria bacterium | reverse complement strand
GCGTGACCTGTTTCAGTTCTTCGTCACCATCGACGTCCTGGGCGCCCGCTTCAGCACGCTGGTCGCGGTGATGACGATCAGCGCGACCGCGCTGGTGGGTGTTCAGGCACTGCGGGGCCGGGTGCGCCCGCGCCTGCGGCCCCTGCTGCGCTTCACGGCGATCACGGCGGTACTGGTGGTCGGGGCGCTGCTGGGCATCCGCGCCTTCTATAGCTACGTCATCGTCGCCCCTTACACCAAGGATCAGGCCCTGCGGGAACTGCACCTGCTGGCGGACCCGCAGCCGGCGACGGTCCATCGAGAGATGCCGGTGGCGCTCGGTGCCGCGGCGACCGGGCCGGCGGACATGGCGGGGATCCGCGCCCGGGGCGTGCTGCGCGTCTGCTACGTCAACGACGATTTCCCGTCGTCATTCTTCAACGCCGACGGCCAGTTGGTCGGGTTCGACATCGAACTGGTGCACCGCATGGCCCGCAGCCTGGAACTGCCGCTCGAGTTCCTGCCGGTGCAAGGCGAGGGCAAGGAGGACGCGGCGCGCCTGCTGCAAGCAGGGGTGTGTGAACTCTATGCCTCGACCATGGCCATTTCGGCGCGGCGCATGGAGGCGTTTACCATGACCGTCCCGGTCTACACCTCGTCGGTCGGGTTCAACGTCCCCGATCACCTGCGCCACGCCTTCCACAGCTGGGATGCCATCCACGCGCGCGGCGCGGCGCTTCGCATTGGCGTTCCCGGCAACCCGGAGGCGCTCGCCTTCGCGAGGTCAATGCTGCCACAAGCGGTCTTGGTGCCGCTGAGTGGTCTCGGCGCCCAGCGGCACGTGTTCGAGTCGGGGTTACCGGAGGTCGACGCGATCGGCGACCTGGCGGAGGAGGGTGCCGCGTGGACGCTGCTCTACCCCCGTTTCACCCTGGTCGTGCCCAAGCCGACTGTCTTCACGCCGCAGGGCTTTGGCGTCGCGCGGGGCAACCAGTCGCTCGCGCAAACGCTCGACGCCTGGATCATCGAGGAGAAGGCGAAGGGAACGGTGGACGCCCTG
>SACH01000822.1 GCA_009928645.1 Gammaproteobacteria bacterium | reverse complement strand
TTTCAGCGCGCCTATCCGATCTTTCTGGAACTCTATCGGGACAACACCTCCAAGCGCTCCCAACTCTTCCCGGGCATCGAGGAGGGGCTCGACTGGCTGAAGGCCGCTGGCTATCGCCTGGGCTGCGTTACCAACAAGGCCGCCCAGTTCACCGAGCCTCTGCTGCGGGATCTGGGGGTGCGAGACTCCTTCGAGATCGTCATCAGTGGCGACACCCTGCCGCGCAGCAAGCCGGACCCCTTGCCCCTGCTCCATGCCGCCGCCCATTTCGACGTCGAGCCGGCGGCGGCCCTGATGATTGGTGATTCCATCAGCGACGTGAAGGCGGCCCGCGCCGCCGGTTTCACCATTTTCTGCATGAGTTACGGCTACAACCACGGCCAGGACATCCGTGATTACCATCCGGATGCGGTCCTCGACTCCCTGACCGAGATCCGGGGTCTGCTGGAGGGAGTTGGTTGAGGTCATGACCCCAGAACAATTCAGCAGCCTCGCCGCCCAAGGCTACAACCGCATCCCCCTGATCTGCGAGGTCCTCGCCGATCTGGACACCCCCCTGAGCGCCTACCTCAAGCTGGCGGGGGGTCCCTACTCCTGCCTCTTCGAGTCCGTCCACGGCGGCGAGAAGTGGGGGCGCTATTCCATCCTGGTCCTGCCCAGCCGCACCCGCCTCCAGGTGAACGGACACCAGGTGCGGGTCTGGAGCGACGGCCGGCTGATCGAGGAGGAAGAGACCCCGGACCCCCTGGCCTGGATCAGCGCCTTCCAGCGCCGCTTCAGGGTCGCCCCGGCCGCCGAGGGCATGCCGCGCTTCGCCGGGGGCCTGGCGGGCTTTTTCAGCTACGACACCATCCGCTATATTGAGCCGCGCCTGGCCGCCTGCCCCCATCCCGACCCATTGGGCACCCCGGACATCCTGCTCATGGTCGCCGACGAGATCGTCGTCTTCGACAACCTCAGCGGGCGCATGTACCTCATCACCCACCTGGACCCCAGCGCCGGCGAGACCCTGGCCGACGGCGAGGCGCGCCTCCATGCCCT
>SACH01000821.1 GCA_009928645.1 Gammaproteobacteria bacterium | reverse complement strand
GCGCGCAGATGGCCTCTACCCCCCTCTCCCCCGGCCCCTCCCCCACGCGGGGGGAGGGGGGAACGCCGGGGACTCTGCCGGCGCCACCGCCGAGGCCCCTTCCCCACGCGGGGGGAGGGGAGGTGTGACAGTGCCAGCACGTATCTAATCCCTTCATTTAACTGGAAAGGAACAAGGATCAAGCGATGAACTATTCTCTGCGCAAGCGCATTCTGGTCACCGGCGGTGCCGGCTTTCTGGGCAGCCATCTGTGTGAACGCCTGCTGGCCGACGGCCATGACGTGCTCTGTGTCGACAACTTCTTTACCGGCACCAAGGACAACATCGCCCATCTGCTGGCCAACCCGCACTTTGAGCTGCTGCGCCATGACGTGACCTTTCCGCTCTTTGTCGAGGTGGACGAGATCTACAACCTGGCCTGTCCGGCCTCGCCCATCCATTATCAGTTCGACCCGGTGCAGACCACCAAGACCAGCGTGCATGGGGCGATCAACATGCTGGGCCTGGCCAAGCGGGTCAAGGCCAAGATCTTCCAGGCCTCGACCAGCGAGGTCTATGGCGACCCGGCCATCCACCCCCAGCCAGAGCACTACTGGGGCCACGTCAATCCCATCGGCCCGCGCTCCTGCTATGACGAGGGCAAGCGCTGCGCCGAGACCCTGTTCTTTGATTACCGCCGTCAGCATGGGCTGCGCATCAAGGTGGCGCGCATCTTTAATACCTATGGCCCGCGCATGCACCCCAACGACGGGCGGGTGGTGTCCAACTTCATCGTCCAGGCGTTGCGCAACCAGCCGATCACCCTCTACGGCGACGGTACCCAGACGCGCTCCTTCTGCTATGTGGATGACCTGATCGAGGGCTTTGTGCGGCTGATGGCTAGTCCCGATGAACTGGCCGGGCCGGTGAATCTGGGCAATCCCGGCGAGTTCACCATGATTGAGCTGGCCGAGACGGTGCGGGAGCTGACCGGCTCAAGCTCCCCCCTAGTGCTGGCGCCCTTGCCCCAGGATGACCCCCGCCAGCGTCAGCCGGATATCA
>SACH01000820.1 GCA_009928645.1 Gammaproteobacteria bacterium | reverse complement strand
ATCACCGGGGATAAGGATCTTTTGGCGTTGGCGGGGGATTACCCCGTCGTGACGCCCGCCGAATTCTGGGCACGACACGCTGGCATCTAGCTCAAGCCCGTCCCCCCTGGTGGGGGAGGGGATGGGGAGAGGGGGACGGGCTACGACGAATTGAAGCCAACCCGCTGGAGCGGCTGCCCGCCCTGGCCGGGGCCTGGGCCGGTGCCAGCCTGTCCATGGCCGTGACGAGGGGCTGATCTGCCGTATATCGGCGAGGACCACGATCCCGAGACCCATCTTCTGCCCCTGGCCATCGCCGCCGCCCAGGGGCGCGGGCCGGAACTGGCCCTCTTTGGCACCGACTACCCGACGGCGGATGGCACGGCGGTGCGGGACTATATCCACGTCAGCGACCTGGCCCAGGCCCATGTGGTGGCCCTGGAGGACCTGCTGGCCGGGGGTGCCAGCGCGGCGCTCAACCTGGGAACCGGGCGGGGCTGGTCGGTGCGCGAGGTGGTGGCGGCGGTTGCGGCCGTCGCCGGCCGGCCGGTGCCGCTGCGCGAGGCGCCGCGGCGGGCGGGCGATCCGCCATAACATCGTTATGACAATACGAGTGACCTGACATGCTGACCACGCTGAGAAAGATTGGGAATTCCAAAGGGGTCATCATCCCGGCAGCGCTGTTGAGCGCCTGCGACTTCGCGGATACCGTGGAACTGCGTCTGGAGGGTAGACGCCTGGTCATCGAACCGGTCAAGGCACCCCGCCGCGACTGGTTTGAGGGGTACGATGCTGCTCCTCCCTGGCCTGGGTCCCGGCTTCCCGGCCGGGACGACGGAAGTAGCGTCATCACCACTACCGGATTCGCGACCGCTATGATCGCTCGGTGGTCAGCCTGGCGGTGTTGAGCGACGACAACCGGCAGTTTCGGCCGGTGAGTTACACGGATGGGCGCTGGGGCTGCCGGCTCCTGTTCGAGTTCCCGATGGTCAAACCGTGAGCGCATCACGGCCGCCGAGCCAGAGGAGCTGTTGCAGTGGTCGAAACGCATCCTGAGCGCCGA
>SACH01000819.1 GCA_009928645.1 Gammaproteobacteria bacterium | reverse complement strand
TTCGCCAACACCCTCTGGTACCCGTCTCGCATCGCCTTCGGCAAGTACCAGGGGCGATCCTACCAGGAGGCCCTGACGGACCCGGACCTCTATTCCTGGTTGGAGTGGTTGGCAGGGTCCAGCAATCCCCGCAGCGCGGAGATGGGTCGTTGGTATCTGGAGCAACTCCGCCTTGCGGAAACCACCCCCCAATCCGAACCACCGATTGTCGCAGTGGACGTGGATGCCGCTGGTGGACTTCAGGTTTACCACCATCCTGAGCTGGAATTGCTGCGGCAACTCATCGCGGGTGTCCGGACCCGGCTGGCTGATCTGGAGGCGGAATATACCCAGGAACATCATGGGGTGGCGGTGGTCCAGGGCCAACTCTTCACCCGGCTGCGCCCCTACTACGAGCGCCGTGACGCCCTCAAACTCAAGATCCAGTACCGGCGCCGTTATCTCGACACCCTACTCATCGAAGGGGAAGAGAGCGCGGAGGCGGTCAAGCAGGATCACGACCAGGCCCGCGCCGAAACGGAACGGGATTACACCGAGGCCGCCGCCGAAGCCGCCAGCCGTCAGGCCCTAAGCGCCGAGGATGAAAAAGCCCTCAAGGCCATCTACCGCAAGTTGGCGCTGCTCTACCATCCGGACCGGTATGCTCAGGAGCCGGACAAGGAGGCCATCTACGCCCGGCTGATGCAGGAGATCAACCAGGCCAAGGACCGGGGTGATATTGCCCGGTTACGGGAGATCGCCAACGACCCGAACGACTTCCTGTTACGTCAGGGGCTGGGTACCCTGAACCTGAGTGACGATGCCGAACTGGCCAAGCTGCGGCAACTTCTGGCTGCCTTGCAGGCCCGCATCCTCACCACCCTGGAAGCACTGGAGAATTTACGTGCCAGCGGGGAATACGAACTCTACCAGCTCAGTCGGGAGCGCCCGGACTTCCTGGAGACCCTTGCCGACCAGCAGGCACAAGAACTCACCACTGAGATCAGCGGGCTAGAGGTAGAGGCCACACAACTGGCGGCGGAGATCGAAAGCCTGACCGGGG
>SACH01000818.1 GCA_009928645.1 Gammaproteobacteria bacterium | reverse complement strand
GCCTTTGGCCTGTTCGTGATCGTCCGGACGGCCTGGGCGGCCTATCAGGGTCAGCCCCCGGAACCCTTCACCATGGGGGCCGTCGCCTTCCTGGCCTTGCTGGCCAATGGCGGCGTGGCCCTGATGCTCTACGCTTTTCGCGAGGGCGATGCCAACATGCGCTCGGTCTGGTTATGCAGCCGCAACGACGCCATCGGCAACCTGGCGGTCATGCTGGCCGCCGCCGGGGTGTTCGGCACCGGCCAGGGGTGGCCCGACCTGGCCGTGGCCGCGGTCATGGCCGGGCTGGCCCTCTCCGCCGGCTGGTCGGTGATGAGGCAGGCCGCGCGGGAATTGGCCAGTCCCCCGCGCTTTGTGGCACCCGAACGGGTCACCCTCGCGATCGAGAGTGAAATCGGGCGTCGCCCGGGATAGATGCGGATAAAACTGGAGAAACCTCAGCCCCCCTCTCCCCAACCCTCCCCCGCCAGGGGGGAGGGAGCAAGCGAACCGCCACCTGGCTACGCCAGGCCCCCTTCCCGACGCTGGGGCGTGAGCGAAGACGCTTCGTCGGCCTGGCCGGCATCGACCGCGATGCGGTTGCGCCCGCCTTCCTTGGCGCGATACATGGCGGTGTCGGCGCGCCGCAGGGCATCCTCCTCGTTGCCCAGGCCATCGAACAGGGCCAGGCCGATGCTCGCGGTGCAGCGGTGCTCGACCGTGCCCATGCCGTCCGGGCGCGTGAGCCGGTAGGGTTCGGCCAGGGCTTCGAGGATCTCGCGCGCGATGCCTTCGGCCTGGTCGCGGGCCCGCGTCGCCTCCCCGTCCAGTTCGCCCAGTAGCACGACGAATTCGTCACCGCCGAAGCGCGCCACCGTGTCGGTAGCGCGCAGGCTCCCCTGGAGCCGCTGAGCGGCGTCGACCAGCAGGAGGTCGCCGACCGCGTGGCCATGGGAGTCGTTGAGCGGCTTGAAATTGTCGAGATCGAGGAACATCAGCGCGCCATGGCGGCCGTTGCGCCGGGCTGCAGCGATGATGCGCTCGATGCGGTCATGCAGCAGACG
>SACH01000817.1 GCA_009928645.1 Gammaproteobacteria bacterium | reverse complement strand
ATGAATGGGTGGGGGGGAGGCTGGCGGCGGGGCATCGTCACGGCCATAAGCCAGGGCGCCGAGGCCGTTCCGTCCCAGGTAGAGCAACAGGTGCGCGGGGTCCTGCTGCGACCTTGGCAACCGATGGCGGCGGATCAGCAGGCCCCGGCCCCAGGCATCGGGCAGTGAATCCTCGAAAACGCCATGGATCCCGGCATGGGGGCGGTCAGCGGAGAAGATACCCGGTTGCAGGGGCAGATGGATGGGGTCCAAAGGCAGGGCCAGAGCGGGGGGGCCTTCCAGGTAACCCCGGTCGTAGCGAAACTCACCCTGTAACCGGCCCCCATGCCGGGGATCGGGCGCGGCGACGCGGATTTCCCCGGCGCGCAGGCTGTCCCCGGTCGCGGTGCGCCGCCAGACGGTAAGGGCGATCATGGCTGACGCCGCGGCGCGCGTTGGCGGGTCAGATCCTGGTCGAACAGGGATTCGGGCAACAAGAGCTCCAGGTCGCCCAGATCGCCATACAAGCGCAGGGCCCGCACCCAGGCGCCGATTTGGGCCGTCGGGTCCCCCTGTTCCAGCTTGCGGAAGGTTGGCAGGGACACGCCAATGCGGCTCGCGGCACGGCTCTGGGGTTCCGCCGCCAACAACCTGCGCCGGCGCAGGCGGTCACCAAGCCGGGTCAGGGCATCTTGCTCCTGTGGAGTAACGGAAAACATTATTTCCTTTATATGGCAATGTAAGGGTTAACAACAATCAAATTTTACATTGCCTGGGAGCAAGGCGAGTCCTTCATGAAATGAAGCGTTCAGACCCCTGGCTGAGGTCGGATGGCGTGGAGCAGGCTACTCCCGCCCAGCGCGCTTGCGCTCGTGCTCCTTAAGATGGCGCTTGCGGATGCGGATGGCCTTGGGGGTGATCTCCACCAGTTCGTCGTCCTCGATGAACTCCAGGGCCTGCTCCAAGCTGAAGCGGATGGGCGGGGTGAGGAGGATGTTCTCGTCGGAGCCGGCGGCGCGGATGTTGGTGAGCTGCTTGGCCTTGAGGGGGTTGACGGTGAGGTC
>SACH01000162.1 GCA_009928645.1 Gammaproteobacteria bacterium | reverse complement strand
AGGGTGGTCTTGAGCGCCTTGTAGGGGTCCTCGGCGCCCAGGAAGTAGGCGTGGCGGACGAAGAAGCTCTCCTCGTTGTAGTCGGTGTCGATGAACCAGCAGGCAATGCCCTCGGCGCCGTCGCTGCGCACCTCGCCACTGCCGGGGTGGAACACGTCGACGCCGTTGATGCGCACCCGGACCTGGCCGTCCTCGGCGGGGAGGATGTCGATGTCCGGCTCACCGAAGATGACGAAGAGGTTGCCCTTGCCCGTGGCCTTGAGGTCCTCCGCCATGTGCAGGTCGGCGTTAATGCGCGCCTTGAGGATCGGGATGCGGCCCAGCTTGTGGAAGTCGGCGGCATGGGCCTCGTAGTTGAAGGCGCAGGCGACCAGGACATCGAACTGGGCATCGCCGGCCTCGCGGGCGGCGCTCACCAGGTCGGAACGGCTGACGGTGCCGAACTCGGGGCCAATGAAGAGGGCGGCGCGCTTCTCGCGGCCAGTGTCCGGATCGCCTTCGAGGTAGCGCCCTTCGGCGCACACCAGTTCGCCAGGCCAGGGCACCAGGGAGATGAAGTTGATGCGGTCCTCCTTGTGCGCCTGCTGCACCCCGGCCACCTTGAGGTTGTCGAGGATCATCTGGGCGAAGCTCTGGGCGTCCTGGTAGCCGGTGTCGCCTTCGGTCACGCTGGCCAGGGGGTCAAGGAGTTCATCTTCTTCATCCACGCCCAGGACCCGGTGGGGGGACAGGCTTTCGACGGTGAAGGGACCGGCCACCCGCACCGTCTTCTTGTCGGTGTAGGGCTTGTCGTAGAGGTATTGGGGTTCGGCTTTGGCGGTGATAGAGGCGTCGATCTCCCGCTGGCGGGCGATGCGCGCCTGCCACCAGTCGGCATGGAGCTGGGCCGCCGCCGGGGGCCAGGGATCGGAGGGGCGTTCCGGCAGGGTGTCCAGGGTATAGTGGCGTTTCAGGGCCTGGTTGATGGCGCGCAGGCTGTCGTCAATCTTGGCCGCCTTGGCGAGAGAGCCTTTGTCCTGCTCGGCTCTCAGATCGTGAAAGGCGGTCCGTGGTGCCATGGGCCAGAGGTCTTCTGCCACCCGCGGGATCTCCCACTCCTGCCAGTTCCGCTTCAGTTCGGCGTTCAGGTCCGTACGTAAGGGCTCCAGGATCGCCTGCCACTGGTCCCAGATGACGTCGATCTCGGCGTTATTTGCAATAGCACCCGAGGTGATGTAAGCGCAACGCTGATAGACAAAACCTTGTCGAATACTGCCATAAACAGGATGTGAAGAGGCTGTAGTGCCGGTAATTTCAGCTTCTTTATGCTGGCCATCAAGCGAATCTGCCAATAGGTAATATGGATATCTGGCCCCCATAATGCGGGCGCGGGCTAAAGCGAGAGCGACACGGGACGTGTCGATAGTAATCCAGCGACGCCCCCATTGCTCAGCAACATAGGCAGTGGTACCCGAACCGCAGGTAGGATCAAGAACAAGATCACCAGGGTCACTTGCCATTAGAAAACATCGTTCAATGATTCGCTCATTCGTTTGCACTACATAAACCTGGTCAGCCGCTCCACCCATTCCATCCCACCAGTTAGAAATACTCTTGTAGGGGAAGTCATCCAAGTACCTTTTAAAATCAAGGCTTGACTTTGAACGCACCAACCTTTGAGCGACCAGATTTCGCTTCATGCCGCTCAATCCAGTTAAAGGGCTTCTTGAGGTATGACGCCAACAACATCCCTTTGGTGGCGAGGTCAATTTCCCCTCAAATGCAATGGGGTCCATCTGTTGTGCTCGTACCCCCCCATTGGTGATCGGCCAAGGGCGAAAAAGTCGGCCACCCGGAAACTCCTGATAAATTCTTCTTGGAAAAGCCCGAAAATCTATTTTTTCGCCATTGCTGTCTGTGTAGCTTTTAAGATTAATTGTATCGCCGTTAGGTAGCTCCAGCCTTGAGAATTCATCGACTGTCTCACCGTCAATCGATCGTTCTTCAAATAATGCCCTAAATTTCGTTTTGCCCTCTTGCCGTTTAACTTTCGAGTACCAGAGAATGAAATCATTGACGGGGTCCATTAGAGATGATTTTTGACTGCCTTTCTTTTTAACAACTATTTCAGTAACAATGTTACCTTCTCCAAATACTTCATCAAGTAATGCCCGAACACGATGAACATTTTCGTGACCGATTTGCACAAAGATCGACCCGGAGTCCGCTAACAAATCCCGCGCCACGGTCAGCCGATCCCGCAAATACGTCAGATACGAGTGAATCCCATCCCGCCAGGTATCCCGAAACGCCTTCACCTGCTCCGGTTCGCGGGTGATGTGCTCCCGATTCCCGTCCTTCACATCCCGGCTGGTGGTGCTCCACTGGAAGTTGCTGTTGAATTTGATGCCATAGGGCGGGTCGAGGTAGATGCACTGCACCTGGCCGCGCAGCCCCTCGCGTTCAGCAAGGCTGGCCATGACCTGGAGGGAGTCGCCCAGGATCATGCGGTTGGTCCAGTTCTGGTCGTGGCGGTAGAACTCGGTCTTGTCGACGTTATCCGGGATGCCGTTGAAGTCGGCGAAGAAGTCGAACTGGTGCCCCTGGCCGGCGGTGGCGGTCCGGGAGGCCCGTTGCAGGTCGTTGATCAGGACCTTGGGGTGGATCTTCTCCTGGATGTAGAGCGGCGGGGCGTGGACGACGAGGTCGCTCCAGTCCTGCTGATCCTTGCCGCGCCAGACGAGCTGGGGGTCCAGGTCGCGGTTGCGCGCGGCCTTTTCCGCCGCCAGTTCGCCGCCGTTTCGGGGATAGCTGACGGGTACCGGGGTCTCGTCCTCGGGGCGCATCACCGGCTGGCATTCGGCGGTGGGGATGTTCTTGCGGCTAGCCTCGTCGTGGGTGAGGCTGTCGACGCTGAGTTTCTGGGGGGCTTGCTTGGCCATGGTCAGGCGACCTCCGTGCGGGGGGCGACGCGGGCAATCAGGCGGTCGAACTCCTCCTCGACCTTGGCCTTGAAGTCGGCCTCGATCTGGTAGACATCGCCGAACTCGGCGAAGGCCCAGCGGCCGTGGGTGCCCAGGTTATTGACGCCGGGAATCCAGTAGGTCTCCATGGTCGCCTGCTTGTCCTTCACGTCCTCGCCCCGGAAACCCTTGATCTCCACGATCAGGTTGAGGGGGTCGTCCGCGCCCTGGCCGTCGTCGATTTGGACGATGAAGTCCGGCAGGTAGCGATGGCTCTCGCTGCCCAGGCGATAGGGCACTTCCAGGCCCAGGTTGTGATTCTTGGCGTAGGCCAGGACCTGGGGATGGGCCTCGGCCACGCGGCAGAATTCCCCCTCCCAGTCGCTGTCGAGGATCACCCAGTCGATGTGGCAGCGGTCGGGGGCGGTGCGCCAGCGGTCGGTCTTGGAGGTGGTGAAGCGAACGTGGGCGGTGGAGCCGACGGGGTTGTAGGGGTCGAGGATGGCCTTGACCGGGCGGTCGCCGATCAGGGCGCGGTTGATGCCGGCCATGATGCGTTCGCTGGCCCGGTCGGCCAGCATCTTGTACTTGAGCTGGGCCGGGTAGGTGCCGCCCTTGCACTGGAGATAGCCGTCCAGCCACTGGCGGGTGATGCGCTTGAGCTGGCCGAAAAGGTGGAGCTGGGGTTCGCCATTGCCGTCGCGGAAGCGACTCAGGAGCAGGTGCGAGGTCAGTTCGTAGAGGACCTGGGACTGGCGCACGTCGCGGGTGTGGACCAGGTTGAGGTCGACAGGGGCGCCGATGATGCCGGAATTGCGGGTCTCGGTGGCGCCCACCAGTTCCTGGGTCAGCACCAGCACCGAGTCGTCGTTGAAGGTGGCGGTCAGGCGCTCCGCGGGCAGTTCGACCCGGTAGCCGGCGACGCGGGGGAACTGGATCTCCAGGGCGTCGCGCTCGGGGCGCACGGCACGCACCTGGATGGTCTGGCGCGGCGTCTGGGGTGGGGCGATGGTGGGGGTGGCGTTGAAGTCGAAGGGGATGCCGAGCACGTCGGCGTATTCGACGTTGAACAGGTCCTGGTCGTTGAGGTCGTAGGACTGGCGGCGCAGGGCGCGGCCGATGACCTGCTCACACAGGAGTTGGGTGCCGAAGGCACGCACGCCCAGGACGTGGGTGACGGTGTTGGCGTCCCAGCCCTCGGAGAGCATCGCCACCGAGACCACGCAGCGGATGTCGGCGCCCAGGCGGCCCTCCTTGCCGACGGTGTTCATGACCTCGCGCAGCAGGTCCTGGTCGCTGAGGTTATCGGCCTGGCGGGCGTCGCCAGTGCGCTCGATGATCTCGCGGCGGAAGCGGGCGATCTCGTCGGCGGCCATGGCGCGGAAGTTGGGGTCGAGGGCCTCACCAGATTCCAGTTGCTCGCTGTCGATGAGCAGGGTGCGCGGGCGCGGCAGGGGGTTGCCGTGTTCGTCGTAGTTGCGGAACAGGGCCAGGCGGCCTTGTTCCGGTTGGCTGGTGCCATCGGCATTCTCACGCTGGAAGCCGGCGATGTAGTCGTAGACCAGCTTGGAGGTGGCGGTGTTGTTGCACACCACGATGAAGCAGGGTGGCACGGTGATGCCGGCCTGCTGCCAGAAGGCGAAGGTCTTTTCGTAGTGGCCGTAGAGGGCCTGGAGGGCGGTCTGGAGCTGGGGCGGCAGGTCCAGGGGGTTGAGGCTGGCGGCCTTGCCCCGGCCTTTTTTGGGCATCTTGGCGCGGATGTGTTCCCAGAGGTTGCGGAACATCGGCATCTCGGCGCCGGGGATGTTGTCGGCGATGGGCACGCGGGGCAGTTTGACGATGCCGCACTCGATGGCGTCCATGAGCGAGAAGTCGCTCATGGTCCAGGGAAAGAGGGTGCCTTCGGCGTAGCCGGAGCCGCGCAGGAAGAAGGGGGTGGCGGAGAGGTCGACGACCCGCGCCAGGCCCAGGCTGCGGTTGACCGTCTCCAGGCCGGAGATCCACAGGCGGGCGGCGGCGTTGTTCTTCTCGGCTTCTTGCTTGTCCTCACCCTTGAGGGCGGGCTCCTGGTCGTGCTCGGGCTTTTCGCGGTAGCAGTGGTGGGCCTCGTCGTTGATCGCCAGGATGTGCTTCAGGCCCATGAGGTCGGGCATGACCCGTTGCAGCATCTGGCCGGCGGTCTCCTGGGTGTCGAGGGGTTGGCCCCGGCGGCCCTGGAGGAGCTGGCGGTTGCCCTTGGCGATGTCGAGACGCTCGCGCCGGCGAAAGGCGTGGTAGTTGGTGATGACGATCTTGGCGCGCTTGACCGCGTCCAGCAGGTCGGTGGGGACCAGTTCGCGGCTGGCGTAGTAGCTGTCGGGGTCGTTGGGGTGGAGGACGCGCAGCCGGTCCTTGATGGTGATGCCGGGGGTGACGATGAGGAAGCCCCGGGTGAAGCGTTTGCTATTGCGGTAGCGGTCGGCGTTGATGACCTGCCAGGCGATGAGCATGGCCATGACGGTGGTCTTGCCGGTGCCGGTGGCGAGCTTGAGGGCCAGGCGCTCCAGGTCGGGGTTGGCGTCGTGGTTGGCGGACTGGAGATGGTCGAGAAAGCGTTG
>SACH01000816.1 GCA_009928645.1 Gammaproteobacteria bacterium | reverse complement strand
CCCTGATCCAGGGGGGCGAAGGTATAGTCATGCCAGAGCCCACCGCCCCCCTGGATCAGGGCGGTCGCCGCCACGGCTTCTCCCTGGGCCCGCGGCAGATCGGTGCGCGGAAAGGCCGCCAGGCCATGCGTGGCTTTGACCGCATCGGCGTCGTAGGCCGCCACGACAAATTCGTAAGGGTCTTCAGGCCTGGCCAGGGCCTCGCGGAGGGACCTAAGGATCAGTTCATCGCCCGCATTACCGCCACCGTAAAAGCCAGAGATCAGTATCCGCCGTTTGCGGGTTCCCGCGGATGCGAGTACCTGCCGGCAGACCCTGGCACGTTCCTCCGGCAGGGGCGAGGGTGCGGCATTGGCTCGGGCCTCCAGTTCGGCGAGAAAGGCCAGCCAGCGGTGTTCAAAAAGATGTTCGTCTGCCAGGCGGGCGAAAGCAGCTCGGCGCATGGCTTCCCGCCGTGCCGGATTGGCCTTCAAGGCCAGGACCTGGGTGGCAAGATCGGCAGGGCCCCGGTAACCAATGACCTCGGTGCCCACGGCAAAGGGGTGCCAGGCATCCCTCTCAGGTTGTCGCCCAACCCAATCGGCCAAGGGATTACTGGCCTCCAGAAGGGGCGGCTCTCCCAGCCCCTGATCCTGATCTCCCCCTCCACCCGCGACATGATGACTCCCGACTGCCGTCCCTGATCCGAATGGGATGGCGACCAGCGCACCTTGACCGACGGCATCGAAAAGATCCCGATCACTGAAGGGGTCCTGACCCGGCGGCGCGAAAAGCGCCAGGATCAATGCCTCTCTGAGGGCCTGGAGACGCCGGATACCATGGACCGACTCCTGGCCGACGTGGGGAGGCCAGCCCCGACCGTAAAGACGGGCTTGTGGTACGCTCCGAATGGCCTCGGCCATTAGATTCATCCGTGCCGATCCCTGCCCAGCATCTCCCAAAACCACGATATCGGCCGCCAGATCCGGGGCCGAGGTCAGGTTGGCACAGACCCGGCTGAGATCCGCGGCCAGCGGGAAGAGGACGGTGTTGACCAGCCCGGCC
>SACH01000815.1 GCA_009928645.1 Gammaproteobacteria bacterium | reverse complement strand
GGTTAGCACCTTGACCCTCCCCCGGGCCTGCTCTTCACCCGTCAAATGGCGTATGCCCTCAACCAAGGACTCCTGTTTGCGGAAACGCAACTGATTGGCGATGTCGGGCCTGGCGGTTCCTAAGGTGCCAGCCTCCCCGCAGCAGCGGTCAGTCAGGGTGACGGGCTGCCCCAGCAGGCGGGCGGCGACCTTGAGGGGTGGATGGGTCTTCATGGGGCTGTGGCAGGGATCATGGTAAAGGTACTGCATTCGCGACTGATCGGTCGCTCCGCCATCCGTCCAGTGGGAGGGAGGGCCGATTTCCGGGATCAGGCTTGGCTCGGCGGTTTGGGATAAAGCCTTTTCCATCAGGTACTCATGGATATCCAACAGGCGGCAACCGGGAAAGATGCGCCCAAACTCGTAACGCATGAGTTGATCCATGCAGGTGCCGCACGAGACGATGACGGTGCGGATATCCAGATAATTAAGCGTGTTGGCGACGCGATGAAAGAGCACGCGGTTCTCCATGGTCAACCGCTTGCCCTGGTCTTCGAGGCCTGCGGCACTCTGCGGATAGCCGCAACAGAGATAGCCTGGAGGGAGCACGGTCTGAACGCCCTGGGAGTAGAGCAGGGCCAGCGAGGCCAGGCCGATATCGGCAAAAAGCCGCTCGGAGCCGCAGCCGGGAAAATAAAAGACGGCCTCCATCTCCTCGGCTGAGCGGGCAGGATCCCGGATGATGGGTATCTGGGTCGCGTCCTCCAGCGCCAGCACCTGCCTAAAGCTCCGTTTGGGCACCTCCACCCGGATCGGCCGGCGCACCATCTCCTTGGCCAGGGTCAGGCTCTTGGGGGCGCCGGTAGTCGCTGCCGGACGCCGATCGCTTGCAAAGAGGCCCAGATGGCGGGCGAGCCCGCTGGTGAGGCTCAAAGCGCGAAAGCCCCAGCGGCCCAGGCCGGTGCGTAACAGGCGGATGGCCCGGGGGTCCTTGGCGCCCAAAAAGCGCATGGCCGCCCAGGCTCCGGGGCTGAAGCGTTTACGGCGCCGCTCGACCAGGATGCGG
>SACH01000814.1 GCA_009928645.1 Gammaproteobacteria bacterium | reverse complement strand
CAAATTTAGCGATGCGCTATTGACAGCTTTTTAGCGACGCGCTAACCTTCTCCCTAAGCCCCCCGCCAACCCGGCCAGGGGCACCACCGGGGAGAACAAGATGACCGAAGAGCATGCCCCCTACGGCACCCAGGTCGCCAACCGCTTCGAGCTGCGCCAAGTCATCCGCTACCTCAACCAGGAACTGGACCTGGCGACGGTCGGCAGCCTGACCAACGCCGACCTCAAGGCGTTCGAGCGCACCCTCCACCACTGGCATCAACTGACCGAGCAATTGGTCAAGGCCCGCCTCGCGGGCAGCCAGGTGCAGTTTGCGGAGGGCCAGGGCCATGACTGAACTGCTGCTGGACCTCCTCGCTTTTGTGGGTGGTCTGTCTTTGATCTTCGCGGCCCTGGCCGCCCTCGCCGACTACGCCCTGCCCTACCTGGCCAGCAAGCCCTGGCGCCCACAGCGCCGCCCCCAGGCCACCTACCGGAGGGGAAGCTGATGGTCACCGCCGAGCTTATCGACTTGGGCACCGTCTGTGCCCTGCACGTCAACCCTTGGTGGGCGGACCACGGCTGGCAATTGCTGCCGGTGGTCCTGGCGACCGGCCTGGCCTGCTACGGCTTCGGCTTCTGGTGGCGCGGGAGGGTGAAGCCATGACCCAACAAGAGGTTGACGCCCGTTTCCAGCAAGCGGTCGAGGCCGCCAAGAAGGAAATCCTCAACGGCCTTCCCTTGATCGAGTACCTCCGCCGCACCGGCGACGAAGCCATCAATGATTGGGCGTCGCTGCTGGCCGAGTTCGGCACGCCAAAACCCTAAACCGGAGCCTGTCATGACCCACACCGAATACCTCGCCCGCTTGTCCATCGCCACCGCCGGCACCCTTGCTACCGCCGGCTGCCACATCCTTGCTGCTCATGCCCATGGCCAGCGGCCAGTGGTCATCGCCACCCTGCCGCCCCGCGCCAGCGCCGCAGAGCGCCGCCGCATCCTGGCCGAGGCCTGGCACAGCCCGGTCATCGTCGACTGGAGGGGCTGACCATGGGCGCCAATCCCAA
>SACH01000813.1 GCA_009928645.1 Gammaproteobacteria bacterium | reverse complement strand
CATGGAACGATTACCAAGCGGCAAGCCCTGAGGGACTGAATGTGATGGGCTTTGTTGCCTTGCAGCAATGGATAGAACATTCCTTGGTCCAAACGGCGCCCATCACAGACGCTGGAGGTTGAGAGGGCGGTGCCCATGTGTTGATGGCAAGGTGTTGGCAATCAGTCATGGCGTTGATCTGGGCGAGAGTTTTACCAACGCTGCGCCAATGGCTGCGCCAATGATTGCTTCCATCTGATTCAATTGTGCAAGTTAGCGGCGGTGCCGTGATGTCCCCTCATGGGACCAACCGGTCACCCGAGCCCCCCTGCTGAGTGTCCGCTTCCACTGCCTATACGAGAGGCATGCCTGCCGCACCAGCCACCGCTGGGACGGACCGGGGCTGGTCCCAGCGGCGAAGCGATGGATACGGCAGGCACTCGTGCTCCTGCCTCACTCTAGGCTGGCGACCATGATCTCGAACGGCCGCGCCTCGATGCCCACTCCCTGGGTTAAGGCCAGCAGCGCGGGGTACAGACGACGACCTCCGTCGCCGCCGTCGGGGTAACGAGGTCGGACCGTGCCAGCCGGCTGGGTGTCAGCGGCGAACCGGCCCGGCATGAGGATGTCGTCCCGGGCGAAGGTAGCGGCGCTGCCCACTCCGGCCCGGGGGCAGGGACCCTGCGGGTCAGAACACCGGCCCGGACCCGCCGGCGCGCACCGCTGCGCCGGCCGCCCCGCGGTTGCCCCCCCCGGTTGATGACGGGATCACCCCCCACCAGGCGGTCGCGCTCGGTCATGGCCTGCGGCAGGGTACTGTCCAGCCCCCGGCGTGACGCGCTTCAACTAGACTGTAAACCGGGCGCTGGGAGAAAACGGCGGCAGCGGTGTCGGGTCCTCCCGCGCGCCTGAGGCATCCGGCACACCGGCCAGCGACCCCTTGCCGCCAGGCGGTGAACCTCGCCCCGGGGGCTCAGGATTTCCGCAACTCAGTCTTGGGAGCAGGTCCATGCGCAAGCTCACCCTCTTCCTCTTGCTCCTCCTCTCCCTGATCCTGGTGCCGCCGAGC
>SACH01000812.1 GCA_009928645.1 Gammaproteobacteria bacterium | reverse complement strand
TGGGCAAGATCCGCGAGATCGCGGTGCTCAAGCTCATCGGCACCCGCAACCGCACCATCGCCGCCATGATCCTGTGGCAGGCCCTGGGCCTGGGGGCCATCGGCTTCATGGTGGGCAAGATCGCCGCCAGCCTCTGGGCGCCGGTCTTCCCCAAATACGTGCTGCTGCTGCCCGGCGACGCCCTGCGCGGCTTCGCCATCGTCATGCTCATCTGCACCCTGGCGAGCCTGGTCGCCATCCGTGCCGCGCTCCGGGTCGACCCGGCGGAGGCCATCGGTGGCTGAATCTCGGACCATTCCCCCTCACCCCGCCAGCCAGGGTTCCAGAGACGGTCAGGGCAGCCCCGGGACGCGGGCGCCTGGCCCCTCCGCCGGCTCAGCGTCCCGCGAGGGCGCCGGGGACAAGCCGGCCGTGCCCTCTACTCTTGTCAGCCAAGCCACCCATGGCATCCGCCTTGAGGGCCTGCGCAAGCGCTTCGGTACCGGCGACACGGCGGTGGACGCCCTCAAGGGCGTGGACCTGGCGGTAGCGCCGGGGGAGGTGATCGGCCTCATCGGTCCCTCGGGCTCGGGTAAAAGTACCCTGCTCAAGTGCCTGGGGGCGGTCATCGAGCCTAGCGGCGGGCGCATGACCCTGGGGGAGGAGGTCATCTATGACGAGGGTTGGCGCATCCCCGACCGGCGCGCCCTACGTCGCGACAAGATCGGCTTCGTCTTCCAGGCCCCCTACCTCATCCCCTTCCTCGACGTCACCGACAATGTTGCGCTGCCCCTGATGCTGGCCGGCCTGGCCAACGCCAGGGCCCGCGACCAGGCGCGGGCGTTGCTAAAGGCCCTGGACGTCAGCCATCGCGCCCGGGCCATGCCCGCCCACCTCTCCGGCGGCGAGCAGCAACGGGTCGCCATC
Source organism: Gammaproteobacteria bacterium (assembly GCA_009928645.1). GTDB lineage: Bacteria > Pseudomonadota > Gammaproteobacteria > Chromatiales > Chromatiaceae > M0108. The sequence continues at coordinate 143 of SACH01000812.1, read as the reverse complement.
GCCCGCGCCCTGGCCAACCGCCCGCCGGTAATTCTGGCCGACGAGCCCACCGCCCCTTTGGACAGCGAGCGCGCCCTCGCCGTCATCCGGATGCTGAATCAGATGGCCCGGCAGTACCAGACCGCGGTCATCGTCGTCACCCA
>SACH01000042.1 GCA_009928645.1 Gammaproteobacteria bacterium | reverse complement strand
CCAGGGCGCCCTCCAGACCCAGGCGCATGGTCTCGTAGCTCTCCGCCCCCGTCAGGAGCCCCAGGCGGGACAGGAGCCGCCGGGTATAGGCATCGACGACGAAGACCGGCCGGTCGAAGGCGTAGAGCAGCATGTCGTCCGCCGTCTCCGGCCCCACCCCGGGGATCGCCAGCAGACGGTGACGCAACTCGGCGGTCGTCAGCCGGGACAGGGCCTCCCGCCCCCCGGCGGCGACATAGGCGCCGCAGAAGGCCCGCAGGCGCCGGGCCTTGACGTTGAAATAGCCCACCGGCCGCAGGCAGTCGGCCAGCTCGGCCTCCGGCAGGGCGAGGATGGCGTGGGGGCTCAGGTCATTGGCGCCCAATCGCTCCTTGAGCCGCGCCAGGCCACGTTCGACATTGGTCCAGGCGGTGTTCTGCGTCAGCACCGCCCCGACCATGACCTCGAACGGCGTCTCCGCCGGCCACCAGTGCTGCGGGCCATGGGCGGCCCGCAGGGCGTCAAAGACCGCGAGCAGCGGTGCCCGCTCCAGGGCCAGGCCCGGGTTGGGCAGGCTCAGAAGCGGTAATCCTTGGGGATGACCACCACCCCACCGGCGGAGACGTGAAACCGCGCCCGGTCCGCCGCCGGGTCCAGCCCGATCTGGGTCTGGGGCGGGATGCGAATGTCCTTGTCGACGATGCAGCGCCGCAGGTGAGCCCCCTCCCCGACCGAGACATTATTGAAGAGTATGGCGTCCTCGACGATGGCCCCATCCAGCACCATCACCCGGGGAAAGAGGATGGAGTGATTCACCCCCCCGCCGCTGACCACCGAGCCGGCAGCCAGCATGGAATTGACGAAGATCCCCTCGGTGCCAGAGAGGCCGGGGACGGTGCGCGCCGGAGGATTCTGACCCTGGGCGGTGAAGATATTCCAATCCGCCTGGTAGAGGTTCAGGGGCGGATCGTGCTCCAGCAGGGCCATGTTGGCCGCATAGTAGGCATCGATGCCTCGCAGATCATTCCAATAACGGTCCGGGGAAACCCGGCCGCGCTCCCCGCCGAAACGGTAGACGCACACCTCAACCCGCGCGGCGAGCCTGGCCACCGCCTCGGGGAGGGGCAGGGCATCGGCGGCGGCCACCTCCTCCGCCGACTCCAGGAAGTCGAGCAGAAAATCCCGTTCGAAGAGATACACGCCCATGGGGGCGCAACCGCCACCGGGGGGGGCCTCCGCCAGGGGCCGCAGCCCCCGCACCCGATCCTCGCCCGCCAGGTCGAAGACCACCTCGGGCGCCGGCCCCCTCTCCGTCCCCCGGCAGGCGATGGTGACGGTGGCCCCCCGCTCGCGGTGAAAGCGGATCAGCTCGGCATAGTCCATGCGGTAGACCAGATTGCCATCCAAGGTCAGGACATCGTGCTTGGCGTTGCGCTCGATCAAAAAGCGGTTCTGACGCATGGCGCTGAAGAAGCCGCCGTACCACTCGGACCCCTCCCGCATCTGCGGCGGGATGGGGGTGATGTATTCCCCGAGTTCGGGATGAAAAATCGACCAGCCGTCCCGCAGGTGCTTCTGCAGGGAATGGGACTTCCACTGGATCAGGACCAGGATCTGGCGCAGGCCGGAATGAAGACAATTGGCCAGGGTGAAGTCGATGACGCGAAATTTGCCGCCGAAGGGGACGGCGGCCTTGGCCCGATGCTGGGTCAAGGGGGCCAGGGTATCGTCCTGGCCCGTGGCCTTGACGATGGTCAGTGTCTGAGCGGGCATGGCTCTCCTGGTGGCAGCGGGATGGGAATGCGGCTTGGCAGACAGCGCCACGCAAATTTTACCCCATCCGGCACAGCGCGAGATTCAGGGTAAACCCGAAGCCCCTTCATTCCGGTCGCGATCGGGGCAGCCGAGGAGGGCTGACGAGCGCATGACCCCAAAGGCTCACCCGGTATTGCGCACCCCGGCGGCGATGGCATTGATGGACCGCAGCAGGGGGTCCAGCCACTGCTCGCGATCCTCGGGGGTGGCGCCCTGGCGGTAGCGCTCGAGCAGGGCGACCTGGATGTGGTTCAGGGGGTCCAGGTAGATGTTGCGGCGGGCCAGGGAGTGCTGGAGTTCCGGTGTCTCCTCCATCAGATGATGCAGCCCGGCGATATGGAGGATCTGGCGGACGCTGCGCTGGTATTCCTCGCGGATGCGCCGGTAGGTCCGCCCCGCCTGGTCCGGGTCCCGGGCGAGGCGCAGGTAGTGCTCGGCGATGCTGGGCTCGGCCTTGAACAGGGCCATCTGGCTGTTGCTGAGCAGGGCGCGGAAGAAGGGCCAGTCCTGATACATCTTCTGCAATTTCGCCAGGCGCTCGACCTCGTCACCGCGCCAACGCTCCAGGGCGCTGCCCAGGCTGTACCAGGCCGGCAAGGTATGGCGGGACTGGGCCCAGCCGAAGACCCAGGGGATGGCGCGGATGGAGGCCAGGGAGCGATCCGCCTGCTGGCGATGGGAGGGCCGGGAGCCGATGTTGAGCAGGGCGATGGCATCCATGGGGGTCACTTCGTAGAAGTAATCCAGGGTGCCGGGGCTGGCGATCAGGTCGCGATAGGCCGCCTCCCCCAGACGGGCCAGTTCGTCCATGATGCCCAGGTAGTCCTGACGATCCGGGGTCGGGGCCTGGATCAGGCAGCGGCCGGCGAGCATCAGGCCACTGATGCCCAGGGTCAGCTCGTAGCGCGCCGTCTCCGGGTTAGCGTAGCGGTAGGAGAGGACCTCCCCCTGCTCGGTGAACTTGATCTGGCCATGGACGGTGTCCGGCGGCTGGGCGAGGATGGCCTCGTAGGTGGGTCCGCCGCCACGGCCGACGGTACCGCCACGACCGTGGAAGAGCCGGCACTCCACCCCCCGGGAGCGGGTCAGGGCGATAAGCCGGCGTTGGGCCTCGTAAAGGTGCCAGGTGGAGGCGAGGATGCCCCCGTCCTTGCAGGAGTCCGAATAGCCGAGCATCACCTCCTGCTGGTTGCCAGAGGCTTGCAGCAGGGCGGCGTAGGTCGGGTCGTCGAGGAGGGTGGCCATGACCTGCTCGCTGCGGTTCAGGTCCTCGATGGTCTCGAACAGGGGACTGACGCGCAGCCGGCAGAACCAGCCCCGGGGGTCACGTCCCGCCAGGCCCGCCAGCCGCGCCAGGAGCATCACCTCCAGGACGTGACTGGCCTCGTGGGTCATGGAGATGACGTACTCACCGAAGGCCTCGGGGCCGATCTCCGCCCCCAGGCGGGCCATGACCTCGAAGACCTCCAGGGTCTCCCGGGTGGCGGCGGTGAGACTGGGCTTGTCGATGTGGAAGGGATGGGGATGGCCGATGGCCTCCGCCAGGGCCAGGCGTTTCTGGTCCTCGCTCAGGGCCTGGTAGTAAGGGGCGCCGGTCTGGCGGGCGAAGAGTTCCGCCACGGCCGCGGTGTGGCGCCCCGCCTCCTGGCGCAGGTCCAAGTGCATCAGGTGGAAACCGAAGCTCTCGGCGAGGCGGATCAGGTCCCGCAGGGGACCGGCGGCGGCGCTGGCGTCGCCATGGCTGATAAGGGAGTCACGGATCAGATAGAGGTCGCGGCGAAAGTCCTTAACCTCGTCATACCCCCGGGGTGGGTCCTCGGGGGCGTTGGCGAGACGGGCCTGGACGCGGATCAGATTGGCCTCCAGGCGATGGCGGACGATGGCCAGCTTGCGCCGATAAGGCTCATGGACATAGCGGCGCAAGCTCTCGCCCATGGTCTCGACCCAGTAGCCCTCGTCGGCATCCAGGCTGTCGAGGAAGGCGGGCGAGGGCTGGCAGAGGCTGTCGGAGTGACTCAGCATGCGTCCCAGGTCGCGGACCCGGTCGATATAGGCCTCCAGCACCAGGGCGTGATGCATGCGCACCGCCAGGGCCGTGGTCTCCGGCTTGACGAAGGGGTTCCCATCCCGGTCGCCGCCGATCCAGGAGCCAAAGCGGATGAAGCTGGGGATGCGGAGGTTGGCCTCGGCCCCATAGACCCGCCGCGTCACCCGCTCCAGGCTGGCATAGACCTGGGGCACGGCCTGGAAGAGGGACTCGCGGAAGAAGTAGAGCCCCTGCTTGACCTCGTCCGCAACCTGGGGCTTGTGGACCCGGACCTCGTCCGTCTTCCACAGGATCTGGATCTGGGCAAGGATGGCCCCCAGGCGCTCCTCCGCCTCCTCGTCGTTGAGGCGGCGGGTGCGCAGGTCCTGGGCCAGCAGAAAGATGCGGCGGAAGGTTTCGAGGATAGTGCGGCGCTTGGCCTCGGTGGGGTGGGCGGTAAAGACCGGGAGGTAGCGCAGGTGATCGAAGAGGCGCTGCAACTCCCGGGGGCCCACGCCCTCCGCCTGTAACTGGCGCAGGCTGTGATCGAAGGAGCCGATCCAGAGGGGACCGCCCTCGCTGACCTGATCCAGCCGGTGGCGGTAGCCGTGGACCTCCTCCGCCGTGTTGACCAGGCCGAAATAGATGGTGAAGGAGCGGATGATCTCCGCCAGGGTCTGGGCATCCAGGGCCTGGATGCGCTGCAAGAGCCGGTCGAGTTGGGCGGGGTCCGGCTGCTGCCGCAGGGCGGTGAAACCCTCCCGCAGACGTTCCACCATCACCAGCACCCGCTTGGGGCTGTGCTCGCGCAAGACCTCACCGAGGAGAGCGGTGAAGAGATCAATATCGCGACGCAACTCGTCGTCGGCAGCGGGGCTGTGCATTGGGGGGATTCCAAGCCGACCGGACGGGCGGCGCTGCTGAGGAATTCGCACCGCCCGCCAGGGACGGTTGTGCGCTAGTTCCTGGCATCTTACCCCGCCCCCACGGGATCGGGGAAGCCTGGCACCGGGGATGGGGTCTGCGCTGCGGCTGCCGCTGGGCCTGGACCGGGGCTCGATCTGGATCTGGATCTGGATCTGGAGCTGGAGCTGGAGCTGGAGCTGGAGCTGGAGCTGGGATTATTGTGCCGGGGCGTGGGCCGGAGACGGAAGGAAACGATGGGAGAGGGAGAGGACGAAAGAGAGACTGAGGATCAGGGGGGAGACACCAGCGGCCCCTTCTGGCGTGAGATATGTCGCGCCCCTCATAACCATCAGATCAGGGTGAGGGCGAGGGAGGACAGGGTGGGCGGACCCTGGAGAGGGTCGGGAGGCTGGGAAGCCATCGGCTTCACCCTTGGTCTAAGGGTGCGGGCGACCGGTGAAGCGGGTGGCGCCAAATGGCGCGGAATAGACCCCCGCGCCCAAGGGCGCGGGGCTGACTCAGGTACTAGTTGGCAGACTTGGCGGCGGGCACAGCGGGAGCCGCGGCGGGATAGGCGCCCCAGCCGGGATAACCACCCCAGCCCGGATAACCGCCCCAACCCGGGTAACCACCCCAGCCGGGGTATCCACCCCAGCCATAGGGACTGCCCCAGCCACCGTAGTGGGGGTAGTAGCCGCCATAGGGATAGTAACCGCCATACCAGGGATCACCCCCCCAGCCCCAAGGCCCACCACCCCAGCTCCGGAAGGGGTTCATGGCGCCGAAGAAGGCATTCGCGGAGAAGGATGCCAGCACCGTCGAACCGGCGATGGCAGCGGCAAGCAGCAAACGTCTGTTGATCGACATGGTTATTTCTCCTCAAGGTTGGAGTCATGCGCGGCCCCGTTGGTCATCAGCCGAGGTCCGTCGCAATGAAGAATACTAGCAGTCCGCACCCTGAGTTTTGACCTCGGTCAAAATATTAGTAAATCCTGTTATGCTAATACTCTCCCGATTTTCGCCCCATCGATCTCTTCCGCCTAGCCACTCCAACGCCTAACCAGCTCCTGATACCAGGCGTTCGGCAAGTTTTGGCGCGCAAGGGGAGTGGCGGGAAAACCCTGATCCAGCACCTGCTCAGGATTCGGGCGGCCGGCGGCGGGGTTTGAAGCCTTTGGGCGGACCCGGGCGGTGCTCGGCGCCACGGTCATCTCCCCCCCCTGGCCGGAACTCCCGGGGCTTGAAGGGCCGTTTGCCCGGCCCGCCGCGCTCGCGCTCCTGACCGGCCCCCGCCAAACTCAGATTGAGCCGCTTGCCGCGGACGAAGACCCCGCGTAGATGCTGGAAGATCTCCCGCGGCATACCCTCCGGCAGATCGACCAGGCTGTAATCGTCCTCGATGTCGATCCGGCCGATGAACCGGCCCTCGATGCCCGCCTCGTTGGCGATGGCCCCCACGATCTCGCGCGGGGCCACGCCATCGCGCCGCCCCACCTCGATACGGTAACTCACCAACCCGCTGTCACGATCCCGCTCGCGGCGCTCGAAACTCCGCTCCTCGCCAAAACCGCCCTCCGGACGCCGGCCGGGTCCGGCCTCGAAGCGGGATTCACCCCGCTCCTTGAACCGATCGGGGCGCTCCGGGAACTCTGGGCGGCCAAAGCGCTCAGGCGGCCGCCCCTGACCTTCTCCCCGCGGTGGCCGTGGTGGGCGGTCAAAGCCTGGTGCCCGCTCCGTGGGCAACCCGCCGTGCCTCCGGCCCTCCCCCTCGGCGTGGGCCGGCCGGTCGCGGAAATCATTGCCCGGGGCATAACCCTCGTCCTCATCGGATTCCGCCCACTGGGAACGTTCGTGATGTTCCTGCTGGGCGAGGCGCTCACGCCAGTCCTCGGGCTTGAGAAAATCGAGCCCGCCAACCCATTGGCGACGTTCCTGACGCTCCTGGGGCGGCTTGCGCGGCGGCCGTTCCGGCCGGGGGGGCCGCTCGGCGGGGCCGGACCGCTCCCGACCCTCCTCGAAGCGTCCGCGGCGCTCCCCCTTATCCTCGCGCCGTTGGTAGTTGGGCTTGGGCGCCGGCTCGGACACCGGGGCCATCTGCAGCGGCCGCTCGCGCTGGGCCAGGAAGCTCAGGGCCGCGGCGATGTCCATGGCCTCCAGTTCCCCCTCACGGGCGATGCGGGCAACCAGACGGTAGAAGAAGTCCAGATCCTCTTCCGCCAGGGTCTTGGTGACCAGGGCGGCGAAGCGCTCGATGCGATGGGCGCTGAGATCCGCCGGGGTCGGCGGCGTCAGTTCGGGGATGCGGCGGCGGATGGTCCGCTCGATGGCCTTGAGCAGATGCCGTTCCCGCGGCTCGACGAAGAGCAGGGCGCGGCCCTCGCGCCCGGCGCGTCCGGTACGGCCGATGCGATGGACGTAGGCGGCCGGGTCCATAGGGATGTCGTAGTTGACCACCAGACTGAGACGTTCCAGATCCAGGCCCCGGGCGGCGACATCGGTGGCGACCAGAATATCGAGGCGGCCATGCTTGAGGCGATCTACGGTGCGCTCGCGCTCCCCCTGGCTCATGTCGCCGTTGAGCGGTTCGGCATTGAAGCCGTGGGCGGTGAGCTTTTCCGCCACCTCCAGGGTTTGCAGCTTGGTGCGGACGAAGACCAGCACGGCATCGAAGGTCTCCACCTCCAGTACCCGGGTCAGCATGTCCACCTTGTGGAAGCGGGTTACCAGGGAGTGATACTGGTCGACGGTCTCCACCGTCTCGGTCGCCGCCACCAGACACACCTCCACCGGCTCACGCAGGTGGGCGTGGGCGACCTTGCGGATCGCCTCCGGCATGGTGGCGGAGAACAGCGCCACCTGCCGCTCCGGAGGGGTCTGGGCGAAGATCCAGTCGATGTCCTCGGCGAAGCCCATGTCGAGCATCTCGTCGGCCTCGTCCAGGACCAGGGCCCGCAAGCCCTTGAGGTCCAGGGTACCGCGACGCAGGTGGTCCATGATCCGGCCGGGGGTGCCGACGATCACCTGCACGCCACGCTCCAATTGCCGCGCCTGGAGGCCGAAGCTGGAGCCGCCGTAGAGCGGCAGGACGTGGAAGCCACGCAGGCCGCGGGCATAGGTCTGGAAGGCCTCCGCCACCTGGAGCGCCAGTTCGCGGGTGGGGGTCAGGACCAGGACCTGGGGCCTGGGCCCCTGGCCCAGATCGACCCGGCTGATCAAGGGCAGGGCGAAGGCCGCGGTCTTGCCAGTGCCGGTCTGGGCTTGGCCGAGTAGGTCCCGCCCCGCCAGCAGATGGGGAATGCACTGACACTGAATAGGCGTCGGCACCTCGTAGCCCAGGGCCTGGACAGTATCGAGCACGGCGGGGGCCAGCCCGAGCTGATCAAAGCCCTCGCATTCGAGGAGGGGATCCAGGTGGGCGCTGGCATCCGGCGCGGCGGCCGCTTCCGGCGGTAATGGGTTTTCCATGGGAGAGGAAGGTTCCACGGTGATGACCTCGGGGACCTGATACTAGAAACAGAGACAGTCGAGCGAACAGCGGGCGGTCCCCCGGGGGACGAGCCGTCGCGATGGAGCAGTCCGGATGGACTGGGCAAAATAGCACGATCCCGTGGAGAAGACACGGAAAAATCGCCTTCTGGCAGGGCGAGACCCACGCCATCCTTGAAAATAGGAATGCTTCGCATTAGATTGCGTACTGGATTTAGCCCTGATTCGATGGGGGGTCCTCCCCTCCCACCTTTATAACTTCTTGAGAATTGGAGTCCCCTGCCCATGCCCTCCGCCCGTCTCCGCCTGCTGGCCGCCGGCCTCGCGGCCCTGGCCGCCCTCCCCCTCCCGGCCCTGGCCGCCGAGGTCAATCTCTACTCCGCCCGCGGCGAGGAGTTGATCAAGCCCCTGCTGGACCGCTTCACCCAGGAGACCGGCATCCAGGTCAATCTGGTCACCGGCAAGGAGGACGCCCTCCTCCAACGGCTGCAAAGCGAGGGGTTGAACTCCCCGGCGGACCTGCTGATCACCACGGACGTGGGCCGGCTCCACCGCGCCAAGGAGGCCGGGGTGACCCAAGCGGTCAGCTCCGAACGCTTGGAGAACGCCATTCCCCCCGCCTACCGCGACCCGACGGGCCACTGGTTCGGGCTCACCCTCCGCGCCCGGCCCATCCTGTATGTGGACGGCAAGGTCAAGGCCGAGGAATTGTCCACCTATGAGGACCTGGCCGCTCCCAAATGGAAGGGACGCATCTGCATCCGCTCCTCAGACAATGTCTACAACCAGTCCCTGGTCGCCGCCCTTATCGCCGCGGACGGCGCTGAGGCGACCGAGACCTGGGCCAAGGGTCTGGTGGCCAATCTGGCCCGCCCCCCCAAGGGCGGGGACCGGGATCAGATCCTGGCCGCCGCGGCGGGTCAGTGTGACCTGGCCATCGCCAACACCTATTACCTGGCAGGGATGCTGAACGCCCCCGAGGCGAACCAGCGGGAGGCCGCTGCCAAAATGAAGGTCTTCTGGCCCAACCAGGCAGGCCGCGGCGTCCACGTCAACGTCAGCGGCGCGGCCCTGACCCAGGGGGCGAAGAACAAGGCGGAGGCGGTCCAACTCCTGGAATATCTGTCGGGTGTCCAGGCCCAGACCTGGTACGCGGAAACCAACGGGGAGTATCCGGTCCGTCGCGGGGTGCCGATCAGCGCGACCCTGGCCGCCTGGGGCGAGTTCAAGGCCGATGCCATCAGCCTGACGCGCCTGGGCGAACTCAACGGCGAGGCGGTGCGACTCATGGACCGGGCGGGCTGGAGATAGACGCGGCCCCGGCGGTCCGAGCCAGCGCCGAGGTCTGGCGGTTCCTGGCTTGGCCCGGAGCCGCCAAAACCCGCTGGGCGTCAGGTATAATCCCGCCCCTTTCCCGATTGTGACCGGGGCCACTGGTCCCGGGGCGCCCAGTATTCCCCACCCTCCCATGACCAGCCCCTCCGCCGCCACCGTCGATCCTGGGAGCTGCCGTTCCCGGCCGGACCCCTGGACGCTGGGGGTGACGGCTTTGGCCCTGGTGCTCGCCCTGCCGGTGCTGGTGGTGCTAGGCTTCCTGCTCGTCCCGGCCGGAGAGGTTTGGGAACACCTGGCGGCGACGGTGCTTCAGGACTACGTGGTCAATTCCCTCTGGCTCATGCTGGGGGTGACGGTAGGGACCCTGATCGGCGGCGTGGGCACCGCCTGGCTGATCAGCATGTGCCAGTTCCCCGGCCGGGGCCTGTTCGAGTGGGCCCTGCTGCTGCCTATGGCCATGCCAGCCTATATCATCGCTTACACCTATACCGGCCTGCTGGACTTCGCCGGCCCCGTGCAGTCGGCTCTGCGCGGCTGGTCCGGCTGGGGCTTCGGGGACTACTGGTTCCCCGAGGTCCGCTCCCTGCCGGGGGCGGTGGTGATGTTATCCCTGGTGCTCTACCCCTACGTCTACCTGCTGGCCCGGGCCGCCTTCCTCGGCCAGTCCCTGTGCGTGCTGGATGTCAGCCGCACCCTGGGCAACGGCCCCTGGCGGACCTTCTTCACCGTCGCCCTGCCCCTGGCGCGGCCCGCCATCGTCGCTGGCCTCTCCCTGGCCCTGATGGAGACCCTGGCGGACTATGGCACCGTCCAGTACTTCGGCGTCGCCACCTTCACCACCGGTATCTTCCGCACCTGGTACGGGCTCGCCAACACGGCGGCGGCGGCCCAGCTCGCGGCCCTGCTGCTGGGCTTCATCTTCCTGCTCATCCTCTTGGAGCGCCTGTCCCGGCGCCAGGCGCGCTATCACCAGACCAGCCAGCGGCACCAGGCCATCCGGCGCCTGCCCCTCACCGGCTGGCGGGGCCTGGCAGCCCTGGGTTTCTGCCTCATCCCCCTCGCTTTTGGCTTCCTGATCCCCGCCGGGCAACTGGCGGCCTGGGCCCTGGCGGTCGCTGGCTCCGTCCTGGACGAGGCCTTCTGGCGACTGGTCGGTCACAGCCTGGGGCTGGCGGCAACGGCGGCGGTCCTGGCCCTGCTGCTGGCCCTGGTCCTGGGTTATGGCCTGCGCCTCCAGCCGACCCGCGGCGTCCGGGCCGCTGTGCGGGTCGCGGGCCTGGGCTATGCCGTGCCGGGGACGGTCATCGCCGTCGGCGTCATCATTCCCTTCGGCTGGCTCGACAATCAGGTGGACGCCTGGATGCGGGCGACCTTCGACCTCTCCACCGGCCTCCTGCTCAGCGGCACCCTGGTCGCCCTGCTCTTTGCCTACCTGGTGCGCTTTCTCGCGGTGGCCCTGCAAACGGTGGAGAGCGGCCTGGGCAAGATCCGCCCGGCCATGGACGAGTCCGCCCGTTCCCTGGGTCTGAGCCCCGGGTCCGTATTAGGGCGGGTCCACCTGCCGATGCTCCGCGGTAGCCTCTTCACCGCCCTGCTGCTGGTCTTCGTCGACGTGCTAAAGGAGTTGCCCGCCACCCTGATCCTGCGCCCCTTCAACTTCAACACCCTGGCGGTGCGCGTCTACGAACTGGCGGTGGACGAGCGCCTGGCGGACGCCGCCCCGGCGGCCCTGGCCATCGTCCTCGCCGGCCTGGCGCCGGTCATCCTCCTCAGCCGCTCCATCACCCGGTCCCGCCATGCCCAGCCCCACTGAACGCCAGCCCAGCACTGTCCCTGACGGCGGCGTAACCCTGCAATCCCCCTCTCCCCAACCCTCCCCCGCCAGGGGGGAGGGAGGAGGAGAATCGGCAACGGGTGCCACCGAAGCCCTCCTGGGGCGTGAGGGGACTGAACGAATGCGCAGTGGGCAACTGGCGATCAGCGGCGTCTCGGTCGCCTATGGCGGGGTTCCCATCGTCACGGGGGTGGATTTCAGCCTGGACCGGGGCGACATTGGCTGCCTGCTGGGGCCCAGCGGCTGCGGCAAGACCACCCTGCTGCGAGCGGTGGCTGGCTTCGAGCCCGTCGCCAGCGGCGAGATCCACCTCCATGGCCGCCGGGTGGCCGGTGCCGGCCTGAACCTGCCGCCGGAGGCGCGGCGGGCGGGCATGGTCTTCCAGGACTTTGCCCTCTTCCCCCACCTGAGCGTGGCGCGCAACGTCGCCTTCGGCCTGCGCCACCTGGGCCGGCGCGAGCGCCAGGCCCGGGTGGCGGAACTGCTGGAACTGATCGGAATGGCCGGCGCCGGGGACAAGTATCCCCATCAACTCTCCGGCGGCCAGCAGCAGCGCATCGCCCTGGCCCGGGCCATGGCACCGCGGCCGGACATCCTGCTGCTGGACGAACCCTTCTCCAGCATGGACGCCGAACTGCGGGAGCAACTCGCCCGGGAGGTGCGGGAAGTCCTGAAGCGCGAGGGGAGCACGGCCATTCTGGTCACCCACGACCAGCACGAGGCCTTCGCCATGGCGGACCGGATCGCCGTCATGGCCGGGGGGCGCATCCATCAGATCGGCAGCGGCTTCGACCTCTACCATGAACCTGCGGACCGCTTCGTCGCCGACTTCATCGGCCAGGGGGTCATGCTCCCCGGGCGAGCGGAGGATGAGTGGCGGATGGACACCGAACTCGGCCTGCTCGCCGGTACCCGTAGCCACGGCCTGGCCCCCGGCACCCGCGCGGAGATCTTACTCCGGCCGGACGACATCCTCCATGACGATAACAGTCCCCTCCAGGCGGAGGTGGTCAGTCGTGCCTTCCGCGGCGCCGAATACCTCTACAGCCTGCGCCTGGCCAGTGGCCAGGTCATCCTCTGTCTGGTGCAGAGTCACCACAACCACGGCATTGGCGAGCGCATCGGCATCCGCGTGGCGGTGGATCACCTGGTGGCCTTCGCGGACGAGAACCTATCCTGAGTCCTTGGGCAACATCCCTTTCTCGGTCAGGTATCCCGACGCCTAGGTGCGGAGAGCCGAAATCCTGGGTCCAGGCGAGGATTCCTCGCGCCAGGTATTCCGGCTCCTGGGAGCGGCGATCATCCCCTCTGGACTCCTCCCGCGTGAGGCGGGAGAGTCGGATGGCCCTAACCTGGGCCTAGCAACTCTCCGCGGGGCCTCATTAGATCGGACGTCACCTGTGAGGCAGGGCTGTGAAAAAAGCAACGAACGCTGCAAGCGATGGATTCAGGCCGCCATTCCCGCCGGCACCGAGGTGTCCGCGGCCGCCGCCTGCCGCCGGGCCTGGATTCGCTCCCAGGCCTTTTCGTGGAAGAAATAGGCGATGGTGTTGATCACCGGTTCCACCAGGGCAATGGCGCTGCCGATGAGGAGGCTGCCGCTCAATGCATAGGCCACGCTGAAGGCCACGGTGAAGTGGACGATGGCGAAAGTGAAGGTCTTGGTCATCTCGGCTACCTCCTAGTTGACGATGGGGAGAGGATAGGCGCCGGCCGATGACTTGCAAAATCGAATGTTTCTCTGGTGTTGATCGAATTGGCCGATCATGCTGAGGGAGCCCACGTATTGGTTTGCCCGATTCGTGGAGTCACTTAGCAAGCAAAGGGTTAGGGGAAGCAGGCGGGGTCACTCAAGCCGCCAGGGCCTGGCGCAAGGCCTCCGCCACCTGACGCTGCTCGGCGTCCCGCAGATAGGGATGCATGGGCAGACTGAGGACGCCGGCGGCGGCGCCTTCCGAGACCGGCAGGGCGCTGGCGGGGAGACCGATCCCGGCAAAGGCCGGTTGCAGGTTCAGGGGGATGGGGTAATGGACGGCGGTGGGGATGCCCAGTTCTCCCAGGCGGGCGGCGACCCGCTCCCGCTCCGCCAGATGCACCGTGTACTGGGCAAAGACGCTGGTGTTGTGGGACTCGATGAAGGGGGTGACGCAGGGGGCACCCGCCAGGAGTTCCGAATACCGGGCCCCCAGGCGACCGCGGGCGGCGACCTCATCCGGGAAGATGGCGAGTTTGGCCAGGAGCACCGCGGCCTGGATCGAGTCCAGGCGGCCGTTGAGGCCAAGGCGGATATGGTGGTAACGGCGGTCCTGACCGTGATCCCGGATCTGGCGCATGGCGAGGGCCAGGTGCTCGTCGTCGGTAAAGCAGGCGCCGCCATCGCCATAGGCCCCCAGGGGCTTGGAGGGAAAAAAGCTGGTGCAGCCGATGGTGGAGAGGCCGCCAGAGTGCCGCCCCTTGTAGGTCGCCCCCAGGCTCTGGGCCGCGTCCTCGATCACCGGTAGACCCGCGCGGGCGGCGATGGCATTGATGGCGTCCAGATCCGCGCACTGGCCATAGAGGCTCACCGGCAAGATGGCCCGGGTGCGGGGGCTGAGCGCCGCCGCGATCCCCGCCGGGTCCAGGTTGTAGGTGCGGGGATCGATGTCGACGAAGACCGGCCGGGCCCCCAGCAGGGCGATGACCTCGGCGGTGGCGATGAAGGTGAAGGGCGTGGTGATGACCTCGTCACCTGGTCCGACCTCCAGGGCCATAAGCGCGATGAGCAGGGCATCGGTCCCCGAGGCGACGGCAATCGTGTGTCGGACCCCGACCATGGCCGCCAGACGTTCCTCCAATGCGGTGATCTCCGGGCCCATGACATAGCGCCCGTGGCTCAGGACCGCCTGGATGCGGGCCTGAACATCCACCTGGATACGTTCGTACTGGGTCTTGAGATCGACGAAATTCATGGTTAGGCCTCGGCTGGGCGGGGATTGTGGCCGCGATCCACGGCCTAGAGCGATAGCTAGAACTGAGGGCTAAAGGCTGAAAGCTGCTTGCGTCAGTCAGCAGGCTGGTGGGAAATAGCAGCACGCTAATGGCTCATAGCTGCTGCCTTACAGCCGACGCCCGCGAGAGCACAGGTCAGCGGCGAAAAAAACAACCCCGGCGGCCTTAGGTGCCGACGGGGTTGCTAGGGTGTGGCTGGCGTTCCGGGCGGGGCCCTGGCCCCGTGGGATCAGCCGCTGACCCTGATGCGCTGACCGGCCTTGATGGTATTGTCCTTAGCGCTCATCTTGTTGAGTTTTTTGAGTTCGTCCACGCTCAGGTCATACATGACCGCCACCCGGAAGAGGGTCTCGTTGGGCTTCACGACATGGGTCTTGATGGGCGCCTTGTCCTTACCCTTGGCAGCGCTGGTATCGGCCTTGGCCAGGACCTGCTTGGCCCCCTTCTGACCCTTAGCGGGAGTCGAGCTGCTGGCAGCCTTGCTATCCGCTTTGGCCTTCCCCTTGGTATCCGCCTTGGCCAGCATCAGCTTGCTGCCCTTCGCGTTCTTGGCCAGTTCCGCTTTAGTGGCTGACGACTTGTTGGAGGCGCTGGTCTTACCCCTGGCGACGTCACGGGTCTCCGCCTGGGCCAGCGTAGGCTCGGGCTCGACCTGGGTCCGCCGCACCGTGACATAGTCGCGCTCACGCTTATCCTCGCGCTCCGTCTGGGCTAGCAGCGTGGAAGCGGAGCCCGGCGTGGGGTGATCGGTGATCCGCTCGGTGGTGCCGGCGGGCAGCCAGACGCTGGCCCCGGCCGGGATACGGGCCTTGCCCTGGACGATGGCATTGTTCCAGGAAGGATTCAGGTCGTCCAACTGGTAGACCGAAAGACCATAGTGCCGGGCCACCTGATCGGCGGGCATGGCTTGCCGCAGCACCAGCCGGTCGTGATCGTGGGGCTTGTGGTAGGCCACGCCCTCGGGGAAGTACTTGTCGGGATTACCGGCGACCTCCCGGGCAGCGACGAATTGCGAGTAGAAGTTACGGGAATCGAAGCCGAAGGCCTCGCCCTTGTAGTTTTGGACGATCTTGCCGATGTCGGCGCCATGAAGGCTCTTGGCCTTGGCCATGCCACCCTGACCGTGATTATAAGAGGTGATGGCCAGAGGCCAGCTCCCCAGCTTCTTGTGGGCCGCGGCCAGATAGCGGGCCGCCCCCTCGCAGGCCAGCATGGGGTCCATCCGTTCGTCCATGTGATGGTCGACCTGCAAATCGTAGATGCGCCCGGTGGCAGGCATGAACTGCCAGAGACCCGCGGCACCAACCCCGGAGCGGGCCCGGGACTGGAAAGAGGACTCGACGTGAGGCAGGAAGGCCAGATCCTCGGGCACGCCGTGCTTGCGGAAGGTCTCGCGGAAGGCGGCATCGTAGCGACCGCTGATCTCCATGCCGGAACGGAAGCGCTCACGCATGCCCTGCTGGGTACGCACCCGCTCGGAGGCCCCGAACACCGCATTCCGGCCGCCGACAGCCTCGAGCTTGGACTGGAGTTCCCGATCCGCCGCCGTCAGGGACTCGCCGCTGACCAGCTTCCGCTCCAGGGTGGCGAGACGATCCTGGTACTCCTGCTGCTTACCCTTGACGAAGGCCCGACGGCTCTCGCCGCTGCCACGGTAGGCGGCAGGGACCTCGACCACCTCGTAGATGGCCCCCATATACTGATTGTCGTGAATGACCACCTGGGAACGGTCCATCTCCCCGTAGACCTTGCGCCAGAATTCGACGTTATCCTCGATACCCGGCGGGACGGGGAAGGTCGCGTCCGACGACGTCTTGTGACCCACTTTATGCCCGGAGTCACCGGTACTGGAGCACCCGGTCAGATAGACCAGGACCAAAGCCAAAATTGAAAGAAAAACATAGCGCACGGCTAGGGTCATGAGTGTTTTCTCCCCCCCGTCCCCTCACGAGGTCTCTTGCAGGCAAAAGCTGTCGCTCGTTCGAGCAACGCACATCCCAAACTATAGCCACTCTGTGACAAAAAAGGCAAGAATTTCCCCCGCAAAGATCACTTTCCTCAGGTAGTCCACGCAGTAAGGGATAACCCTCGGGTCGGGCCCGGCGGGATGCCGCGGGCACCCGTCTGCGCTTGCTTCCCCCTCCGGGAGGCAGGACCATAGCCCCTTAGATCCCTGATCCCGCCGGGAGCCAGCCGTTGTCCCCCATTCGCCACTTCGCCACCCTATCGCTCCTGCTCGCCCTGACACTGGGCGCCGCCCAGGCGCAGCCCCCGGCCCCAGCCCAATCCGACCCTGGCAAGGGCGATGACAAGCGTCCCGCCAGTGCCGAGATCGTCAGCGGGATCGGGGACCCGACCGCCACGGTGCGGTTTGTCGAAAGTCGTATCAAGGAACTGGAATCCGCCAGCGGCGCCGATGCCGAGACCGCCAAGCGCTTGATCGAACTCTATCGCAAGGTACTGAGCAATCTGGAAGCGGTACGCAACCAGGAAACCAAGTCCGCCGCCCTGTCCCAAACCCTGGAGTCAGCGCCGGTGGAGATTCAGCGCTTGCGCACGGAGATCGAGGACCTCCAGGCCAAGGCGGAGGTCAAACCCGTGCCTCCGCCCCCCACGGCCGCGATCGCGGACATCGAACAGCAACTGATCAAAGAGGCAGCCGACGAGGCCGCCCGCACCGCCCGACTCGCCGATCTGGACAAAACCCTCCAGGATTGGCCCCAAGGCCTGGCGGCAGCCCGCCAAGCCTTACAAGACACCCGCAAGGCCCTGGATGATCTTGAAAAGGAAGCCGCCAAGCCGGCCCCGGAAGGCGAGAGCGCGGCCATGAAGGAGGCCCGCCTGCTGGCCCAGGACAGTCGTCAGCGCGCGCTGCGCGCGGAGCTGCTCCGCCTGGATCGGGAGATCCTGTCCCAGGGCATTCGCGAAGACCTGCAACGGGCGGAGCGCGACAAGGCCCAACTGGAGCTGAAGCGCATCCAGTCCCGGGGCCAACTCCTGCGGGAGGAACTGGGCAAGCGCCGCCTGGTGGAGGCCGAACGGGCCAAGCAGGAGACCGCGGTGGCCACCCGGGCCGCGGAGGGCCGTCATGCCCTGGTCGGTGAGTTGGCGGCCGCCAACGCCAAGCTCTCGGAACAACTCAGCGAGGCCAGCGAGGCCCAGGGACAACTCGCCGCGGAGCTGGACCAGATCCGCTCCCAGGCCAAGAAACTCGACGAGGAATACCGTGCCACCCGTCAGCGCATGGAGATCTCCGGGCTGAGCGAGGCCATGGGGCAGATCCTGTTGAGCAGCCGCCAACAACTGCCGGATACCGAGGAGATCGTCAGCGCCAATCGCGAACGCGAAGAACGTCTCGCCGCCGCCAGCCTGCGGCAGATTCGCTTCACCGAGGATCTGCAACAACTGCGCGACCTGGATACCCTGCTCAAGGACCGTCTCGCCGGTCTGCCCCCGGACGAGGTGACGCCCCAGCTCAAGGCCCAGGCCCGGGAACAACTGACGCTGCAGCGGGACCTCCTCGGCCAGGCCCTGAGCGCCAACCAGGGTTACCTGCGCCTGCTCGGTGAACTGGACCTGGCCGCCCAGGAACTGCTGTTGACGGTGACCAATTACCGCGACTATCTCGCCCAGCACCTCCTCTGGACCCGCAGCGCCCCGCCCCTCTGGGACCCGGAGGCCTTTATCTCGCTCCCCCGGGGCCTACGCTGGCTCCTGTCGCCGCACCACTGGCTGGAGGTAGGCCAGGTGCTGCTGGCCGAGGCCAGCCAATCCCCCCGCTTCTGGTTACCCCTGATCCCCCTGATGTGGCTGATCTTCCGTGGCCCCGCCATGAAGCGCGCCCTCCTGGCCCTGGCCGAGCCCTTGCGTCGCGTCCAGACCGACAGCTTCCGCCACACCCTGGCAGGACTGGCTCTGACCCTACTCCTCGCCCTGCGCTGGCCGCTGCTGATCGCGGCCCTGGGGTGGCGCCTAAGCGCCTCGCCCGCGGCTACGGTCTTTTCCAAGGGGCTGGGCACGGCGGCCATCGCCATCTCCCTGGGCTTTTTCTCGCTACGCTTTTTGCAATTGCTCTGCCTGCCCGGCGGGGTGGCCGACCGGCACTTCCGCTGGACCGGGGCAAACCTGGGGCTGATCCGCCGCCACATGACCTGGGCCGCGGCTACCCTGGTCCCCCTGGGTCTGATCACCGCCCTGCTCTTCCAGGATCCCGACGCCAGCTTCGGCCTGGGGCTGCAACGCCTCAGCCTGATCGCCCTGACCCTGGGATTGACCTGGTTCCTCGCCCGCCTGCTCCACCCCACCACAGGCCTCCCCCAGGGCTACCTCCACGCCCACCCCGAGGGCTGGCTCAACCGTCTGCGACATGTCTGGTACCCGGGCTTCCTGGCCATCCCCCTGGGATTGGTCCTGCTCGCCGTGATCGGCTTCGTCTACACCGCAGGCACCCTCCTGTCCTCGCTGGTGGAACAGCTTTGGCTGCTCCTCGCCCTGGTAATCCTGCAACAGTCCATCCTGCGCTGGCTCGGCGTCACCCGCCGGCGTCTGGCCCTCCAGGCCGCCCTCGAACAGCCCCTCCATCCCCAGGAAGACAAGAAGAGCGGGGCTACCCTGCCCATGGCCGAGCGGCGGATGGAACTGGCCAGCCTGGACGAGCAGACCCGCCGCCTGCTCAACGCCGTCATCTTCGTCGCCGCCCTACTCGGCCTCTGGGCCATCTGGTCTGATGTCATGCCCGCCTTCACCCGCTTGCGGGACATCAGCCTCTGGACCTACATGGGCATGGAGGGCGGCGAGGAGAAGCTCAAGAGCTTTTCCCTCGCCAGCGTCGCCTTCATCCTGGCGACCATCACGCTGGGCACCATCGCCGTGCGCAACCTGCCGGCCCTGATCGAGATCCTGCTGCTGGACCGCTTCGCGGTCTCCCCCGGCGCGCGTTACGCCATCAAGACCCTCACCGCCTACGCCCTCATCGCCATCGCCGCCATGATCGTCTCCGATACCCTGGGCATCTCCTGGGGCCGGGTGCAGTGGCTGGTGGCCGCCCTGGGCGTGGGTATCGGTTTTGGCTTGCAAGAGATCGTGGCCAACTTCATCAGCGGCCTCATCATCCTCTTCGAGCGCCCGGTGCGGGTGGGGGATGTGGTCACCATCGGCGACACCACCGGCACGGTCACCAAGATCCGCATCCGCGCCACTACGGTGCGCAACTGGGACCGCCAGGAACTGCTGGTGCCCAACAAGCAGTTCATCACCGGCCAGTTGCTCAACTGGACCCTGAGCGACGCCCTTAACCGCATCGTCATCCGGCTGGGGGTGGATTACAGCGCCGACGTCGGCCTGGCCATGCGCCTCATGGCGGAGGCGGTGGCGGAAGACCCCCGGGTCCTGAAGGAACCGACGCCGACCTTTATCTTCGAGAGTTTCGGTGACAGTGCCCTGCTGCTTCAGGCCCGCTGCTTTGTCCCCGACATCGATGACCGCGGCCCGGTCACTTCCGAACTTCAGCAGACCATCCTGCGCAAATTCCGCGAGCACGCCGTCTCCCTGCCCTTTCCCCAGCGGGACGTCCACCTGAAGGGCTCCGATCCCCTGGAGGTGCATATTGCCAAGCCGAGGGTAAATGCCAGCGACGCGGCCAAGGATGACCGGTGACGCGGCATAACTCTGGCAGCGAACATCAATCCCCGCGTGCCTGGCTTAGCCAGCGGCGGGCATCCTTGAGTAGTAAGAGGAGTTGCTGTTCACGCAGGGGCGAGGCGATAAAGCCGAAACGGGTATAGAACCTCGCGGCCTCCTCATCGAGGGGATGGGTCAGCAAGGCGCGGATGCCCGCCTGATCGGCAATCCGCAGGGTGCGGCGAATAGCATCCTGCAATAGGCCGAAGCCCACACCGCGACCCTGATCGCGCCTGGCAACCGCGAGCCGCGCCAGGATTACGACCGGCACGGGGTAATGGCCCATCCCTTGGCGGATACGTTCGGGGGCATCGAGGGTGTCAATCTGGCCGACTGTCAGGCTGAAATAGCCGGCTACCCGCTCATCATCCGTCACCACGAAGGTTTTGGCCGAGCCGCTGCCCTGGGCTTGTCGGGCATGAAGCAGCAGCCAGTCGTTCAGTGCTGGCTTGCCGCAGTCGAATCCTTCCAGCTGGTGCCGGGCTGTGAGCGGTTCTGGTCCGCACCAACTCACGACGCATCCCAGGGGGCTTTGCGGGAGAACAAATCACGCAAACCTTCATTAGGCTGCTCCGGACGTTCCAGCAGATCCATGAGGGCTTGGTAATGACTTCCCGAAACCAGAAAGAGGCGCTGGTCCAGCAGGGTCTGTTCGGCGGCCAGACACGCGCTATCCAGAATGAAATCGGTTAGGGACTTTCGCGCCACTTCAGCCGCCCGGCGCAAGACGACCTCCTGTTCAGGCGTGGCGCGCAGACCCAGACGGGCGGAACGGGCAGGGGGTGAAGATGCGGTGACCACCATAGCTAACTCCAAGTAGTGACAGCAATAGCGGCAACGTTAGTACGAACGACGAACGTCGTCTAGTTCTCCGGGTGGGCCCTTCTTCGGGGAAGCCTAACCATCCTTAGAAATCCAGTGGGAGGTAGAAAAAGACGAAGCGCCCGTCTTCGATATCCACCATCAGAGTCGCGCCGTGGTGGATGCCGTAGTCCACGTAACCGGGGGTGGCGCTGTCCTGGTGGCACTCGCTGCTGTGCTGGGGGGATTCAAAATCTCGGTCCCGGTCGTACCAGGAGAGGAGCATGCACTCTCCCAGGCGGGCCCAGGCCTCCGTCTCCGCCAGGCGCATGGCCGCCAGATAATCCGCCAGCGCCGGCTCGGGGTGGAGGCTGAGCCGGGTAATGGCCGACAGATCGGCGGGCCGCGGCGCGGGGCAGGCGGGGCCTGCGGTCACGGAGGTCGTCAGCGGGTCGACGGCCGGGTGATGATGCAAAATCATGGGGTGTCCTCGCGTGTTAGCCGGGGCGCCAGGCAATCAGGCCAGGGCCTTGCTGGCCACCTCATAGCTGTCCTTGGACAGCCCCGGCAGGGCCAGGACCCGCTCCAGTTCGGCGCGCATCAGGGCCTGCCGACCGACATCGAAGCGGCGCCAGCGGACCAGGGCCTGGAGTAGACGCGCGGCCAGATGGGGGTTGAGGGGGTCGATGACGCGCAACTGTTCCCCCAGGAAGACATAGCCAGCCCCGTCGGCGGCATGGAAGCGGACCTGATTCTGGGTGAAGCTCATCACCAGGCCGCGCACCCGGTTGGGATTAGTCAGGTCATAGGCCGGGTGGTCGAGCAGCCGCCGCACCCGCGCCAGGGTCTCCGGGGCCTTGGCGCCGGCCTGGATGGCGAACCATTTGTCCAGGACCAGCTCATCCCTGGCCCCGCGGTCATGGAAGGCGGCGAGGGCCTCCTCGCCCATCGTGCCGCCCACATCCACTAGCAGACGCAGGGCGGTGAGCTGGTCGGTGAGGTTGTGGCCAGCGGCGAACTGGGTCTGGCACAGGGCCAGCACCTCGGCGTCACCCGCCGCCGCCAGATAGGCCAGGCACAGATTCCTCAGGCTGCGCCGGCCGATGGCCGCCGGGGTGGGCTGGTAGGGGCCAGGCTCCCGCAAGCGGTCATAGGTCGCGAGGAGGTCCTCGCGCAGCGCGGCGGTGATGTCAGCGATCAGACCCTCCCGGGCCTGGTGGATGCCCTCCACATCGACGACGGCCATCTGCTCGGCGAGATAGGTCTCGCTGGGGAGGGTCAGGATCTCGGCGAGCAGGGCCGGCTCCGCCCGCCGGTCGGTCAGGGCGCGGCGGAAGGCCGCGATGAAACCCGCGACGCCGCTCGTGGTGGCGGGGCCTTGGTCCGTGCCGCCTTGAGCAGCGGCGCTGGTGCCGGAACCCATGCTGACGAGGCCACCGCCATGTCCGGACGCGCCGGCGCCAATCCCGCCGCGGCTGTCCCCTCCTGAGCCGTCCTGGCCAAGGACCCTCCGACGAGAACCACGCTTGCCGGAGACGCCTCCGCTGAGGTTACTCTCCCCCATGCTGCCACCGTCCGCGCTGGTTGCCACCGGCCCCAGTAGCAGCCGCTGGGCCAGGGTCTGGGCCGCCTCCCAGCGGTTGAAGCCGTCGCTGTCGTGGGCCATGAGGAGCATCAGCTCCTCCTCCCGGTAATCGAAATGCACCTTGACCGGGGCAGAGAAACCGCGCAGCAGGGAGGGCAGGGGTGCCTCGGTCAGGTCGACGAAGCGGAAGACCTGCTCGGCCTCGCGCAGCTCCAGGACGCGGGTCCCCGCCGTGACCTGGCCGGTCTCCCCCGCCAGGCGCAAGGGCAGGTCCCGCCCCTGGCGGTCAAGGAGCCCCAGGGCCAGGGGCAAGTGCAGGGGCTCCTTGTGGGGCTGACCCGGCGTCGGCGGGGTGTGCTGGCGCACCCGCAGCTCATAGGCCTGAGTCGCCGGATCATAATGCCCGGAGAGGGTCAATTCCGGCGTACCGGCCTGGGTGTACCAGCGTCGGAACTGGCCCAGGTCGCGGCCGCTCGCCGCCTCCATGCAGGCCAGGAAGTCGTCGGTGGTCACCGCTTCCCCATCGTGGCGGGTGAAATAGAGGTCGGTGGCGCGGCGGAACAGCTCGGGCCCGAGCAGGGTCGCCAGCATGCGCACCAGCTCCGCCCCCTTCTCGTAGACGGTGGCGGTGTAGAAGTTATTGATCTCGATGTAGGCATCCGGGCGAACCGGGTGGGCCAGGGGGCTGGCGTCCTCGGGGAACTGACGGGCGCGCAGCATCCGCACGTCGGCGATGCGCTTGACGCCACGGGAGCCGCGGTCGGCGGAGAATTCCTGGTCGCGGAAGACGGTGAAGCCCTCCTTCAGGCTCAACTGGAACCAATCGCGGCAGGTGATGCGGTTGCCGGACCAGTTGTGGAAGTATTCGTGGGCGATGACCCCTTCCACCCACTGGAAATCAAGGTCGGTGGCGGTGTCCGGGCTGGCCAGGACCGCCTTGGCGTTGAAGATGTTGAGCCCCTTGTTCTCCATGGCGCCCATGTTGAAGTGGCTGACGGCGACGATGTTGTAGACCTCCAGGTCATACTCCCGGCCGTAGCGGTCCTCGTCCCAGCCCATGGCGTTCTTGAGGGCGGTCATGGCGTGGCCGCACTTGGCCAGGTTTTCCGGCTCCACCCAGATGTTGAGGGCGACCTCGCGGCCCGAGGCGGTGCGGAAGCGGTTCGCGACCCGGCTCAGGTTCCCGGCCACCAGGGCGAAGAGGTAACAGGGCTTGGGGAAGGGGTCGACCCAGCGCGCCCGGTGGCGGCCGTTCGGCAGGTCCTCGGCGCCGGCGGGGTTGCCGTTAGCCAGCAGCACCGGGTACTGGTCCTTGCCCGCCTCCAGGGTGACGGTGAACCGGGCCATGACATCCGGCCGATCAAGGAAAAAGGTGATGCGGCGGAAACCCTCGGCCTCGCACTGGGTGCAGAGCATGCCCTTGGAAAGGTAGAGCCCTTCCAGGCGGGTATTGTCCGCGGGGCGGATGCGCACCCGGGACTCCAGGCGACAACGCTCGGGCACCCGGAAGAGGGTCAGGCCGCTACCATCGACGGCATACTCATCGGGACCTAGGGGGCGGCCGTCGAGGCGGAGCCAGGCCAGTTCCAGGTCCTCGCCATCCAGCCGCAGGGGGCCGGTCTGGTCGGCGGACCCCGCAGCCGCCGGTCTGCCCGCACCCCGCCGGGCCAGAGGATTGCGGCGCAGGTCCAGGGTCGCTTCGACCCAGGTCGCCGTCGCCCCGAGATCGAAATGCAAGATCGCCTCATCGATAAGGAAAGCGGGTGGACGGTAGTCAGCGAGGCGCGTAACAGCGGGGGTGGGCGGTGACATGGGTCTTCTCGTGCAGCGGGTGAAGCGCCTTGACGCGGCTGGGTGGCGGTATTACAAGGAATGTCGTTCCTGCGTCGCCGGGGGCAGGGTTTAAATCTGCCCGGGCGCACCGATTTCAAGCCGGTGGGCCATTCCCGACCCAACGACCCAATTTTTAGCGCGAGTATCATGCCGAAGATCCAGATCTACACCACCCTCCTCTGCCCCTACTGCGTCCGCGCCAAACAGTTGCTGCAACGCAAGGGCGTTGACTACGAAGAGATCCGTATCGACCTGGACCATGAGCAGATGCACCTCATGCTGCAACGCAGCCGGCGTCAGACGGTGCCGCAGATCTTCATCGACGATTATCACGTCGGCGGCTATGACGACCTGGCCGCCATGGATGCCCGGGGGGAACTCGACCCCCGCCTGAGCTTATGAGTAGGCAAGCCCCTGAGCCTGAGAGCGCCGGTCAGCGCCTGGACAAATGGCTGTGGGCGGCGCGGTTCTTTAAGACCCGCCAGTTGGCCTCCGAGGCCATCAACGGCGGCAAGATCGAGGTCGAGGGCCAAGGCGCCAAGCCGGGCCGCCCCATCCGCCCCGGGGCCCATCTCATCATCCACAAGGATTCCCTGACCTGGGACATCCGCGTCCTGGCCCTGGCCACCCAGCGCCGCCCCGCCGCCGAGGCCGCTCTGCTCTACGAGGAGTCCGAGGCCAGCCGCCTGCGCCGCCAGGAATTGGTTCGGGAGCGCCGCGAGCTGGGCATTCTCGCCGATCGCCCCGGTCGCCCCACCAAGCGTGACCGGCGTCAGATCGAGCACTTCACCGATGGCACCCCTTCCTCATAAGGTAGCACCGCCTGAGTACGCCCCATGGACCAAGAGATGTTCCGCCAGGCCTACCAGGCCATCAACGAGCGTTTCTGCCCCTACGAGAAGACCCTGCTCACCAACCACGGGAATTGCTCCCGGGCCGAGCGCTTCTGTATCGCCGAGCGCGAGGGGGTCCGCTGCAATGAAGACGCGGCCCAGGCCCGCTGCGAGGCCTTCCTGGCCCTGGCCCGGCAGAATGCCCGCTTCGCCCTCAAGGCCACCGATCAACGCACCGCCCTGCCCCACGCCAAGGCCATGCGCGTCCAGGTCGGCGGCCTGCGCGGCCTGCAATTGGCCCTGACCCCGGACCGGCCGCCCCCCACCCACATCCTCGATATCGACCGGTTGCTGAACGAGGCCTGCGCCCGCTTCGGCGATCTGGCGTCCGCCCCGTTCCAAACCATCATCCAGCAGATTGCCGCCTTTCAGGGCCGCAAGCGCTCAGGGCGTAAAACTCCCTGACCCGTTCAGAGCCCTGACACCTTCAGAGCCCTGACACGTTTGGGGCAATGATCCGCTCGGGGCCCTGATCCGGTAACCTCCGCCAACCGCCAGCCCCCCGCCCACATCGGTACCTATCCCGCGGTCCCATCACCGGGCGGGAGCGGCGCGGCGCTCACCTGGAACCATGGCTGGGGTTTATACCAGCCCGTGGCGATCTGGCTGCGCCGCACGAAGGGAGGTGCTCAAAGCTCGAGGGTGCGCAGGTAGGCGCGGAAGTCTTCGCCCAGGTCCTTGTGGGCGATGCCATATTCCACCTGGGCCTGGAGATAGCCCAGCTTGCTGCCGCAGTCGTAGCGCTTGCCGCGAAAGGGGTAGGCGATGACGGGCTCGTCCTGGAGCAGGGCGGAGATGGCATCGGTGAGTTGGATCTCCCCGCCCTTGCCGCGCTCGGTGGTCTCCAGCTTGGCGAAGATGCGCGGGGTGAGCAGGTAGCGGCCCACCACCGCCAGGTTGGACTTGGCGTCCTGGGGGGCGGGCTTCTCGACGATGGAGGTGACCCGCAGTTCCCCCTGGGGACCCGGGGTGGTCTCGACGATACCGTATTTGTTGGTCTCCTCCCAGGGCACCTCCTCGACGCAGAGGATGGAGCAGCCATGACGTTCGTACATGTCGGCCATCTGGGCCACGGCCCCCTGGCCCTCGCCCTTGATGAGGTCATCCGCCAGCAGGACGGCGAAGGGCTCGTGACCCACGACGGGCTTGGCGCAGAGGACGGCATGGCCCAGGCCTAGGGCCTCGGCCTGGCGCAGGTAGATGCAGCTCACCTGGGCGGGCAGGATGTTGCGGACGATCTCCAGCAGGTCGCGCTTGCCGGCGTTGCTGAGCTCCATCTCCAGTTCGTAGGCCTTGTCGAAGTGGTCCTCGATGGAGCGCTTGGCGCGGCCGGTGATGAAGATGAGCTGACTGATGCCCGCCGCCTCGGACTCCTCCGCCGCGTACTGGATGAGGGGCTTGTCCACCACCGGCAGCATCTCCTTGGGGCTGGCCTTGGTGGCGGGGAGGAAGCGGGTGCCGAGCCCCGCGACGGGAAAAACGGCCTTACGAATCATGGCCATGGGACATCCTCGCTGGAAATGTTATTTATGTTGTTCAGTTCAGTGAGTGCAAATCGGTTCAGGATTCGGAAAACCGGATTGCACCCCGCCCGGGTCGGGTGGCGTCTGGCGAGGGACGCCGTGA
>SACH01000811.1 GCA_009928645.1 Gammaproteobacteria bacterium | reverse complement strand
GCGCAGAGTGATTGGATGCCCTGCGGTTCCAGGATGGCGCGTTCGGCGGTGGCGGCGGCGGGCAGTTGGGCGACATCGGGAATCAGGACATGGCCGACCCGCGCGATCTGCTCCCACCACCAGGTGACCTCATCCATGGAAACCCCTTGCAGAAGGTCTTTCTGCGGGGTGATGCCAGGCGCGCACCATTCATGGGTGTTGCTGATGGTCCGCCGTTCGGGATCGCACAGAAAGACATAGGCGCGATCCGCGGCGAAATGCTCGCCGCTGCGCTGGAGGATACGATCCACCGCGGGGTCGAATTCGCCGCTGGAGGCCGCCATGAAATCCGCCGCCAGTTCGTTGATCAGTTGCCGGATGTCACGCTGACGGCGCAGGCTGCGTTCCTGTTCCTGGGTCCGTCTGAGGGCCTCCTCCTGGTCGCGTCGCCGCTGGGTCTCCCGCAGGAGGCGGAAGCCACGGGTAACCAGCAGCTCGGACATGGCCAGCAGGTTCTCCACCAGCGCGGCCTGGGGAGCTTCCGCCGCATCGGACCCGGCTGCCGTCGTCAGCCCTTGGCTGCCCTGGCGGGCGCGGACCCGTCGCGCCAGGTCGTGATCCTCGCGCAGGATGTGCCGCGCGAGCCAGCGGGTGAGAAAGCCCAATAGCTCCGCGGCGCCGTCCACCGCCGGCACCTGTCCCACCCGATCGCGCAGTTTGCCGATGGTCTCGATAAAACGGCCATGGCGGCGACGATGGTCCTCCACCCGCGGGTCGGCGCCCAACCAGCGTGCCCACAACCGTTCCTCGGTAGCGAAATGCACGGCGGCATAATCGAGCAGCCTGGCCAGACAGTCGGGGGGAAGGGGGTCAACCTCCGGGTCGGTCGCGGCCAACCTCAGCGCCAGTTGGTTGATTTCGGCCACGAGTTGCCGATGCTGGGCGTCGATGTCGGCAAAACCGGTCGCGAACGGGGCTTGCCAGGGCATGACCTCGATGGTGCCGGGGCCAGGGGTGGTTTCCTGGGAAAATACGACTTCCATTATGTTGCCAGGGGGTCAGTGAAACGGTT
>SACH01000810.1 GCA_009928645.1 Gammaproteobacteria bacterium | reverse complement strand
GGGGTAGCCACCCCCGAAAGTCCGCGCCAGCGCATCCCGGGGCGTTCGGCGCCAGCATGGCTACCACTCGCGCCGGATCGTGGCCCGTTCGCGTTTGTCTTCCGCGACCCAGCGACGGCCACTGCCCCGCCGTTGGCGCGGCCGAATGTCCGGGGCTAGTATTCCGAGGGGAGCAGAAGGACGGAATCGTTTTCATCCCCCGGGCCGACGTAGAGCATCAACACCGGCCAGGGGAAATCGGTGTAGGGGATCGCCTGGCGATGGATCACCTGCTCGGCACCGCCGTCGCGGCCGCCATCGTGGATCGTCACCACGGCGCTGGCCGCGGCGAGATCGGTTTTCAGCTCGACGATGGCAAAGCCCCCGGCCCGGCGGATCTGGGGCAGCACGGTCCAGACGAGATCCAGCAGCCAGCAGCAGTTGAGTTCCCGGGCGAGGAAGTGCGTGCCGTCGGTGAGCAGCAGCCGGGGCTGGTAGCGATACCAGCGGGTGGTGCCAATGAACTGGTCGAGATCGGCAGGGGTGATCATCAGCATCCCCCCCCCGCGGCCGCCAGGGCCGCCGGCGTGGCAGGGGCGGAGCCAACCACCGCGGGCGCGGCGGGGGGCAGATAGCCGCAGCGGCGCAGATACGGCACGACCTGGGTCGCCAGTTCGTGCCGCTTGGCTTGGTCGCGACGCGGGAACCGTTCCCCGTCGCTGGTCTGCCAGCGCTGGGCCTGGGTATTGCCCCAGGTGGTACGGGTATCGGTCAGATAGCCGACGCTGATCTCGTGGCCGTCGGGGTCGTCCAGGCGGAGTTGGAAGAACCCGGGGGTGAGTTTGATCGCGCGCAGGGTGCGGGTGGTGGGTAGCGGCAGATAGGCTTCTTCGGCCACGGGGGTTCTCCAGGGTCGGGGGGCGCCGGCGCGCCCGGTCAATACCAATCGGCTTCGACGGTGCCGGTGCGGCGCAACTGCTCCTAAAAACCTAAACAAAGTTGCTCATGGTGGTTTTTAAGCGATTCGCTCTCCGTTGATAGCGCCCTGGCGGGCGAGCAACTGGAGTCCTGGC
>SACH01000809.1 GCA_009928645.1 Gammaproteobacteria bacterium | reverse complement strand
GTCCGCGTCATCGCTGAATTTCACCAGGCCCAGGCTGCGCAGGAGGGCCTGCGGCGCCAGGGCCGCGCGCACCGCCGCCACGTCCGCATTCAGCATCTTCGCCAGACGCCGGCAGTTGTCGCGAGCTTTAGCCTGCGTGAATTGACACAGCAGAGTGCGCATGCTGTTGTCAGACAGGCACTGCTCCAGATAATCCAGGAGCTGGTTTTCCAGCTCCGTCAGCTGCAGCGCCTGACCCACCACCCGCAGCGCCGGGTTGACCGGCTCCCGGCCGTCCTGCATCGCGAGCCGGGCCAAGTCCCGTCGCGACATCTGACACACCCGTTCCAGGATGAAACGTTCCCGCCTATCCTCTTCGCGTTGCTCCCAGATCGCCCTTTCCTGCTCGTCATCCGCGGCTGGTTGCTCCGCGGTGACCCCATCCGCCGCCAGCCATCGCGTCATACCATCCTGATCGAACAGGGGCAGCAGCAAGTTCGTGAAATAACCACTCCCCTCTATGAGACTAATGTCCAGAGGAATTTCGCTCGTCATCGCCCGCGACAAGCGCAGGGCATAGTGCGCCACCCGCCGCTCGGCGGCAGGGATGGCGCTGAAGTCAGACCGCCAGGGGCTGGGCAGAGGGGGCATAGGCAATCTCCTGAAAAAAATTGGGGTCAGTGAAACGCTCACGGCGAACGGGTTCGCGTCAGGGCCGGCCACGGCGGACCGGCCGGCGTGCGGCAACCGCAACCGGCGACGGCCGCAGGGCCGCACCGGGTTCAGATCGTCAGATTGTTAAAGAGCGTTCCCGGCCCCCCGCCCGGGGCGCCGGCTGGGCGGCGCTGACCGCCGCCGCGCTCCCCGTCAGGGGAGCCAGGGGCGATCAGCCCCGGTAGAATTCGAAGTACTGACTGTTGAAGTGAAACGTGACAAAGTCGCCGCGACCGTGCTCCTCGTCCCAGATCACCCCGAGAATGATGTCCAGGGGCTCACGGAAGTAGGTGCTGCCGCTGATGATTTCGCTGTCGAACACCGGCTGCTCCAGCACCTCGATCACCACTGCCGGCTGT
>SACH01000808.1 GCA_009928645.1 Gammaproteobacteria bacterium | reverse complement strand
CCCAGACGCCACTTGGTCTCGTTGGTGGCAAATTGGCCATGGATCATGTCGATGGCACCATCCTGACTGGCCCAGAATGCCTGATCAAAAAATTCATAGGCGGCGGAGGCGTAGAAGGGTCCGCGTTGGTAGATGAGGGCGGTGGACCAGCCGCTGGCCAGGCTGTCGGCGGCGGGATCGTAGCTACCGGTGAGGTTGGCGCCGCCGCCCACCAGGCTGGCGGCGACAAACCTTAGGTCCCAGACGCTGGGGCTGAGGTAAAAGAGGCTGTTGTCAGCGCGGATGTCCTCGAAGCCGACGGTATAGCGGTAGTCCGCCAGGGTGTCATGGAACAGGTCCAGTGGGAGGGTGGAGAGTTTAAGCGGGGTATCGTGGCGGCCAACCAGCAAGCTGCCCCAGCCGTCACCGGATAAGCCCAGCCAGGTGTCGCGCAGATAGAGGCTGGTATCCTTTCGCGCCTCGATCCAGTTGTCCGTATGGGCGAGGGGGACACCGAATTCCACCTGGTAAATGATTTTAAGAATTGGGCTCAGGGCTTCGGAGCCGCGGATACCGATGCGGCTACCACGGTCGGTGGCGTTGAGATCCCACCCGCGATAGGGCTGGCCCAAGGCCAGGGCCTGGTCCACCGCAGCCAGAATCTGTTGCTGGACGGCGGGGTCCAGGCTGGCAAAGGGAATGGTGCCGAACAAGAGGTCGCCGATGACCGTGTCCAATTCGCGCGGCGGCGGCAGGGCGGCCTGGTAGCCGGCGTCATGGAGGATTTGATTGCCCTTGTGGATGAAGGACAGGACGTCGAATCCCGGACCTCCGCCCGCCGGCCGCCCCCAGGCGGCATAGGGCTCAACGTCCAGGTAATCGACGGAGACGTTGGCCTGGCCGTAGAAGGTGGCCTCGGCCAGGGCGGTGAGGGGGGTAAAGACCAGAAGCCCAGTGGTGAGGGAAATCAGGTGTTTGTTCATGTACATCTCAAAGGTAATGAGACCACGTGCTCAGCGCCCGGCAAATTGGGGTTGGATCAGTGTCATCAGGCGAGAATGGCCTTTATATGAACC
>SACH01000807.1 GCA_009928645.1 Gammaproteobacteria bacterium | reverse complement strand
AGCCGGTCGCGCAGGTAGGTCAGATAGGAGTGAATGCCCAACTCCCAGGTATCCCGGAACGCCTTGAGCATCTCCGGTTCTTGGGTCAGATCGGCGTCATTGCGGTCCTTGACATCGCGCTTGCCGACGAAGGGTTGGAAGTTGGAGCCGTACTTGATGCCGTAAGGCGGGTCGATGTAGATCATCTGCACCCGGCCGGCCATGCTCTCCTTCTGGAGCAGGCTGGTCATCACCAGCAGGCTGTCGCCGGCGATCAGGCGGTTGGACCAGTCGCGCTCATGGCGGTAGAAGTCGATGGCCTCGCGGCGGGGCAGGTAGGCGGCGGCGTTCTCGAACAGGCTGGGCTGGATGGTCAGGGGGGCTTGTTTGCCCTGGGCCTGCTCATTCATGCCCTTGCGCACCGCCCGGAGGATGGTGGCGGGGTCGATGCGTTCGTGGACGTGCAGGCTGACGGTGTCGATCTCGAAACTGGTCCGCTCCGCCTTGCCGGCCCAGTTGAGGTAAGGGGCTTGCAGGCGCTTGAGTTCCTCCAGGGCCTCGCGCATCTGAACGAGATCGTTGGATTCCAGGGCGTCGTCGATCAGGCGCTCGATGGCGCCGCGCTGGGAGTCGAAGTGCAGAGCCGGGTCCAGGTGGGGGTTGTAGGCCCAGCGCTGCTTGCCACCTTCCGGGTCGGTGGCGGGGTTGACTAGCCCAACCTCGGGGTTGTTGAGGCGCTTGTTCGGGTGGGTGTAGCCGATCACCAGGCGGCTGGTGTCAGGCTGGGCCTGGCTCTTGGGGGTCGCGGGGGCGCGGTTGCGCCGGGGAGTGCCGGTGCCAGGGCTGGTACCGGGAGGTTGGTCCGGGGGTGTGGGTGGCTGGGGAGCGGACAGGTTGAAGTCGTTTGACGGGATGGTGTGCGGCGGGGTGCTGTCCGGCGGTTTAGCCTCCGTCGCTGTGGTCACCGGCGGTGGCATGTTCGGCGGGAGGGTGTTCGCCTCGGTGGGAGCTGACGGTGTGGGGTTGGCACGGCGGACCGATCCGCCCCGGCCCTGACCCTTAAGCAGGAGCCCTTGGCT
>SACH01000806.1 GCA_009928645.1 Gammaproteobacteria bacterium | reverse complement strand
AAACAGTAGTGATGTGATTATTACTATTTCTGGTGGAGAAGGATCAGGAGCAGAAGCAACTGCAAATGTTGTTGGTGGCATTATTGATGCTGTTTATTTAACTAAGGTTGGTTCTGGTTATAAGACTACACCAACAATAACATTAGGAAGAAATTATACTTCTGGAACTAATGCATCAATTCGTTATATTGGAGAAACCAGTCCAAGTGGTGGAAATTCTACAGCAAAGTATATTTGTCGTAAAGTAACTTTAGCAGATGGATTTAATTCGGGTGATTTACGTGTATATTTAACTGCATATAGACCATCAGGAACAGGAATTTATGTATACTACAAAATTCTTTCCGAATCTGACAATGAAACTTTTGAATCTAAATCTTGGCAATTAATGACACAACTTGGAGATTCCAATTATACTTCTGTTAATACCAATGATTATCGAGAATTAACTTTTGCTCCAGGAACTAATGGAGTAGCAGATAATTCTGTTTCATATTCTACTGGAACATCATCGTATACTACATTTAAGACTTTTGCAATTAAAATTGTAATGTCTTCTACAACACCAATGATTGTTCCTAAGATTAGAGATTTTAGAGCAATTGCATTACCCGCAGGATAATATGACAGAAGTACCAATACCAGATACTAAATTAGTTCGAGATATTCATTCTAAAGCATTACTAAATACTGATAAAAATGGTTTGAATGAATATCTTTTAAAAAGAGAACTTGCCAAAAAAGAATTGCAAGAAAAAGAACAATATAACAATAGAATTTTAAATTTAGAAAATGATATGAAATTAATTAAATCTTTGCTTATTGAAATTAAAACTGGATTAGACAAAAATGGCAATTAATCAAGTAACCGCAGCAAACACATTTTCTCATTGGTTGGGTGCAACACAACAACTAATTAATAAATATAATGCTTTTGAAACAGATTTGGATAATGTTGCTAATACTGCTAATAATGTTCTAGTAATTAAAAATGATACTCAAAACATTTATTCTAATACTGTAAATGTTTATAATGCTGCCAATAATGTTTATCAAGAC
>SACH01000161.1 GCA_009928645.1 Gammaproteobacteria bacterium | reverse complement strand
GCACCTTGGTCAGGATCATGCCCAGGGCCCCGGTCATGAGGGCCACGGACAGGCGTAGATCGGTGAACAGCACCAGCCCCAGGGTGATGGCGAAAAACAGCAGGGCCATGGGCACCTTATGGGGCCGCAGTTCCTCGTGGGGATACTCCGTGGTAACGATGACGAAGTTGCGGTCCTGTTCCAGGCGCGCCAGATCGGGCCAGGTGGTGTGCACCACCAGGGTATCGCCCGCCTTGAAGGGCAGGTCACGCACGCCGCCGACGGCGAAGGTGAAGGTTTCGTCGCCACGGCGGAGGGCCAGCAGCGACAGGCCATAGACCTTACGCAGCCAGACCTCCCGCGCAGTCTTGCCGATGAGTTGGGAGCCCGGCGGGATGACGATCTCGGCGATGCCGGCCTTTGCCGGCGACAGCGCCTCGGCGAATTCCTCCAGTTCCGGGCGCACCTCGACCCGGTTCGCCGTCACGAAGTCCCCGCACTTTTCCTTGGCACCCATCAGGCCCAGCAGGGTATTGGGTTCGATACCCAGGGTGCGGTCGACGCCCGCGGCCCCCAGGCGCACCCCGTCACCCTTATCGACGGCAATGACCCGCACCCGCCAGCGGCGCTCGATCTCGTCAACGCTGGTGCCGATCAAGGGGCTGTCTGGCCCAACCCGTACCTCGCGGACCATGAACTCGCTGTAGCCATAGGTCTCGGCGTAATAGGCCATGGCGTCGCCCGCCTCCAGTTTGTCGTTGGCCACCACCGGCAGGACTAGGCGCCCGGCAAGCACGAAGTAGACGATGCCGGTCAGCAGCAGGGCCACGCCCACCGGCGTCACCTCGAAGAGACTGAAGGGGGCCATGGGGGCCGTACCCTGGGGAAGGGCCTGGTTGGAGGTCAGGATCAGGTCGTTGAGCAGGATCAGGGGGCTGGAACCGACCATAGTGATGGTACCGCCGAGGATGGCGCAGAAACCCATCGGCATGAGCAGGCGCGACATGGGCAGGCCGGTGCGGGCGGAGATGCGGCTGACCACCGGCAGAAAGAGGGCGGCTGCGCCCACGTTCTGCATGAAGGAGGAGATGGTGCCGACGGTGCCGGAGATGAGGGGGATGATGCGCCTCTCGGTGGTGCCACCGATGCGCAGGATGAAGCCCGCGACCTGGGACATAATGCCGGTGCGGTCCAGCCCGGCGCCGATGATCATGACCGCGATGATCGACATGACCGCGTTCGACGAGAAGCCGTTGAAGAGTTGCCCCACCGGCACCAGCCCCTGCTCCAGCCCCATCCAGGGCGCCAGCAAGCTACTCAGACCCAGCAGCACCATCACCGTGATGGCGGCCACGTCGACGCCGACGACCTCAAAGGCGAAGAGATAGATCGTCAGCAGCAGCAGGGCGACCACCCAGGCGATCTCGATCGAGGGCACCAGGAAGGCCAGCCAGAGGGCGATGAGGGCAAACACGGCCGCCCCGACCGCATTCTTCGAAACCAGATTACGCAGGGAACTCATACTACAACCTCGGCAGCCAATGCATAGGAAACGTAACCACCCGTTGGGGAAATACCCCGCGGACCTCGGGTCCTAGAGACACGCCGATCAACCCGCCTGACGCTCTGGGAAGATCTTCAGGGTGATCGCCTGAAGAACCCGGCTGCGATTGCCGGTTTGGGTGCGCCTGACTTTCGCGCGGAAATGAAAACTCAAGCACGTCTGGTATGGCGGGTACCATCGCCGGCCTGGTATGGTAATCCGAAAGGGGCTCCTTCCGCCCGGCTCAACGGCCGGCAAACAGCCCGGGGCGCCCCACCCTTTACTGATGAGGAACGGTTGCAGTCATGACGAACCCCTGCCCGATGCGTATCAATGATCCGGGGGCCTACCGCGAGGCCAGTGAGGCCGAACTGATCGCCACCTTGATGAGCCTGGAAGGGCGGCAATTGCTGGAACTCGGCTGCGGCGCCGGCTGGATGACCCGCCTGCTGGCCGAGCGCTTCCTGCCAGCGCGGATTCTGGCCACCGAGGTCGACCGCATCCAGCTCGAAAAGAATCTGGCCCAGCCGCCAATCCCCGGTATCGAGTTCCGTTACGGCGGCGCCGAGGCCATCGCCGCCCCGGACGCTAGCTTCGACGCCGTCTTCATGTTCAAGTCCCTGCACCATGTGCCGCGCCAGCTCCTTGAGCCTTCCCTGCGCGAAATCCATCGCGTCCTGGCCCCCGGTGGCCTGGCCTACTTCTGTGAACCGGTCTACTGGGGTGACTTCAACGCCGTCCTCAGTCTGGTCCACGATGAACGGGAGGTACGCGAGGCTGCCTTTCAGGCCCTGGTCCAGGTGGTTGACCGTGGGCTCTTCGCGCTGGAGACGGAGATCTTCTTCCAGGTGCCTGGCACCTACGCCAACTGGGAGGCCTTCGCCGACCGCTTCCTCAAAGTCACCCACACTCAACTGGACCTGGACGCGGAGCGCGAGGCCCGCATCCGCGCCGCCTTCGAGGCCCACCTGACCCCCAGCGGCGCACACTTCCTCAAGCCTCACCGCATCGATCTGCTGCGCAAGATCGCCTGATCCCCCTGCAATATCGGTCCAGCGGCGACTCAATCCGGGACTCAAGCGGGGGGCGGCACCCCCATGGACCGAGGCACGGCTATTCATGATCGGGGGAACCGAAAGCCGAGACTCGTTCCACCCCGCTCCAACCAGAGATCCCTCTCAGGCTAAGAGAGGTTTGGCCATGAGGATGGCATCCTCCCGCCCCTGAGCGGCGGGGTAATAGCCCCGCCGCAGCCCGGTCTCGCAGAAGCCCTCGGTCTGATAAAGGTGGATGGCGGTCCGGTTGGAACGGCGCACCTCCAGAAAGGCAGTGTCAGCTCCCCGTTGGCGGGCGATGGCGAGGAGGCGGCGCAACAGGCGGCGGCCGAGGTGACGCCCCTGCCAGTCGGGATGGACGCAGAGATTGAGGATCTCACACTCCCCGGCGACCAGGGACATGACCCCATGACCGACCAGTTCCGTACCGACCTGGAGCACCCAGCAGTGGTAACCCGCCCCCAGGCAGTCCTGAAAGATCTGCTGGCTCCAGGGGTGACTGTAACCGGCCTCCTCCACGGCCATGACCCCCGGCAGGTCCTCATCCACCATCAGCCGGAAGCTCAGCCCCATCGGTGCCAGCCCCGCCGGTACCTTACCAATCTCCCCTGCCCCATTAGCCACCATCAACCACCGCTCCTCGTCGCTCGTCCACGCCCCCCCCCGGGGCCGGAGGCCGACCATGATAACCTGGACACGCAGCGTCGCCCGACCACGACCGCCGCCGCGCCATTGGCCGCCGTCCCATGGGAACAAGCGCCCCGGGCGATTGCGTCGCGCGGCCACGGCGGAACCATCTTCGCCCAATCTGACCTCGGTCATGAAGCGGACGGATTTAACCTAACCGCAATGCGTTGCGTGCGGCTTTCGGCTTATAGTTCCTGCCAGGGATCGGGCCCGGGTCCTGCAGGGATCGAACGGGCCGGGTTGTAGTCATTCCTGATGCGGGAACCGCGCCATGTCGCACGCCACCATGGTCACTCTCGACGGCAACGAAGCCGCCGCTTATATCGCCCATCTGACCAACGAAGTCATCGCGATTTACCCCATCACCCCCTCCTCTAACATGGGCGAGTGGGCGGATGAGTGGTCGTCCCTCAAGATTCCCAACCTTTGGGGCACGGTCCCAGAGGTGGTGGAGATGCAAAGCGAGGCCGGCGCCGCTGGGGCCATCCACGGCGCCCTCCAGGGCGGGGCCTTGGCCACCACCTTCACTGCCTCCCAGGGCCTGTTGCTGATGATCCCCAACATGTACAAGATCGCGGGCGAGCTCACGTCCATGGTCATGCACGTGTCGGCGCGCTCCCTGGCGGCTCAGGCCCTGTCGATCTTCGGCGACCACTCTGACGTCATGGCCTGTCGCGCCACCGGCTTCGCCATGCTCTGCTCCGCCTCGGTACAGGAGGTGATGGACTTCGCCCTCATCACCCAGGCGGCGACCTTGCGTGGGCGCGTCCCCTTCGTCCACTTTTTCGATGGCTTCCGCACCTCCCATGAGGTCAACAAGATTGAGCGCCTGGCCCACGAGACCGTCCGCGCCCTGATCGACGACGAGCTGGTGCGCGCCCACCGGGAACGCGCGCTCAACCCGGACCACCCCGTCATCCGCGGTACCTCCCAGAACCCCGACGTCTATTTCCAGGGCCGCGAGAGCGTCAACCCCTGGTATCAGGCCCTGCCGGGCGTGGTCGAGACGGTCATGGAGCGCTTCGCCGCCCTCACCGGCCGCCGCTACGGTCTCTTCGAGTACGTCGGCGCCCCGGATGCGGAGCGCGTCATCCTGCTCATGGGCTCCGGCCTGGGGGCGGCGGAGGAGACGGTGGATCACCTCACCGCCCGGGGCGAGAAGGTGGGCCTGGTCAAGGTGCGCCTCTACAGGCCCTTCGACCCCGGTCGTCTGGTCGCCGCCATCCCCACCACCGCCACCCGGCTGGCGGTCCTCGACCGCACCAAGGAACCCGGCGCCGATGGCGAGCCCCTGTACAAGGACGTGGTTACCGCCCTGGCCCAGGCCGTCGCGGATGGTGAGCGGGAGGTCATGCCCCGGGTCAGTGGCGGCCGCTATGGCCTGTCATCAAAGGAGTTTACCCCGGCCATGGTCAAGGCCGTCTTCGACGAACTGGCCCGGGACCGGCCCAAGCGGGCCTTCACCCTGGGCATCCTCGACGACGTCGGCCACACCAGCCTGGACTGGGACCCGGCCTTTCGCCCCGACGCGGCGGCCGGGGTCACCGCCTGCGTCTTCTACGGCCTGGGTTCCGACGGCACCGTCTCCGCCAACAAAAACTCCATCAAGATCATCGCCGAGGAGACCCCCAACTTCGGTCAGGGCTATTTCCAGTACGACTCCAAGAAGGCCGGGGCCGTCACCGTCTCCCACCTGCGCTTCGGGCCCCAGCCGATCCGCGGCAGCTACTTGGTAGGCGACGGCGAGGCCAGCTTCATCGCCTGTCATCAGCCGGTCTTCCTCAGCCGCTACGACATGTTGGACAAGGCCGCCCCCGGCGCCGTCTTCCTACTCAACACCCCGACCCCGCCGGAGCGGGTCTGGGACGAGCTGCCGCGACGCATGCAGCGGCGGATCCTCGACCAGGGCATCAGCCTTTACGTCATCGACGCCTACGGCATCGCCGGGCGCGCCGGCATGGGGCGGCGCATCAATACCATCATGCAGACCGCCTTTTTCGCCATCTCCGGTATCCTGGAGCAAGCGGAGGCCATCGCCCATATCAAGCAGGCGGTGAAAAAGACCTACGGCCGCAAGGGTCAGGGCCTGCTGGAGCGTAACTACGCCGCCATCGACGCCGCCCTGGCGGGGCTGCACCGGGTGACCATCCCCGACCAGGTCACCAGCACCTTTGATCGGCCCCCAGCCGTGCCCGCCGATGCCCCCGCCTTCGTCCGCCAGGTGACCGCCGTCCTCATGGCCAACCAAGGGGACCGGCTGCCGGTGAGCCTCATGCCCGCCGACGGCACCTGGCCCACGGCCACCACCCGCTTCGAAAAGCGCCGCATCGCCCTGGAACTGCCCCAATGGGAGGAAGACCTCTGCAC
>SACH01000805.1 GCA_009928645.1 Gammaproteobacteria bacterium | reverse complement strand
CTGCCCCTCGGAGGTCGCCTACGGGCGCATCGCCGATCAGGCGAAGGCGCTGCGCACGGCCGCGTTGCCGGCGCCGCGGCGGACCTTCAAGCGGATCGCTCTCGGCGCCTTGTCGAGCGCATGGCTGATGAACCGATTCGCCCGGGTCCTGCGCCTGTACCGCCGTCTTGGTCTGGCCCGGCTGGCGGAGCTGATCCGACTCGACCGAATCCACGCACTTCGTCGCTACCACCGAATGGCGACCGCGATGGGGGCCGTCGCTCGGCCGATCGCCCCGCGCAATCCGGAAGGGGCCGACGTCGATCTCTTCCTCGGCTGCATGGGCGCCGCCGCGCAAGGGCGTGCCGTCGAGGCAACCCTGAAGGTTGCGGCTCGACTGAATCTGCGCCTTCGGATCGTCTCGCCCGACACCTGCTGCGGCGCCATGCTTAGACACAACGGATTGCCCGCACAGGCCGACGCAGAGCGCGATGCTTGCGTGCGGGTGCATGGCGAACGCCCGCTCGTCGGTCTGGCGAGCGCCTGTGTGGCCGAGCTTCGGGAGGATCCGGCGCTGCGCGACACCCGGGAGCTGTGCGCCTTCCTGGACGGGCTCGAGTGGCCCGAGCTGCTGTCGATCCGACCCGATCGGCGTCGCGTCCTGGTCCACGAGCCCTGCTCGCATCGCAACCGGCTCGGCGGGAATGCCGCCGTCCAACGACTGCTGGGGCGCATCCCCGGTCTTGCGGTGGCGCCGATGCCGCCGGGCCAGGGCTGTTGCGGCGCCGCCGGGACCTACCTGCTCGAGCACCCGGCCATGGCCGAGGCCCTGCTCGCCGACCTGCTGGCACCCGTGTGTCTGGCCCCCCCCGACCTGATCGTCACCACCAACCCGGGGTGCGCCCTGCACCTGGCCGCAGGGGTTCGCGAGGCGGGGTTGAATATCGCGATCCTGCATCCCGTCGAGCTGATCGCCGCGGCACTCGAGCCCGAGCCTTAGACCTAGATCCGACGGTTGACCGCTTTGTGCTGCATGCAAGGTTTTGACTTCGGAGATGTCCTCGATGCCGGTGAGACGCGG
>SACH01000804.1 GCA_009928645.1 Gammaproteobacteria bacterium | reverse complement strand
TACGGCAAGATGCACACCCTGGGCATTGCCGGGGAGCGGCAGTTCGTGATCCTGACGGCGGGCAACCTGGCCACCTCCCAGGCGGTGGTGGCCCAGTTGCGCCATGAATTCCAGGACGATCCCGACTGCCCCCTGGCCCATGCGCGCTATCTCAACGAGGTGGCCGATTACCTCGGCGAGGTCAGTCGCCAGCGCCAGAAACGCTACGTGGACAAGGACGGCCCCAACGCCGGCTTCAACCCCGCCGCCACCTTCATCCTCGGCGGCCAGATCGCCGGCGAGCCGCCGGGGCTGCACATGATCTACCCCGAGGGCAACCACATCACCACCTCCGCGGCGACCCCCTTCCTGCAGATCGGCGAGGCCAAATACGGCAAGCCGATCCTCGACCGCATCGTCGAACGCCAGACCTCGCTGGAGGACGCCGCCCGCTGCGCCCTGGTCTCCATGGATTCCACCATGAAGAGCAACGTGACCGTCGGCCCGCCGGTGGAACTGCTGCTGTACCAGCGGGACTCCCTGGTGCTGGACCGTTACCGCCGCCTTGACGAGGACGATCCCTACCTGCGCGCCCTGCGCAACGCCTGGGCGGAGAACATCCGCCATGCCATCGCCGCACTGCCGCCCTTCCGCCTGGACATCCTGGCCAGCCCGCTGGAGAGGGCATAAGGGATTATCGTCGGGGAGAGGTGCCCGTTGAGTGAGACGTCAGAACGGTGTGCCAGGCTCAGAGGCTGCCTTGAAACCCCAGGGTTACGGCGGGCTTTAAGAAAACCATCTGTATGTTTATAAAGAATTTTGGTTGGCTGGAGACTGTCTGAAAAGGCAGTTTCTCAGGGTCGCGACGCGCCCTCATGGCCGTGGTCTTGTGGCCGCGCAAACCACATTCGCCCCACGCCTGTTCACGGAACCCAGTGCAGCACGTTGCGGATTACCGACCAGCGGGGCGGCTTGGCGCTCCGCGCCGCATCCCCCAGCATCCAGTAACGGTACAGGGCGTCCACCGTTCCCTTCGCCTTCTCCTCGATGATCCAGGCGTCGAGCGTTTGCGCGAGCGACTG
>SACH01000803.1 GCA_009928645.1 Gammaproteobacteria bacterium | reverse complement strand
GCCCACTCCGCCTCGATGGCCCGCGCCAGCAGCGCCATCGCCGGGCTGGGGACCCCGGGGACCCACAGGGTCACCTCGGCCGGCGCCACTGACGCCCGGCTGATCCGCGCCCGCACGCCGCGCCAGCCGAACGAACGCTCGAACTCGGCGATGATCGGTTTCAGCCGCGGCCGACGTTGGCGCGGCGCGGCGCGCACACCCCCCGGCTTTATCGCGACGACGCGCACCCCCTCTCCGGCCGCCCGCCGGCGGGCGCGGGCCTGGTGCCCCGAGGTGGCCTTACGCACCCTCGCCGCCATCTGCCCCAACACCATCTTCCCCCTCGCCGCCACCAGACCAAGCGCCCTCTTCCCGCCCATCGCCATTCCCCGCCGCGCCACCCTCACGCGCGCCGTCAACCGCCCCCAGGCCCAGCACCCCAGGGTCAATGCAAGGCCGACCAACACCAGGCCCAGGACCACGGCCAGCAGGTTGACCCGTAAATCCGCCCAGGAAGCCTCGCGCCAGGGTACAAAGAGCTGCAGCGCCTCCAGCAGCGTGGCGAACCCCAGCACCAGCGCGGCCGCCACCCCGGCGCGCCCCAGCAGGGCGGTAAACAACACCACCAGGCCGGTGAAGCCCAGCAGGTGCGGCAGGTCGGCGCGATAGGGTTGCAGCACCGCCGGAATCCCGGCATCCGCCAGCGCCGCCAACGCCGGCAGGGGGGGAGCGGTACCGGGTAACAGGGCCAGCCAGGTCGTCAGACCCAAGATGGTCACCATCATCCCCAGGCGCCAGCCGTGCGCCAGGCGCAGCAGCAGGGCCAACACCAAGGCGCTGACGACCAGCGCCAGCGAGAGGGCCAGGAAAAGGCTCATATGGCGGTATCCGCCTGTATAAATTAATGAATCGGTCCATGAAGCCGGGCGGGAAAATGGGTTCGTTTCGCAAAATGCTCTTTTCAGCCGGCCCCGAAAATGGCTTTGTTTCGCAAAATGCCCTTTTTCGTGGGTCCCGCGGAATGGCTTCGTTTCGCAAAAGGGCCTTGTCGGCGGGTCCCAAAAAATGGCATCGTTTCGCAA
>SACH01000802.1 GCA_009928645.1 Gammaproteobacteria bacterium | reverse complement strand
TTCATCGGCAGCGACGACGAACGCGGTGCGCGACGTGAAGACGAAGAGGCGGACGGCTTCGAGCGTCTCGATGGCCGTGTCGGGAAGGCAGCGGTCGAGGTCGTCGATGAGGACGACCAACTGTTCCACGCCAGCCTTTTCCAGGAGATCGTCAAACGCCTTGCGGAAGGCGTTGATCTCCTCCGGCACGTTAGTCGAGACGCTTTCGCTCGCCGCTTTCAACAGCCCCTTCACGCCGTCGATGGTGGCTACGACATTGTCTTTGGTCGCAAGCTCTGTCGGATCAGCGAGAAACCCTTCGAGCGTGCCGACGATGGCTTGGATCTGGTCAGGCGTCGGGACGCCGGTGAACGCGGTGAGCGCCAGGCCGCCCGCCTTTTTCGCGACTTTGAGCCAGTCGATCCGACGGAAGACGTCCTTCACCGCTTCGCCTGCCTTGGTCAGCGCAGGACGCTTCTCGATCAAGCCAGTGACGATGCCCTCGATAAGCGCGATTTTAGCGTCTTCGAAACCTTGGAAACGCCACCCGTTGAATTTGAGGCACAGAACTTTCGGTTCGCCTTCAAAACCCGCCTCGATCATCTCCAGCACGCTCGATTTGCCGGCGCCCCAATCGCCATGGACACCGACGGTCACTGGCTGATCCGGCCGGTCGCGAAGGAGCTTGATGATCGTCGTAGCGATCGCCTCGTTGTTGAGGAGATCGACCTTGGTTTCATTGTCGGTCAGGATCATCTCTCGACCACCTGCTGCTTATCGGTTGTTCTTTGCGCTGATGTCCGTGCCGCGAACCGTCGCGTGTATAGTATGCCATTGTGGTTTTAACGTGAAGCCTAAAGCGGAACGCGCCCCTGATGAGCTTGCGAATTAGCACGACGCCTGTGGCGCGCGCTAGCTTTTAAGGCGAAGGTTTGGCTTTTCTTCATGGCCGCTCCAATAAGGCAAACTGTCATCGGAACTCGGCTTGGCCCTTGAGTTGAGTCTGGCTGCCTGCTTCTTGCGCTGAGGGTGGATTTGGATCTATTCTCGACCAAATCCAGCGACCTCGGCCTGCTCAAAATGG
>SACH01000801.1 GCA_009928645.1 Gammaproteobacteria bacterium | reverse complement strand
TATTCTGTGAGTCGCGCGCATGAGTAACCATGCCTATCGCTACGCCGTGGGCGAGACCCATGCCACGTTGCAGATCCTGGCCCATGTCCGGTTAGGCCCCACCCAGCGCGCTGACCGCTACTGGGTGCGCATGACCTGCTGCGGCACCCACTGCCAGCTGAGCCACAGCCAGATCCGCGAGCGCCAGCGCCGGCCCGAGGCCAAAAGCTGTCGCCACTGTTTTGCCGGCCCGGCCCATTGGCCCTCGGTGGCGATGGCGGTCCCCGACCGGCCAACCTGGGCACCCCACGAGGCGCTTGGCCCCGTCGTGCTCCTGGAGCAGGTGTGCGTAAAATCCTGGCGCATCCGCTGGGTGCACTGCGGGCGCGAAGAAGTGCTGACGCGCCATCGCATCACCGATCTGCTGGGCAAAGCGCGGCGCGGCCTCAACCCCCTGTGCCGCGTCTGCGCCCGTGAGGCGGCTTCGCGGCGGGCCAAGGACCTACCCTTGTCCCCGCCGCCCGCGCCCGTCTACGTGCCGCTGGTCGCGCCTCCGGCCCCGGTAGCACCGCCCAAGACGACCTATTACCCCGACTGGCTGGTAGGACCAGCGCAAAGCTGGCCCCGGCCGCCAAGCCTGGCCGGTCAGCCTGCCACTCTCTGGGGGGCGCCGTGGTGACGGACCTGTGGCTGTTTCTGGGCGACTTCGTGCGCACCGCCCTGGTGCTGGGGGCCTTCATCGGCCTCGGCGTGCTGATCAATTTTTGGTTTATGCGATGAGCCATTCTCGCCATCACCCTCTTGTGGATTGGACTACTTTGCTACCGCTCCTGCGCCGGCACGTGCCACTCACGCGCATCGGTGACACGGTGGGCATGGACGAGGCCACCATCAACCGACTGGCCCGTGGCGAGATCCAGGAGCCACGTTTCGGCGCGGGTCTGCGCTTGCTGGACCTGGCCGCTGACTATTTGCCCCCCGACGAGTGGAACCGGGTGCGCCAGGCGTCCGCCAGGAGTTTTATCCATGGCGGATGAAGCCGACCGCGCGCAGATGCACGAGCAGTGGTGGCTGGACGCCGCGAT
>SACH01000800.1 GCA_009928645.1 Gammaproteobacteria bacterium | reverse complement strand
GTCACGCTCCTCCCGGGGCGGGATCAGCCGGGCGGGGATACCGACCGCCGTGTAGCCGGGCGGCACGTCCCGCAGCACCAGGCTCATGGCACCGATGCGGGCTCCCCGGCCAATGCGAATGCCCCCCAGTACCTGGGCATAGGCACCGAATTCGACCTGGTCCTCCACCACCGGCACCGGTCCACCCTCCTCCCGGTTGCCGATGGTGACGCCCTGGCGCAGGGTGCAATTGGCCCCCATCCGCACCCCGGAGTGAATGAAGATATTGCCAAAATGGAAGATGCGCAGACCGGGGCCAATCTCGGTGGCCTTGGTGAAACTGACCCCGGTCAGGGTCTCCACCAGCCGGAACAGCAGCCAGTAGAGCCGGTCCAGCAGCCAGTGCGAGACCCCGGGCGGGCGGCGGTCATTCCAGCGGCCGAAACGATAGACCGCGATGGCCCAGA
This sequence comes from Gammaproteobacteria bacterium, assembly GCA_009928645.1. GTDB lineage: Bacteria > Pseudomonadota > Gammaproteobacteria > Chromatiales > Chromatiaceae > M0108. Next base: position 619 of record SACH01000800.1, on the reverse strand, counting down.
GGGATTGTTCCCGGACCAGGGCACTCTCCGGATAGCGGGCACGATCGGCCCGCCAGTCGGACACCGGCCTGGCACCGGCTCCCTTGTATTCGATGAGCTGAGCGGCCCGTCCTCGCCGTTGGTCGCGCAGATAGCGCCACTGACCCAGGAGTTGGGCCCACTTGCCCAGCAGGGTCAGCCCGCCATGGGCCAGGGCCCGCCACCCCGGCAGAAGGCGCCGGGCGGGGCGGGCGATGCGCAACGCCTGGACCAGCCAGAGTCCCAGACCGGCCCCCAGGCCGAGCAGGGCGCCCGCCCACCCCCAAGGCATGGCCAGAATCAGGGCCAGCCCCAGGGTGGCACCGCCCCAGCCCAGGGTCCAGCGCCGGGCACTGGTCACCATGTTAGCGAAGGGCAGTTCCCCAGCCTGACCCGCCAGGGTCTGACAACGGCGCAGCACGTCCAGGGAGCCGTACCCCCCGCGCACCATTCGCCGCCACCAGTGACGAAAGCGAAGTAACTGGGCGTCGTGCAGGGTCATGTCCCCGCCCAGCCGATGAATCTCGTGACCGGCACGACGCAGACGCCAGCACAGCTCCGGCTCCTCGCCCGCGATCAGGGCCTCGTTGAAGCCGCCGGC
>SACH01000799.1 GCA_009928645.1 Gammaproteobacteria bacterium | reverse complement strand
ATCCTGGTGGGGGCCATCTTCGTCGGCGGCATGGAAACGGTGTGGGCCGGCGAAGTGACCCCCGCCCGCGGCCAGCCGCCCCGGCGGCACTACGGGGATGAGGACCCGGTGGACCTGGCCCGGGGGGCGGAGATGGGGCGCTTCAACATGGGCTCCACCGTCATCCTGCTCTTCCCGCCCAGGGCGGTGACCTGGGATGGCGATCTGGCCCCCGGGGTCGCGCTGCGGATGGGGCAGGCGCTTGGTCGACTGAAAACGGCTCTGAACCGCGAGTCTTAGCGCGGCAGTTGCGCAGGCTGCTTACCAGCGGCCTTGAGCACCTCAAAGGGGTCCGGCCCCTGCCGCTCCCGGCCAGCATCACGCAGCCGGGACAGGTAATCCAGCCAGAGGGGCTGCCAGGCGCGGCCCAGTTTGTAGAGGTAGCTCCAGTCGTAGAGCCCGGACTTATGGCCGTCGTCGAAGAAAATCTTCAGGGCGTAACGGCCGATGGGCTGGAGATCGCGGATGTTGACCTGCTCCTTGCCCACCTGGAGCACCGCCTCGTCCGGGCTATGGCCCCGCACCTCCGCCGAGGGTGAATAGACCCGCAGATACTCCGTCGGGAGGTTAAAGCGGGCGCCGTCGTCAAAGGCGACCTCCAACACCCGCGATTGCTGGTGGAGTTGGATGTCGGTCGGGAGGGGATGGGATTCCATGGGGTCGCGGCTCGGTCACATCTAGCGTCACTGCCAGATGGGGGCGACCCCGCAGGAAGATCAAGACGGGGCGATGCCGGGCACGCGCTCCCCCGGCAGGACCCTGACGGCGTGGGGCCGTGAAGCAACGCCTCACGGCATCATCAAAATGGCACAGAGCGCTGCATCATGTCCCGCCCCGGGATCAAGACGGGGCGGAACCGGGCGCCATCTCCTGCACCAGGATCCAGGGCCGGATGACCAGGGTCCAGAGGTGGGCGTCGGCGGTCAGCCAGTCCCGTGCCTGCCGGTCGGTGACCAGCGCCGCCCGGCCGCTGTCCAGCCAGGCGCGGAACGGGTCCGCCCGGTCCCCGGACATGGCCAGGCCGAC
>SACH01000798.1 GCA_009928645.1 Gammaproteobacteria bacterium | reverse complement strand
GCCACAGGCAGATGGCCACCTACTCCACCAGGCCCGACTCCACCATACCGACGGGCCGATTTTTTCAGGTGGCTGGTATGACCTGACGCAACACCGCATCGACCACCACGGCTGGCAACTGCTGCATGCCCTCCTTCAGGCCGGCGATGCCCGGCTGGGCGGGATGGTTAGCAAGTGAAGCTGTGCTAGACTTTTTCCATGCGCCACCCCATCGACCCCAAGATCGACTGCGTTTTCAAGGCCCTGCTCGAAGCGGAGGATAATTCCCCGGTGGACGACCATGCCGGTCAATGACGATTACGACAGCCCCTGGAAAGAGGTCCTGGAACATGCCTTCCCGGAATTCATGGCCTTTTACTTTCCGGATGCCCACCGTCAGATCGACTGGGCGCAGGGACACGACTTTCACGACACTGAACTGCGCCAGGTCGTGCGCGATGCCGAACTCGGCCGGCGCTATGCCGACATCCTGGCCCGGGTCACCCTCTGGGGTGGCCAGCAGCGCTGGGTCTACGTCCACGTCGAAGTCCAGGGCCAGGCCGACAGCGACTTTGCCCGGCGCATGTTCACCTACAACTACCGCCTCTACGACCGCCACGCCGTCCCCGTCGCCAGCCTCGCCCTCCTCGCCGATGACGATGTCGACTGGCGACCGACGGACTATGGCTTTGACGTCCTCGGCTGCCGGCACCAACTCCACTTCCCGGTGGTCAAACTCCTCGACTGGGCGGACCGGACCCTCATCCTGGAAAGCGACCCCAACCCCTTTGCCCTCGTCACCCTGGCGCATCTGCGCACCCGCGCCACCCGGAGTGACCCGGAAAGCCGCTATCAGGCCAAACGCACCCTGGTCAGGCTCCTCTATCGGCGCGGCTGGGAGCGCCAACGCATCCTTGACCTGTTCGCCATCCTCGACTGGATGATGCGTCTCACCCCCGCCCTGGAGCAACAACTCTGGCAAGATATCCACGTCATCGAAGGAGAATTGCACATGCCCTACGTCACCAGTATTGAACGCATGGCCATTGAGCGTGGCTTCAACCAAGGCTACTTGCAAGGCGCCCA
>SACH01000797.1 GCA_009928645.1 Gammaproteobacteria bacterium | reverse complement strand
AACGGGCCTCGGAAAGCAAGATCACCATCATCCGCGAGGGGGACGCCCGCCAGGAACCGATGAAGGCGACCCTGGACATGCCCGTGCAACCGGGTGACATCGTGACCATCGACGAGAGCTTTTTCTGAACCATGGACCTGGATAAAACCTCCACTCCCCTGGACCTGCCCCAGCCACTGGCGGCGGAAGAAGGGCTCGACCTGCTCGCCCTCTGGCAGAGCGTCTACCGGCACAAGCTGGCCATCCTGCTGCTGACCCTGCTGGTGGTCATGGTCACCACCCTGGTGGTCTATCGCCAGACGCCCATCTACCAGGCCGAGACCAGCCTGATGATCGAGCGCAAGGCGGGCAAGGTGGTCTCCATCGAGCAGATCTACAACCCCGAGGGCGGCAACAACGAGTACCTGCAGACTCAGTTCGAGCTGATCAAGTCCCGCAGCCTGGCGGAGCGGGTAGCGCGGGAACTGGGGTTGACGGAGCATCCGGAGTTTGACCCCCGGCAACGGCCGGAACCAACCTTCGATTGGCGGGGCTGGCTGGGCGCCCTGGAGCTATCCCGCTGGTTGCCCGTGACCCGGCCGGCGGATCTGCGCCCCCCAGAGGAGCCCGCAGAGGAGCGGATCTTCGCGGGGGTGGTCAGCGCCTTCCTGGGGCGCGTCAGCGTGGCCCCCAAGCGCAATACCCAGTTGGTGACCATCGCGGTGGAGATGGCGGACCCGGTGCTGGCGGCCAAGGCGGCCAACGCCCTGGCCCAGGGCTACATCGACAGCCAGTTCGAGGCGCGGCTGGGCATGAGCCAGGCGGCGGCGGGGTGGATGAGCGACCGGCTGGCGGAGCTGAAGACCGCCCTGGAGACCTCCGAGCAGCGCCTGCAGGACTACCGGGAGGAACAGAATTTGGTGGACGTGGCGGGGATGGCGAACCTCTCCGGCCAGGAATTGAGCCAGATCGGCACGCGCATGGTGGAAGCGGACCGGGAGCTGGCCAGTATCGAGAACCAGTACCAGCAGATCGAGACCATGAAGGGCGCGGGCTGGGAGCGGCAGAGAGCGTGTCAGACGAGGT
>SACH01000796.1 GCA_009928645.1 Gammaproteobacteria bacterium | reverse complement strand
CGGGGGCCGGGTCCGGCACCATCTCCAGTTCCTCGTCACCCACCCAGGGCATCTGGCCGCGACGGTAATGGTCCACCAGCCGGTTATGGGCCAGGCGATACAGCCAGGTCTTGAAACTGGCCTCGACCCGGTAGGTGCCGCGGACCCTGATCAGATTCGTCCAGACGTCCTGAAACAGTTCCTCGGCGGTGGCCGAATTGCCGCAACCATGGAGCAGATAGCGGTAGAGGGGGCCGCGATGGCGCTGGTAGAGGGTCGCGAAGGCCTCGGCGTCGCCGTCCCGGTAGCCCAGCATCAGGTGTTCGTCGGGGGGTTCAGGCACGGTGGCTATCGGCAGCGAAGAAGGGTCCTCACAACTTGGCGATTGGGGCCATTCGACTGAATGGCCCTATCTTGAGCCGGCCGAGACCAGCGATCAAGCGCCCTGGAGTGCCTGCGCCAGCTTGATCAGGCCGATGAACTCGGCCCGGTACCCGGAGGCATCATCGCCCTTGGCGCCGCTGGCCAGGGTAAGGATGTCCGCCAAGGTATAGCCGTTCAGGCTGGTCCCACCCCGCAGATATTGCCCAAAGGCGGCCACCGCGGCGGCGAACCGCAGGGGCTCGCTGGCGCTCTCCTGGCCGGTCGGGGTGGCGATGGGGTGGGTGATTAAGGTGCTTGCCGTCTGCCCGGGCCGCTTGTAGCGCAATTTGAGAAAGGCCAGTTCCGTGGCGGTGGGTACGGCGGTGGCGTTACCGGTCGGGATGCCATTGACGGTAGTGGCGGTAGCGGCGGTTGTCATGCTCTCCCCTTCCCGACCCGCGGTGGCTTCAGGCTCGGCGGCAGCGTCCGCCCTTGCCGCCGGGACAGCACCGTAGCGCAGGGGCTCGATGCGCGGCGGCTGGCCGGTTAGGGTGATCTCGTAGAGGGCGGTGACGCGATGGCCGGCGCCCACCTCCCCGGCATCCACCCGGTCGTTGTTGAAATCTTCCCGCGCCAGCAGGCGATTCTCATAGCCGATCAGGCGGTACTCGGTCACCTGGGCCGGGTTGAACTCGATCTGCACCTTGACGTCCCCGGCGATGGTC
>SACH01000795.1 GCA_009928645.1 Gammaproteobacteria bacterium | reverse complement strand
GCGACACCCATGTTGTTGGCCAGGGCACGGGCGCTGGCGTTGACCATGTCCTGCGGATCGCGCACCAAGTCAACCACCGCATTACCCCAAAACGCACCTGGAATCTTCTCGTAGCTGGTTGCGTAGTAAGGCTTGCGCCCCAGGGGGTCGTAGTTCAGCACCGCCCGGATCACTGTGCCGCCCACCAGCCACACCTCGCAGGGGTAGCTCATGAACGGGTCCTCGATCTCCGCTTCCGGCACGCCCCACTCGATCAACAGGCTACCAGGCACGCTGTCCCAGAGCTGCAAGGCGTCGATCAGGTCGTCGGTATCGTGAGCGTCGGACTCCTTGCCCTCGGCATCCGCCCGCTCGGTGTCGATCCACAGCCATTCGTTGAGCCCGCCAGATTCAAAATCGGCTAGCACCGTCTTGATCGCCGCGTCGTCGTAACCCTCGACGCCGATCATGGCCTGCAACGCCTCACGCGTCAGGCGGTGGCGCTCGATCAGGTAGCCTTCATGGGCGTTCGACGCCCACGGCGCCGGGTAGAGCATGAACGGGTCTACCCGCTCCCACTCCAGCCCAACCGTCTCAACCGGCTGAAGGTCCTGCCCGGACCACTTGAGCTGTTTGCGATTGCGCGCCACCGGTCCCTTGAGGATCGCCGTGGGAAAAGTCACCAGGTCGTCGATGAACTGGCTGAAGGCCCCAGACCACCCCCCTTCTAGGAGCTGGTCCTCGATCTTCTGGCTCATGCGCTCGATGCGGCGTTTGGCCTCTTCTTTCAACTGCCGCGCCGTCTCCTCTTTCATCTGCTGCGCCTGGGCCTGTAAGGCGGCGGGATCGGGAGGTATCCCGGACATCAGGGTCTGCTGATACGCCTGCTGCATCAGCGCCTGCTGCAACCCCATCACCACGTCCGGGGGCAGCTCCGGCTCCGGGGTATGCTCCAACTGCCAGGGTCGGTCAAGGCCGGTTCCCATCAAGGTATCCCGCAGCCAGGAGCAGGCAGCCCGGCACTTCACCGAGGTAATCCCCATGAAGATTTCCGACCCACCGAAGCTGCGAATCTGTGCCAGCTTCTG
>SACH01000794.1 GCA_009928645.1 Gammaproteobacteria bacterium | reverse complement strand
ATTTCTAGTAGGAATCTTTTCAATTGTAAAAGAGGTATTTCCAGAAACTGTTACAGAAGTATCAAAAATTTCTTCACCATTTTCTGAAAAGATTTTAACGATTGCACCATTATACAAATAATGTAATTGATCTGTTGTTAACGTTACTTTATTATTTGCAACATCCAATACCTGATTAATAATTGGAAATTGTTGAGTAGTATATTTGATTCTTGATGCTGACATTTAACGTAATCCCATTGATAATCTTCTTTGCATGGACATTTTTCTTTTCATTAATGTTCTTCTTAATTTTGATCGTCTAGTAGTCTTCCATGATCTTTTTAATAATCTTGATCTACGAATTCGTTCAATTGCAGGAATTCTCTGAATCTTACTTCCCGAAACTCTAAATCCAGGCATTGCAGATCTACGTACATTTTTTTGTACTATAATCCTTCCCTGTGGATTTCTACGAATTCTTCTTTTAATTCTAATTACACGACCTTGACGAATAATGTTTGGATTTCTTGTCGCTTCACAAAACATTTCTGCAACAATTTCCTTTTTCTCTTCCAATAATCTTTCAGAAACCTTTTCATATAATAAATTATTTAATACTTTCCTAGCATCTGCTAATTTATTTTCTACTAAATTCTCAATAAATTTATTTATATTATTCATTTGTTGATTGCAAACTTTAATATCTTATTAAATGAATTTTTAGATTCACATAAACTATTTAGCATTCTCTTTCGATTACTTTCATTTAATTTATTATATAAATTTAAAAGACTTTCTGCTTCATGATGTAAAATTTCAATACTTTCACCAGATTCAAATAAAAATCCTTTGGAATCTTCTGAAAAATTTAAATTATTTAATAAAGATTCTGCTTGAATAATTGGATTCATTCCCGGTCCATATGGAACAGAAAAGGTCTTATTTAATTTTTCATTATAATACAATGCTACTTTAGTATTATTGGGAAATAATCTAATTGATTGTCTCTTTAATACTAAAACATAAGGAGGATCAAAATTGCTCTCTTTTGCTTCCTTAATTGGTTTTGTATCTGCAACTTCAAATTC
>SACH01000041.1 GCA_009928645.1 Gammaproteobacteria bacterium | reverse complement strand
CCAGGGCGAAGCCGTGGTTGAGCATCCACTGAATCTCGCCGATCCACAGGGACACCCGCGCCAGTTCCGCGGCGAAGGGGTTGATCTCGATGCCGAGCATGTTCTCAGGCCCGACCGCGGGGAACTGGCGCGGCAGGCCCATGGCCTCCGCTTCGGTGATGACCTGGTGCTCCAGATCCTTCAGGCCCAGCAGGGACAGGAGCAGGAAGTTACCCGACCCACAGGCCGGATCGAGGACACGGAATTGCTGCAACCGATGGAGGAAGCCCTGATACAACTCCAGGGCGGCATTGCGCGCCTTGGTGGTGGCGGCGGCTGACCTGGCAGCCTGGGCCTTGTCGAGATGAACTTGGATTTCCGCCTTGATCGTCGCCCACTCCGCCCGCAGCGGGTCCAGCACCACCGGGTTGACCAGGCGCATGATGGTGGCCGGATCGGTGTATTCGGCGCCCAATTGCGCCCGCAGGGCCGGGTCCAGGCTGCGCACGAACAGGGTGCCGGCGATGGTCGGGTCGATGGCCTGCCAGTCCAGGGCGGCGAGGGTGAGGAGTTGCTGCAGGTCCTCTGGTTCCAGGGGCAGGGCCTGGGCGTCGGTGAAGAGGCCACCGTTGAACCAGTCGACCGACTCGAAACCCACCTCACCGCCCGTGGCCATGGCCCCGAACAGGGCCTCGAATCGTCCCTGGGCCTTCGCCGGCTGGGCCTTGGCCGCCTTGAGCATCCGCGTGAACATCTGGTTGGGCAGCAGGTCGATGTCCTCGGCAAAGAGGCAGAACAACACCTGCTGACAGAAGTGCGCCACCCGCACCGGGTCATGGCCGCGGCCGCGCCAGGTCTGGGCCAGGGCGCCGAGCTGACTGGCGGCCTGTTCGGTGAGTTGCGCCCGGGTCTCCGCTGGCCGCAGGCGTTCGGGGTGGGTGAAGGCCCACTTGAGGAGGTTGAGCTTGGCCGGGTCGCGCAGGTCGTCAAGGGTCAGATCGATGGTCTTGGGTACCAGGCCGGTGAAGGCGGTACTGAGGCGGATGAGCTGGATATCCGAGACGATGAGGAGGGGTGGATATTCCAGGGCGGGGGTGTAGTTCTGGAGTTGCTGGAAGGCCTTGTCCAGATTGGCGCCGGGACTCTTGTACTCCCAGGCGAAACAGCCGCGCCGCCAGACATCGGCGAAGCCCTGGCCACCCCCGGCCTTGTGCGCGCCTTTCTCGAAGGTGAACCAGTTCCCTTGGGGGTCCGCCTCGATGGGCGTCGGTTCGCCGAGCAGATGGCAAAGGTCGAGAAAGTGTTCCTTGGTCGAGGCGCTTTCCTTGAGGGTTACCCCCCGCCATTTCTTGATAAAGTCGTCCGGGGTCATGTTGCTTCCTGGCTAAGGGTGTGAACAGGCGACTAAGCGCGCGAGGGTAAGTTACCTGCGCAGGGAGGGCAGTCAAGCGGCCGGTTTGGCGCCGAGATTAGGTGAGGAGCGTGTAGGAGAGCCCCACCAGGGCGCAGGCGCCGATCACCTTCATGATGTCGACCTGGTAGCGGAACAGGGCGACGAAGGCGGCGATGGCGACGGCCACGGCGAAACTGTCGAACGGTGCGGCGAAGGGCACGGCGTCGGTTGCCTGCGGCCAGAAGGTGTGCCAGGCGAAGAATACGGCGAGGTTGAGGATCACGCCGACCACGGCGGCGGTGATGGCGGTGAGCGGCGCGGTGAAGTGCAACTCCCCGCGCGTCGCCTCGACCAGCGGCCCGCCGACGAGGATGAAAAGGAACGACGGCAGGAAGGTGAAGAAGGTGGCGACCGACGCCCCGGCGAGGCCCGCCAACACGGGGTTCGCGACGACCTCCTTGGTCACGCCGCCGAGGTAGCCCACCCAGGTGACGACCATGATCAGCGGCCCCGGCGTGGTCTCCCCTAGCGCGAGCCCGTCCATCATCTGCGGGCCGGTCAGCCAGCCAAAATGCTCGACGGCGCCCTGGTAGACGTAGGGCAGCACCGCGTACGCGCCGCCGATGGTGAGGAACGCCGCCTTGGTAAAGAACGTGCCCATGTCAGCGAGGCTCGGTACGCCCTGGACCGCGAGCATCGCGACGGCCCAGACCGCGACGAAGAGCGCGACCGTGAGGGCGAGCTTGGGCCAGGAAAACCTGGCGTGCGCGGGCGGCGGGGTGTGGTCGTCGATCAGCGCGGGACCATAGGTCTTGTTAGATGCGCCATGGCCGCCACCAGCGCGGAACTTGGCAGGCATGACCTTGCCGCCAATGGCGCCAAGGATGGCCGCCGTCAGCACAATCCACGGGAAGCCGATACCGAAGAAGAAGATGCCGCTGAAGGCCAGCGCGGCGATGCCGAACAGCACTTCGTTCTTAAGCACGCGCGAGCCGATCCGCCAGGCGGCAAACAGCACCACGGCGACCACCGCCGGCTTAATCCCGTAGAAGAGCCCCTGCACCGCCGGCAGGTCGCCGAAGGCGAGGTACACGCCCGCCAGCAGGGAGAGCAGCACAAAGGCCGGCAGGAAGAACAGCACGCCGGCGACAATTGCACCGCGCACCCCGTGGAGCAGCCAACTGATATAGATGGCAAGCTGGATGGCCTCGGGCCCGGGCAGCAGCATGCAGTAGTTCAGCGCATGGAGATAGCGGTGCTCGGAGATCCAGCGCCGTTTCTCCACCAACTCGTGGTGCATCATGGCGATCTGCCCGGCCGGGCCGCCGAAGCTGATGAAGCCGAGCTTGAGCCAGTAGCGCAGGGCCTCCCCCAGGCTTACGGGGGCCGGGACCGTGGCGAGGACCGGGATCGGTTCCGGGGGTGTGGTGGGCATGGTGACTCCGTTTGGGTATCAGGCGCGCGGGCCGGAGTGGGTGAGAAAAAGGACCTATGCCAGGGGCGTCGAGGCGCCAAAACAGGAGTGCCGCCACCAAGGGCGGCCAGAATTGCCGGCCGCGGCGAGTGGATCATGGTAAGGGTTTTCGATCGAGGGCTTCCAGCACAGCTTCACCGTCAACCCGGCGACCGACGTCCGGCTCATCGCCTTCGTAGTGGCCCCCGGTAGCAGCCTGTGGGCTGTCGGACAGATCCGTGCTCTGATCGGACGTTGACAGGAGCGGACCCTGACCGTGGCAATCCGGCTTGTGCTCATTTATCGTGACCCCATCGCCCTCTCATTGTTCTGGAGATCCACCATGCTCTTTGACCCCGTTCGTATCCGCTCAATGTCACTGAACAACCGCATCGTCATGGCGCCCATGACGCGCAGTCGCGCCGTCGAGGCCAATACCCCGAACGCCTTGATGGCAGAGTATTACGCCCAGCGCGCCGCGGCCGGCTTGATCGTCACCGAGGCCACCTCGCCCTCGCCCAACGGACTGGGCTATCCCCGCATCCCGGCCCTTTTCAATGACGAGCATGTCCGCGGCTGGCGGCTGATCACCGACGCCGTCCATGCCAAAGGCGGGACGATTGTCATCCAGCTTATGCATACCGGGCGCGTGACGCACGTCGCGAATTTGCCCGCGGATGGGGAGGTCCTGGGTCCGGTCGCCGGGACCTGTCCCGGAGAGATGTTTACCGACACCCTTGGGCTGCAACCGTTCAGCCCCGTGCGGGCGATGACCGAGGGCGATATCGCGCGGGCCGTCGCGGAGTTTGCCCAGTCGGCGCGTCTCGCGCTGGCCGCCGGCTTCGACGGCGTGGAACTCCACGCGGCCAACGGCTACCTGATCGAGCAGTTCCTCAATCCCAACGTCAACCAGCGTACCGACGCCTTCGGCGGCGGTATTGAGGGACGCAACCGGTTCGCGATCGAGGTGACGCGGGCGGTCTCCGAGGCCATTGGCGCGGAGAAGGTGGGTATCCGGCTGTCGCCGTATGGGGTGTTCAACGACACGGGGGCCTTCCCGGAGGTGGATGCCCAGTACCTGGCGCTGTGCGAGGAATTGTCGGCCCTTGGACTGCTCTATCTGCATCTGCTTGATCACTCCGCGATGGGTGCGCCCCCGGTGCCGGAGGAACTGATGGCACAATTGCGTCGCCGTTTCGACGGTCCCTTCATCCTCGCGGGCGGTTTCGATCGGGCGAGCGCGGAGGCGGCCATTGCCGAGCACCAAGCCGACCTGGTCGCCTTCGGTCGTCCCTTCCTGGCGAATCCGGATCTGGTGGCACGGCTGCGTGCGGGTGCCGAACTGAACGCGCCGGACATGTCGACCTTCTACACGGCGGACGCCAAGGGCTATACCGATTATCCCCTGATGGCATCCTGAAACGGTCGCGCCGTCCCCAACGCCCACCGCCCAGGAGCCACGCATGACCGACAACGCCGAGCCCGCGCCCCGCAGCGACCATGACAGCCCTTGGAAAGAGGCCCTCGAAGGTTACTTTCCAGAATTTCTCGCGCTGCTCTTTCCGCGCATCCACGCCGGCATCGACTGGGCCCGCGGCTACCAGTTCCTTGACAAGGAGTTCCAGCAGATCGTCCGCGATGCCGCCACCGGGCGGCGCTATGCCGACAAGCTCGTCGGCGTGCACCGTCTCGACGGCCGGCCCGCCTGGGTGCTGGTGCACGTGGAGGTCCAGGGCGAGCCCGAGGCGGCCTTCGCCGAGCGCATGTTCGTATACAACCACAAGATCCGCGATGCCCGCGGCATGCCGGTCGCCAGTCTCGCCGTGCTCGCCGATGCCGATCCACGCTTTCGCCCCGCGCACTACCGCGATGACCTCTGGGGCTGTTCCATCGATTTCCGCTTCCCCATGGTCAAGCTCATGGATTGGGATACCCCCGAGCGCTGGCCAGAGCTGGAGGCCAGCGACAACCCCTTTGCCCTGGTCGTCATGGCCCAGATCCGCGCCAAGGCCAGCACGGATGCGGAAACCCGCAAGGCCTGGAAGTTTCGCCTCATCCGCCTGATGTATGATCGTGGCTACGCGCGCGAGACCATCCTGGAGCTGTTCCGCGTCATTGACTGGCTGCTGCGGCTTCCAGCGACCCTGGAGGCCGCCTTCCGCCAAGAGATCTACACCTTCGAGGAGAGCAAACAAATGCCCTACGTCACCACCGTTGAGCGGGCCGGTTACCACAGAGGCGAGGTCGACCTTTTGCTCTGGTTGATTGAGAACAAATTCGATGCCGACACCGCCGAAGCCCTGCGGGAGCGAGTCGAGTCCGCCGACAACGATAGCCTACGCTGCTGGTCAGCGCGCATCCTCACCGCTGACACCCCGGACGCCATCTTTCACTGAGAGGCTATGAAAAATCCCCGATTTGATCACAAGCTCTGAGCGGGCTGAAGGAACTCGCCAAGCAGCGCCTTGAGCCGTTGCAGGTCGATGGGTTTGCTCAGGTGCGCGTTCATGCCCGCCGCGTGGGCCTTTTCGATGTCCTCGGGGAAGGCGTTGGCGGTGAGCGCGATGATGGGCACCTTAGCGTCCAAGGCGCGGATGAGGCGCGCGGCCTCATAGCCGTCCATGACCGGCATCTGGATGTCCATGAGGATGAGTTCCGGGAGGCTCGGCTCCGGGGGCATACGCCCCGCCAGCGTAAGCTCCGGGGGCCTCCGCTCCAGGAGGATCGGCTTCCCGGGCTGGTCTCCGGATGGGGAGTCGAGTTGGGACGCCATGCGGGACTGAAATAGCTCGACTGCCCGCTGGCCGTTGTCGGCGACCTCGATCAGCAATCCGGTGTCTTCCAAGAGGCCACAGACAATCTGCTGATTGATGGCGTTGTCCTCGACCAGTAGGATGCGCCGACCGGCGAGGGATGCCGCAATTCGCTTGACCGGTCCGCTTTCCGGCGCGGTCTCTGAACCAGCCTCTATGCCAGCCGCTGGACCAGCCGCTAAGCCAGTTGGTGAACCATCCGCCGAACCAGCCTCCAAATTTGTCGCAGTGCCAGCCTCTGAGCTGGCCCTGCGGCCTGCCTCTGAATCAATTGCCGAGCCAGGAGCCGGGCCAGACCCTAAACCAGTTGTAAAACCCGTCTCTGGACCAGGCTCTGAACCGGACGTAGACGCGACCACGACCGGCTCTGCCTTGGCCCCCGCTGCCAACAACACCGGCTCTCCCCCTGGCTCCACAACCGACCCAGCAACTGGCTCGGCGGCGATCTCGAAGCGAAAGCAACTGCCCTGACTGGGGCTGCTCTCGACCTCGATCTGGCCGCCCATGAGCTCGACCAGTTGCTTGCTGACGGCCAGGCCAAGACCGGTACCGCCGTATTGGCGGGTGGTGCTGCCGTCGGCCTGGGCGAAGGGATCGAACAGCGCCCTTTGCTGCTCGGCGCTAATGCCGATGCCGGTGTCGCGGACCTCGAAGCGTAGTCGCCCCGCGTCGCCGGAGCCCGCACCGGGACGCACGCGCAGCCGCACCTGGCCCTGGTGGGTGAACTTGACGGCATTGCCGAGCAAATTGGTGAGGACCTGCTTGAGCCGCAGCGGGTCGCCGCGATAGCGCTCCGCCAGGGCGGGATCGAACTCGACGGCAAGGGCGAGTCCCTTCTCGCGCGCGCTGAGATCGAGCAGTTGGATCACGTCGTCGATCGTCTGGCGCAGCGGGAAGGGCTCCCGCTGGATGGCCAGCTTGCCGGCCTCGATCTTGGAGAAATCGAGGATATCGTTGAGGATGCCGAGCAGGGATCGCGCTGAGTGCTCGATCTTCTCCACGTCGCCGCGGAGTTGGCCGTCGAGCGGGCGGCGCAGCACCAACTGCGACAGGCCGATGATGCCGGTCATGGGCGTGCGGATCTCGTGGCTCATGTTGGCCAGGAAGGCGCTCTTGGCGATCGACGCGGCCTGGGCCTGGTCACTCATCCGCGCCAACGACTGCTCGCGCTGACGGATGGCCTGGGCCATGGCGCGGAAGCGGGTACGAATATCCGCCAGTTCCTCGAAGTGGTCGTCATCCAGATCCGCCCCGGCGTCGGACAGGGCCGGGTCGGGCCGGCCCTTTTCCAGGGCCCGCATCTTCTCCACGAAGGCCACCAGCGGCTGGATCAAGAGCTTCCGCAGGCGCAGGTTCTTGAGGATCACCAAGACGAGGATGCTGGCGCCGACCAGGAGGGCGAAGATCAGCAGGGCTTGCTCTTGCGTCTCGATCAGGTCCGTCGGAATAAGGGTCACGACCCGGGCGCCGATGGCGAGCGGTTCGGAGACCAGGGGAATCCAGCGCCGGCCGTCCACGGCCAAGGTCCGGTGCGCGGAGGGGTCGCCCGTCCAGTCGCCAAGATTAAACGCGGGGATTTGCAGTCGTGGATCGCCGGAGAGCATGACAAAGCCATTGGTGGTCACCAACAGCACCGGCGCGCCGGTGAACCGCGAATACTGCGCCAGGAAGTCCTGAAGATAGCTCAGGTCCAGACGCCCCAGCAGGTACCCGGTGTCCGCCCGCACCGCGTAATAGACGCTGGAGCGGTTGTCCTCATAGCCGCGCATGATCTCGGAGAGGCCCGCGTCCGCCGCCCTGGCGCGCAGATAGTCGGCGAGCCGGCCCGCGGAAAAGGCGAAACCGGCAAAGACCTGGGAGCCCGGCACCCCCTTGTAGACGTGCGCCACGTGCAAGTCCTGGTCAAGGCGGTAGATATCGGAAAAGGTATCGACCAGTTGCATCACCCCCGGCGACCGTTCGGCCTCGGGCAGTTTCGCGAAGGTGGCGAGGGCATCCCGCGCGGCGTTCAGGTGGTTCTCCAGGAACAGACCGACCCGCGTCGCATCGGCCACGCGCAACTCCAGGTACTTGCGATTGACCTCGGCAAGGGTGAAGCTCACCGCGAGCACCAGCACCACCGCCGTCAAGGCGAGGGCCGACAGTTCGAGCCAGAGGTTATAGCGCCAGAAGCTGATCCGGCGTCGGGCGCTCATGGCTATTGGTTCAGACCCCTCGCCCCCCCGGTGGGCTAGGGGGCAAGCTGCTGATGTTCTTACTCCCTCCCCCCTGGTTGGGGAGGGTTGGGGAGAAGGGGGTTGAATGGCCACGCTCATGGGAGCTCCCGGCGCAGCTCGGTCAGGGTATGGAAGCTGGCGGTCACGTCGCCGTAGCGGTCGAAGGCGATGGGACCCAGGCTCGTCTGGTGGACCGGCGTCGCGAGCAGGTAGTGCTTGACCGCCTCCGGGGTGTCGTGGCCCCGGGCGAAGGCCTGATCCAGCAGTTCCAGGGCCTGGCGGGTGCCCAGGGTCATGCCTTGAGGGGTATAGCCGAAGCGGGCGTCGAAGCGGCGCAGATAGTCATCCACCGCCGGGTCGTCATGTCGCGACCCATAGTGGCCGATCAGGATCACGCGATCGATGGCATCGCCGGCCTGCTCCAGCACGGCCGGGGACCGCGCCCACGGCGTCAGCAGGATCGGCGCCTGGGGATGGTGGCGATGAAAGAGCTGCGCCAGGTTGCCGATGGGCGGCATGAAGTTGCCGGCGAGGATGTAGAGGGCATCGTAGGGCGCCGCCATCAATTCGCCGAGCTCGGCGGGCTGGAACTCGGCCACCTTCAGTTTGTGCTGGACAATGGTCCAGCGGCCCGAGGCGCTCAGCGCGCCGGAGAAGACCGCGAAGGCCGGATCGGTCCAGACCGGATTGCTGGTGTCCTGCAGCACCAGGAGGCGCTCACCGGGCAACCGCTCCACCTGACGCGCCATCTCGAGCTGCTCCTGAAGCAGATCCGGGATGATGCGCAGCAGAAAATCGTCCTGGCCGCTCAAGGCCTGACTGGTGGAGGCGACATTGATGCCGAGTGCCCGGCCGTCGGCAAAGAGGGGCAGGCTCGGCACCGCATGACTCGAGGCATGGGTGGTGACGAAGAAGCGCACGCCCTCAGCGATGGCCACCGCGAGATCCGGCGCCGCCGACTCAGGACGGGCGTCGTTGTACATTTCATGCACACGGATCCGGCTCTGGGGATGCTCCTCAAGGAACAGGTCGCCGGTATTCTTGTCGCTGGGGTCAATGACCGCCCCATAGATCACCGGCAAGTCAATCCCGATGCCCACCTGGATCGGCCGCACGGCTGGCGCGTGCAGCCACCACACCCAGGCGGCGACGAGCAGTCCAGCGACGGCGAGTAGGCCGATAATCTTATTTAAACGCTTTCCGGGCAAAATCATTCTCCTGTCGACCGACAAGACCTTCGCGGCGTACGCAGGTGTTCTCAGACTTACCGCCGTACCGATGGCCTAAGAACCTATGATATCTTGGCTTATGGGCATTTGGCAGGCGTGCTCCGCCGAACTGGAGCGCGAATGGTCTGAGCGGTATCGACGCACAGTAAGCGTTCGCCTCTCCCCTGCCGCCTGGGCTCGCATAGGTAGCGCAAGCCGCTGATTCTCTTGCTCCCCCCTGGCGGGGGGGTTGGGAGAGGGGATCTGAAGGCGGTTGGGGTCCGAGCGGCGGCGCGTACCGCCAGCGCGGACCGGGACGTCCGCCAATTTTCAACTGGGCGGGCAGGTTCCGACGGGTTTGGCCAACAATGGGCAGTTCGGTCCAGCAAATCGCCCCCTTTCACGGGCAGAAAGAGGTCTGACGCATGAGTCTGGTGTCTGACAAGCGCATTTCCTACGCATACGCCTGGGCGCTGAGCGCCATCGCCTTGGCCTTCGTTCTGGCCCAGTTCCTGTTCCTGCCCGCCGTCGAGACCATCGACTACATCGCCCTGATCGCGGAGGGGATCGTCTGCCTCTTCCCCTGGGCGGGCTTGATCGTCGTGGAGCACTTGCACGAGGCTCCGAGCGCCTATTGGCCATTGAAATCCGCGCTCTTTTTTCTGCTGCTCTCCAACCTTGCGGATGCCCTTGACGAAGTACTTTTTCAGCCGGATCTGGTCAGGATACTGATCGAGGATGGCCTTAGTGTGCTGGGTTTTGCCTTGCTCGTTTACGGCCTGATGCGCTGGGTGCGTTACAACCAGGCCATCCTCAATAAGACCCATGCGGCCCTGCGCGCCGAAGCCCTGAGCCGGGAGCGTCTCGCAGCGAGTCAGCGGCGTTACCGCACCTTGTTCCAGTCGGCGGCTTCGGCGGGCGTCGTCTGGGGAGAGGGGTTCATCGTCACGGACTGGAACCAGCGCGCCGAGGCGATCTTTGGTTGGTCGCGCCAGGAGGTGCTGGGCCGCAGTTTCCTGGATTTCATGATCCCGCCCGCCCAGCGTCAGGCCGTCACCGCGCGTCTTCAGTTTACCGGGACCGAGGATCCGCCCCTCCAGTCGATCAACCAGAACCTTACCAAGGACGGTCAGCTACGCTGGTGCGAATGGTTCAACACCGCGCTCCCGGCCATGGCCGGGACCCCCCGGGAGTTCATCTCCCTGGCCAATGACATCACCGAGCGCCATGAACTGGAGCGGGCATTGCACCGCGCCAAGGAACAGGCCGAGCAAGCCACCCGCGCCAAAAGTGATTTCCTGGCCAACATGAGCCATGAGATTCGCACGCCCATGAGCGGCATCATCGGCCTGACCCAATTGGCCCTGCAAACCGAGCTCCCGCCACCGCAGCGGGACTATCTGGAAAAGATCGACAGCTCGGCCAGATCCCTGCAAGCCATCCTCAACGACATCCTGGACATGTCGAAGATCGAGGCCGGCAAGCTAACCCTGAGCAAGGGCGAATTCGATCTGTTCGAGCTACTGGACCGGGCCGTGGGCCTGGCGGAACCAGCGGCGCGCGCCAAGCAGTTGACCCTGAACATCGAGCGGGCGCCCGGCCTCGGACAGTTCTGGCATGGCGACGGCTTGCGCATCGCTCAGGTGCTGCACAACCTGCTGCACAATGCCATCAAGTTCACCGCGACCGGCGCGGTGGGCATCCAGGTGAGCCCGTCACGGCCGGGACGGGTCCGGTTCGAGGTGCGCGACACGGGCGTCGGCCTGAGCGCGGAGCAACAGCTCGGCATCTTCGACGCCTTCGCGCAGGCCGATGCCAGCGTCGCCCGGCGCTTCGGCGGTACGGGCCTCGGCTTGGCCATCTGCAAACAACTCGTCGCGTTGATGGACGGCGAGATCTGGGTTGAGAGCGAGACCGGCAAGGGTAGCCGCTTCAGCTTCGACATTGCCCTGGACGAGCGCCCGCGGCCTGTGACTCAAACGCCCAGGGCCAAGCCTTGGGTTCTGCTCAAGGAATCACTGCGACGTCTCGGTGGCCGGCGCCTGCTCCTGGTGGAGGACAACGCCATCAACCGTGACATCGTCCTTGGTCTGCTTGAGGGCACCGGGCTGGAAGTCGAGGTCGCCGAAGACGGCGAGGTGGCCGTCGCCAAGTGTCGCGACCGCACGTACGACCTGGTTCTGATGGACATCCGGATGCCGGTCATGGACGGCTACGAGGCCAGCCGCCAGATCCGTCACACCGCCCCGGACCTGCCCATCATTGCCCTGACCGCCCATGCCTTTCCGGAAGACGCCGACCGGGCCCGCGCGGCGGGCATGAATGCCTATCTCACCAAGCCCATCGACTTCGACCAGCTCTGCGGCCTCTTGCTCAGCACCCTGTCACCGGCGACGGAACAGGGCGACGGCGGAAGGGAGCTACATTCGCCAACCCCCGGATAATCAAAGTCTTCATCCTGAGTTTCGTGCTAATCATCCAGGATGGAGAGATAGGCGAAGATGTTCTGCAAGTCGGTATCGGCAAAGCTGGCCAGGAGTTCCGGTTCCTCCGGGGCCGAGGGGTCATGGATGCGACCTTTGGCGATGTACTTGGGCACCTGCCGCCACAGGTAGCTGGTGTACTGGCCGGCCAGGAAGGGGACGGCATCCTTGGCGTCGCCCTCGCCCTGGGACCCATGACAGGAGGCGCATTCCCGCCGGTACAGGCCCTTGCCCGCCTCCACGTCGCCCGCGGCACGGGGGATCTGGACGACCCGTTTGCTAGCGAGCAGGCGTTCGTAGGCATTGAAACCTGGAGCCGTTTCGTCCACCGGCGGCAGTTTGCTGGGGATCTCGATGGCAGCGAGATAGGCCGAGACATCCAGGACATCGGCGTCGGGCAACTGGCGATGGTCAACGGACTCGACCATGGCCAGATTGGTGCGCTTGCGGTCGCGGAACAGGTCGAGCTGACGGGCGATGAAGGCCGGCGGCAGACCCGCCAGCCGCGGATATTCCCCCTCCTTGCCCCCCTGGCCGAATTCACCGTGACAACCTGCGCATACTTCATTGATATCCTTACCATTACGCAGATCGACCCCATCGAAGACCATTTCCATGGCCCCCAGTCGTGGACTGGCCAAAAGGCAGGCTATTAGGCAATTCGCCATCACCCCTGCATGAACCTTCATAATATTCTCACCCTTGTGTTCAGATCCGCCCCGACTCGCCGTCGGCAATCCCCCTTATCGTCCAAGGCCCCAGGTTTATCCTTGATCTGTATCAACGTGGGTCCTGGTTCAGCACCCGCGTGAGCCCCAGGTGATCGCTAAGGCTGCTGGATTCCAGCCGCGGAGGCCTCGCCTCCAGCCACCTCCGGGTGACCCCTAAGGCGCTGATACAGGAAGGCCAGGGTCCCCTCCGCCACGGCCAACAGGTCGGGCAGGGTGCCCCAGGCCAGATCGGCTTCCCCGGACCTGGCGGCCCGTTCCAGGATCAGGGCCAGGGCGCTAAGGGCGGGAGCGCCGAAGGTGGCGGCCGACCCCTTGATGGCATGGACTTCCTGGGCCAGGGTGCTCAGGTCAGCGTTGGCCCGCGCCGCCTTGACCTGGCTGAGCCGACGCTCCAGTTCCGCGGTGAAGCTCGCCACGAGGAGCGTCAGCAGTTCGGGGCCCACGTCCTGCTCCAGCTTGAGCAGGCAGGTTTCATCGAGCAGGGGTTCGCCCGCTCCTGCCGGTGCCGACGCCCCATCCATTGCTGTCGCCCGAACCGCTGCTATTGCGCCAGCCGTTGCCGTCGCCACATCCGCCGCCTGGACCCCTATCGGGGCGGCGGAGCCGGCCTGCCAGGATGGTTCAGCCCGGGGGGAAGCCGCATCGCCCGCTGCTCCCGGGGCCCCGCGGGGCAGCCAGTGCGCGATCATCCGCAGCATCTCCGCCCGGTCCAACGGTTTGCTCAGATAGTCGTTCATCCCCGCGGCGAGGCAGCGTTGCTTGTCCTCGACGAACGCGGCGGCGGTCGTGGCAATGATGGGCAAGCGCCCCCGTTCACCGGGCAGGGCGCGGATGGCGCGGGTGGTCTCAATGCCATCCATCTCCGGCATGGCGACATCCATGAGCACCAGCCCAAAGGACCGACGCGCTATGGCATCCAGGGCCTCGCGGCCGTTCTCAGCCATCTCGGGCTGGTAGCCGGCCTTGGCCAGGATCGTCGTCGCGACCAGGCGATTCGCCTCGCTGTCGTCGACTACCAGGATGGGGGGAACGGCGGTGCCTGCCTCGCCGGGGGAGCCTGTCGCAACGGTGGAACCTCGCTCGCCCGGGAAGCCTGCCGCTACGGTGGCGCCCGCCGCGCCGGTCAGCCGCGCGAGGTCGGCCGGGGCTGCTAAGTGCGCGGGGGGCGAGGGCCTGGCCGGCAGGGGCAGGGGTTCCTGGAGGTTGACCTGGCGCAGGCCCGGCCCGTCCGCCAGGTTAGCGGGCGGACCTGAAATCACCTCGATCTGGCCTGCGGGCAGCCGCAACCAGAAGCGACCCCCGGCCCCGGGTTGGCTGTCGCAGCCGATCTCGCCACCCAGGATGTGCGCCAGGGACCGACTGATCGCCAGTCCCAGGCCGGTACCGCCGAAGCTGCGCCGGTCGGAACTATCCAACTGGCTGAACTCCTTGAACAGTTCATCCATTTTTTCCACCGGGATACCAATGCCGGTATCGACGACCTTGAAGCGCAACCAGGGACCCGAGGGTTCCTCGCCCTCACCGGTCGCGGGCAGGCCCGGTTTCTCCACGTCGCCACCGGTCTGGGGTCCCCCCACGGCCTGGCCTTCGTAGCGGATCTCGATGCGCACCCCACCCCGCTCGGTGAACTTGATGGCATTGGCGACCAGGTTGAGCAGGATCTGCCGCAGCAGCCCGGGGTCGGTGGTGAAACCTGGGCCCAGGCGTGTCTCGACGAAGAGGTCGAGGCTGATGCCCTTGGTCGTGGCCCGGTTGAGCAGGAGCCGGGCCACCGTGGCGGCGAGCTCGACGGGGTCGCAGGGCTCGTGATGCGCTTCCATCCGCCCCGCTTCGATCTTGGAAAAATCCAGCACGCTGTTGATGATCGACAGCAGATTCCGTCCCGCCTCGCCGGCCATGGCCACATAGCCCGCCTGCTCGCGGTTCAGGGCCGTCTCCTGGAGGAGATCGTTGCTGTTGATGATGGCATTGAGGGGGGTGCGGATCTCGTGGCTCATGGTGGCGAGGAAGCGGGACTTGGCCTGGCTGGCGAGTTCCGCCCGCTGCCGTGCCTCCTCCAAGGCCTGTTCGGTACGCTTACGCTCGGTGATATCGATGAAATGGGCCACGAAGTGGGTGATCTGACCCAGAGGATCGCGCACGGTGGAGATGCTCAGCCACTCCGGATAGATATCGCCATCTTTACGCCGATTCTCGATCTCCCCCTGCCAGTGGCCCTCGGTCAGCAACGCCGCCCAGAGCCGCTGATAGAAGTCCTGATCCTGACGCCCGGATTTGAGGATGGCGGGGGTCAGGCCCAGTACCTCGGCGGCGGCATAACCGGTGATCCGTGTGAAGGCCTGGTTGACGCGCAGGATACGGGCCTGGGTATCGGTGATGAAAATGGCCTCCTGAGTCTCGAAGGCCTGGGCCGTGAGCCGCAGTTCCGCCGCCAGCGCCTCCCGCTGCGTGATCTGGTGGCGGAGTTCCGCCAGCACCCGGTCCTGCGCGCCCATGGCCTGGGCCAGGCGCGCCGACATGTCATTGAAGGCGACCAGGGTCTGGGCGAGATCGTCACTGCCGATGACCGGAAGTTGGAAGCCGGGCCCCTCCTCCACCACCCGGCTCGCCGCCCGCCGCAACTGCCGGAGCTGGCGCGTCAGGTAGGTCCCAAGCAGCAGGGAGAAAAGCGCCACCAGCCCCATCTCCAGCAAGGCGATGGCGATGGCCTTGAGCCGCGCCTCATCGAGCAGGGCGCGGAAGGCCGCCACTTCCAGGCCGATCTCCACCCGGCCAAAGATCACGCCGGCCACCTCGATGAGGGCAAAGGTATCGAAGACGCCATCGCTCGCCTGGGTCGGCGCCGCATCGGGGACGAAATCGCGGCCCAGGGCCGCCGCCTCCCCGGCCGCGGCCAGCACCCGCCCCTGGGTATCTCTGACCCGGGCATAGAGTATCCCGGGATTGGTCAGAACCTCCTGGACGAAGCTCTCCAGGGTCGCCAGGTCGGCGGCCAGGACCGCGTCCTTGGTCAGGGCAGCAAAGAGGTGAACACTGGTCTCGGCCCGCTGCAGCAACTGGGCCTGATTGGACTCCTGCAACCACCTGAGCCCAGTGACGATCAGCACGGCCAGCAGTACCGCCTCAATGAGGGCGATTCCCAAAATCGTCTTGAGACGGAAGCTCACGGCGGTAGCGTCAAGAAGTGACCTGGAGCGGAAACGACGATAGCACCTGGATCAACCGACCCCGTCAAACATCGGGCCCGCGGCTATCCTGAGGTCCGGGGTGCGGCGGCACCGGACCTTCCCCTCAAGCGTAGCACCTATGCCGCGGCCCGGAGAGTGGTGAGGGGCGGACGGATGAGGAGCGGGTAGGTAGCCAGGGTCCCCGCCAGACCGATGAAGAGTCCGGAGCCGAGGACACCGATGAGCCATAGCCGCGGATTGAAGCTAAATTCCAGGCCGAACAACTGCTCCGCCAGCAGCCAGCCGGTGAGTTCGGCGAAGAAGGAGGCCAGAAGGCCCGCCAGGAGCCCCGCGGCGGTGAACTCCACCGCCAGGCTGGTAAGCAGGGCCCGCCGGCCGGTGCCCAGGGTGCGCAGGATGCCATGCTCCAGGCGGCGCTCCTCAAGGCTGGCCTGGATGCCGGCAAACATCACCAGCAGGCCGGCGACCAGGGTGAAGAGGAAGACGTACTCCACCGCCATGACCCCGCGGTCGACGACGGTCCGCACTTGGTC
Source organism: Gammaproteobacteria bacterium (assembly GCA_009928645.1). GTDB lineage: Bacteria > Pseudomonadota > Gammaproteobacteria > Chromatiales > Chromatiaceae > M0108. The sequence continues at coordinate 11,279 of SACH01000041.1, read as the reverse complement.
GAGGATGGCGTTGACGTCCAGCAGGGTGACGCTGGGGAAGCGACGCACCAGTTCCGGGATCAGGTCCTCCCGTGCCGCGGGTAGATAAAAACTGGTGATGAAGGTAGCCGGCTCCGTGGCCAGCAGGACGGGGGAGGAGACGACGAAGAAATTGACGTTGAAGCTGTCCCACTGCACCTCCCGCAGGCTGGTGACCGGGGCAGCGACCGGGCGGCCCGAGACAGTAAAGGTGATTTCGTCGCCCAAGGCGATGCCCAGGGTCTCGGCCAGGCCCATTTCCACCGAGAACTGGGGCGGTGCCCCCTCCCCCTCCGTCCACCAGGTGCCGGCGAGGACGCGGTTGTCCTGGGGCAGAGCAGCGCCCTGGCTGAGATTGAACTCCCGCGCCGCCAGCCGCTGGGCGCGGGGATTGGCGTAGTCGGAGGGCTCCACCGGCTTGCCGTTGATGGCCGTCAGGCGGCCACGGATCATGGGGTGGAGCGCCGCGACCGTGATCCCCGCCTCCTGGAGAAAGGTCTCCAGGGGGGCGACGTCCGTGGGCTGGATATTGATCAGGAATTGATTGGGGGCCCCGGGCGGCAGCCGCTCCTGCCAGGAGGCGAGCAGGTCCACCCGCACCACCGCCAGGAGCAGCAGGGCCAGGATACCAAGTCCCAGGCCGGTGATATGCAGCACGGCGCCGGCGGGGCGCCGCGTCAGTCCGGCCAGGCCCAGGCGCCAGACGCCGCGCACCCGCCCCGTCAGCCCACCGGCCAGGCGCACCAGCAGCAGCACGCTGACGGCCAGGCTGGCGATGGCCCCGGCGACCCCGAGCAGGAGCCAGCCGGCGAGACGTGCGTCCTGGGCCTGCCACAGGGTCAGGACGGCCAAGGCCAGAACGGCCGCCCCAACCGCGGCCAGGGCCGAGCCGCGGGCGGGGCCCAGGTCCCCACGCAGGACCCGCAGAGGGGTTACCTGGGCCAGTTGCAGCAGGGGCGGCAGGGCGAAGCCCAGCAGGGCGACGAGCCCGGTGGCGATCCCAGCCAGGGCCGGCGTCAGGGAGGGGGGCGGCAGATCGACAGGGAACCAGTCGCTCAGGACCAACCGCAGCCCGGCCTGACCCGCCCAACCCACCAGGCAACCCACCAGGCTGGCGAACAGGCCAAAGAGGACCAGGCGCAGGACGAAGACCCGCCACAGCAGGTGATGGGGCGCCCCCAGGCAGCGCAGGATGGCAACGGCGTCGGTCTGGCGAGCGACGAAGCGCCGGCTGGCCAGGGCGATGGCCGCCCCGGCCACCAGCAGGGTGACCAGGGTCGCCAGGTGCAGGAAGCGCCCGGCCCGCTCTACTGCGGTGGCGAACTCCGGCCGGGCATTGGCACTGTCGATCAGGCGGATATTGGCCGGCAGGGGTTCGATCTGACGCTGGAAGCGGGCCAGCGCCCCGGCGTCACCGGCCACCAGCAGGCGGTACTCGGCGCGGCTGGCCGCCGTGACCAGGCCGGTTGCCGGCAGGTCGGCCAGGTTCATCATCACCCGCGGGGCGAAGGCGAACAGGGCGCCGGCCCGGTCCGGCTCCTCCCCCAGGATGGCGCCCAGGGCGGGATGTGAGGCGCCGAGGCCCACCGTCGTTCCCAGTTCAGTCCCGAGCAGGTGCAACAGGCGTGACTCGATCCAGACCTGGCCCGGAGAGGGGCCGCGGGTTGTCAGGCGTTCTGTTAGGGCTTCGGCAAGCGGTGATGATCCAGTCTGAGCCCCACCTGGGAGATCTTCGGCCCTTCCCGAGGGGGCTTCAGCACCCCCCGGGGTTTCAGAATGAACGATCGCCACAGGGGGGGAGTCCGCCGCTGCAGTTCCCGGGCCGGACGGGGCTTCCCTCACCCGCAGTTGCCCCCGCAGGGGATAGGCGCTGTCCACCGCCTTGACCTCGACGAGCTGTGGCCTGCCCTCCCCCATCAGGATGCTACGAAAGGCGATGGTCTGGGCAATGGCCAGGCCCAAGCCCTCCGCCCGCTGGCGATAGTCGGGCGGGAGGGGGGTGGTGCTCTCCAGCACCAGGTCGGCGGCCAACAGGTCCGCGCCCTGGCGATTCATGCTGCTCTCCACCCGGTCGGTGAAGAAGCCGACGGCGGTGATGGCGGCGACGGTGAGGACCAGGGCGGCGCCCAGCAGGTGCAGTTCCCCGCTGCGCCGGTCCTGACGCAACAGGCGCAGGGCGATTCTCCAGGTGAGAAGAGGCCTGGAGATCATGACTGCTGCTCCAGCCGACCACCGCTCATGCGCAACCGGCGGTCGCAACGCTCGGCGAGGCGGGGATCGTGGGTCACCAGGACCAGGGCCGCGTCCGTCTGGCGGCGCAGGTCCAGCAGCAGATCGATGATCTGCTCCCCCGTCGCCTGGTCCAGGTTGCCGGTGGGCTCGTCGGCGAACAGGACCTGGGGCCACGGGGCATAGGCGCGGGCGATGGCTACCCGCTGCTGCTCGCCTCCCGAGAGCTGACGGGGGTAGTGCCCGGCGCGGGCCATCAGGCCTACCCGTTCCAGGGCCTCGTCTGCGCGACGGGATGCCTCGTCGGAACCGGTCAGTTCCAGGGGCAGGAGGATGTTCTCCCGGGCGGTGAGATTGGGCAGGAGTTGGAAATTCTGAAAGACGAAGCCGACCCGGCCACCCCGCAGGGCGGCGCGACCATCCTCGTCCAGCCCCTCCAGGGCCTGGCCGCACAGCCAGATCTGCCCGGCGGAGGGATTGTCGAGCCCCGCCAGCAGGCCCAGCAGGGTGGACTTGCCGGACCCGGAGGCGCCCAGGATCGCCACTGCCTCCCCCGTCTGGATCTCCAGATCCAGCCCCTGCAGGATGGTCAAGTCACCAGCCGGGCCGGTAACATGTTTGCTCAGTCCAACCGCCTTGGAAACGGCTTCGGCCATGGGTACTGCCATGATCCCCTTACTCCTGCTGCTTGGTTTGATAGTGCCGGCGTTGCCGGCGGCGGCCGCCCTTGCCGGTAGCGAACCGGTCACGACCAACATGACGGCTAGTCCAATGAACGGCCCTGCCTCATTGAATCCATCGGGCGAAACCCGGGTCCCGGCCACTTCGTCCCCGGCAGTGGCAAGGGAGCCCCTCATCCTAATCCTCGGCGATAGTCTAAGTGCCGCCTATGGTATCGACCATAACGACGGCTGGGTAAAGCTGCTCGAGGAACGTTTGCGGGAGAAGGCACTGCCCCATCGGATCATCAACGCCAGCATCTCCGGCGAGACCACCGCCGGCGGTCGCGCCCGCCTGCCGCGGCTGCTGGCGGAACACCGCCCCCGCCTGGTCCTGCTGGAGCTGGGGGCCAACGATGGCTTGCGCGGCTTTGGCTTTGGGGTCCTGCGGGATAACCTGACCGCCATGGTTCGCCAGGCCCACGCCGCCGGCAGCCAGGTACTGATCGCGGGCCTGCGGTTGCCACCCAATTACGGTGCGGCTTACACCGACGGCTTTCAAGCCGTGTTCCGGGAGGTCGCCACCGCCGAGCAGGTGCCGCTGATCCCGGATTTTCTCGCCGGGGTCCCCGAAGACCGCAAACTGATGCAGGCCGACGACCTGCATCCCAATGCTATGGCTCAGCCCCTGATTTTGGAGAATGTCTGGCCAAGCCTGGAAGCCATGCTCATCAGCGACACGGGTCCTTGAGGTACGAGACGGCTCACGATCAAGTCATCACGAAGATTGCACAAAAATAAGTAACTGATATATATGACTATTAGCGTAAGTGCTGGCCAGGGTTTGTAGTACCCAACGCCGGGGCTAAGCGGCCTTCGGGATTATCACAGGTTCCAGACCTTTGTTTGTGGTACCTGTCAACTCGTGGGATCAGCGTCGACATCGACCAGGACGCTGACCGGCATCCCCTGACAGACCCGGGCGATTGGCAGATCCTCGGCCGCCCGCCAGCGCCCCAGGGCGACCCGCTTGTCCATGCCGGTGGCCAGCACCAACAGTCGGCGGGTGCTGCGCAGGGCCCGCAGACCCATGCTCACCCGCTCCGGTGGCGGCTTGGGCGCGTCCCAGACGGGAACCACCCAGGCCTCTGGGTCCAAGGGCGGGCCGGGAAACAGGCTGGCGGTATGCCCATCTTCGCCCACCCCGAGGATCACCAGGTCGAAGGGTACCGCAGCCGCGACCCGCGGCGCATAGCCGGCGGCCCCCGCCGCCGGTCCCCGTTCCGCCGGAATGAAGTGAACCCGGGCTAGGTCCGGGGGTATTCGGTACAGCCAGGCCCGTTGAATCAGGCGGCTGTTGCGCTCGGCGTGGTCCTCGGGCAGGCAGCGTTCATCCCCAACGTACAATTCCCAGCGCGCCCAGTCCGCCTTCTCCTCAGCCAGCAGGCGATAAGCCAGCTCCGGTGTCCGCCCCCCGGCCAACACCAACCGAAAGCAGCCCCGCGCCGCAATGGCATCCTGAGCGGCGGTCAGCAGACACTCCACTGCCTCGGCAGCGACCGCCGCGGGATTTTCCAGGATTCGCCAGTCCTGCCCGGCTGACTCATCGCCCTGCTTAGCCTGCACGCGCCGTGTTTCGTGATCAGTCTCGGTCACCATGCTTGAGATCTCCTCCTCATTCTTGACAATTAGGTTGTAAGACTAACGTCTTCATAATTGGCGCGAACGGATGCTCATGGGTAGCCAGGTCGGCGAAGGCATCGTCAGTGGAGGTCGACACCCGCACCGGCCCCGGCTGGCCCACCCGCTCGGCACTTCCCCCCTCAACCATCCGCGCCTAGCAGACCGGCCCCGCTGGCGCGGCGCCGGAGGGCGACCGCTGTTTCTCCCAATGAATTGTTATCTCCTGAAATACTTGTAAATTGCATAGATCAGGCCCCAAAAAACACCCGTCAAGCCGCCGGCGAATACTTTATAAATAGTCCCAAAATCGCCAGTTATGCCGGGTGGTGGCTCAACCACAATAATTCCGACTACAACCAACCCAACAAACCACAGAAAAACTCTACCCCATGGATATGGGTGCGAGGTTTTCTGACTAGGTTCTTCCAAGTCATGTTGTTCATTCGTCATTTCGCAAGGACCCAGTTATAGCGTCTCGTCGCCGGGTGGGCGCGCCCACCCGCTCGGCACCGCCTCAACTATCCTCTCCCCCAAGACCGGCCCCGCAGCCGCGGCCCTGGCTGGCCACCTGCCCCCCGTGCTTACCCCACCGGGCGCCCTCCCTAGCGCTTCTCCTTGCGATGATCCACCACCCGCACCGCCTTGCCCTGAGAGCGGGGGATCTCCCCGACCTTCTTCACCACCACCTGGCAACTGACGCCGATGAAGTCCTTGATGTCCCGCACCGCCTTGGCCGCCACCTTGCGCATCGCCTCCTCGCCCTGCTCCGCCAGGGGCGGGCTGGCCTCGACGTTGACCACCAGGGTGTCCAGGCTGCCCTGGCGGAAGACCTCGATCTGGTAGAAGGGCGAGAGGATCTCGGTCTTCATCAGCACCGACTCCACCTGCGAGGGATAGACGTTGACCCCGCGGATGATCAGCATGTCGTCGGTGCGCCCGGTGATGCGGCTCATGCGCACATGGGTGCGGCCACACTTGCAGGGGGCAGGGTTGAGGGACGCCACGTCGCGGGTACGGTAGCGGATCAGCGGGAAGGCCTCCTTGGTCAGGGAGGTGAAGACGATCTCCCCCTGTTCGCCATAGGGCAGCGGCAGGCCGGTGTCGACATCGACACACTCCACCAGGAAGTGGTCTTCCCAGATGTGCAGCCCGTCCTTGGCCTGGAGGCATTCCACCGCCACCCCGGGTCCCATGACCTCCGACAGGCCATAGATGTCGATAGCGTCGATCCCCAGGCGGGACTCCAGCTCATAGCGCATCTCCTCGCTCCAGGGCTCGGCGCCGTGGATGCCGACCTTGAGCGGCAGCTTGCGCAGGTCCACCCCCAGGGCCTCGGCCTCCTCCGCCAGGTTGAGGGCGTAGGACGGGGTGCAGCTCAGGCCGGTGACCTCGAAGTCCTTGATCAGCATGATCTGCTTTTGCGTCTGCCCGCCGGACATGGGCGTGACCATCACCCCCAGTTCCTCGGCGCCGTAGTGCAGCCCCAGGCCGCCGGTGAAGAGGCCATAGCCATAGGCATTGTGCAGCCGGTCCCCGGGGCGTAGGCCGGCGGCCATCAACGAGCGCGCCACCAGGTGCGCCCAGGTGCGGATATCCCGGGAGGTGTAGCCCACCACCGTCGGCTTGCCGGTGGTGCCGGAGGAGGCATGGACGCGCACCACCTGGTCGAGGGGCATGGCGAAGAGGCCGAAGGGATAGCCGTCGCGCAGGTGCTCCTTCTTGGTGTAGGGCAGCAGCCGGGTGTCGCTCAGGCGCTGGATGTGGCGCGGCTGCACCCCCAGCTCATCCATGGCGTCACGGTAGAAGCCGACAGTGTGGTAGCAGCGTTCGACGGTGGCTTGCAGACGCTTGAGCTGGAGCTGCTCCAGGTCCTCGCGCGGCAGGGTCTCAATTTTGGTGTGCAGGATCATGGTCTGTTCCCAAGGGGCTGAGGGCGGCGAAACGGGGCCACCCAGGGGTTACCGTAAAGGTCACGGCCCAGGCCGTGCCGGAGGCGGGGGGTGGCCCTTCCGCAAGGCCATTGGCGTGACCGTCACGGCAAAGTCTTTCATTATCAGGGGGTGATGTGCTCCCACCTGACCGTCAGGCGGGCAGCCAGGCGGTAAGGGGCTCGCCGCGGCGAAAGACGGTGCCGGTGAAGAGGCCAACCAGCTTGCCGGTCTGGGTGCGCACCTCGATGCTATACAGCCCGGTGCGCGCCCCGCAACTCTGCTCGGTGGCGGTGGCGATCAGGGTATCCCCCACCCGGCTGGCGGCGGGATAGCTCATCTGGGTGCTCAGGGCTACCGCCACCTCGCCGTGGCTGTTGGAGGCGACGGCGAAGGCGAAGTCGGCCAGGGCATAGGTGGCGCCACCGTGGGTCAGGCCCACGGCGTTGAGCAGGTCGTCGCGCACCACCAGCCGCACCGCGCAGGCTCCGGGAGAGACGGCGGTCAGTTCCATGCCCAACAATCGCGCGAGGCGGTCCTCCCGCGCCATCCAGGCGCCAATACGCGCGGCCTCAACCTGAGGGTCGGCGGGCGTAGTCGCAGCCGGCGCTGGTGCTGGGCCGGAGGAGGAGGAGGAGACAGCATCTGTGGCGGGCATCGCGGGCTGGATCTCCGATAGGGGGGCCACGGGGGGCATGTCCGGGACCGCCGGCGGGGCCGCGACCGGGACGCGGGCCATCTCCTCGGTGAAGATGTCGATCCCCAGTTCGCGCAGGTGACGGTCTACCGCCTGGGGGTCGGCAGCGCGGTAGCGGGCGATGACCACGCGCATGCCGGTGGCATCGGGGGCCACCGGGGAGACCACGGTGGCGATGTAACCGCCCTGGGCGTTGATCGCCCCGAGGAAGCGGCTCAGCTCGCCGGTGCGGTCCGGCAGGTGCACGGCGATGCGCGTGGTGTCGTCCAGGCCGCAGCCGGTGATGGCGAGAAAGAAGTCGAGGATATCGTCGTCGGTGACGATGCCCAGCAGCCGGCGCTGCTCGTCGATCACCGGCAGGCAGCCGATACCCTTGGCGCGCATCAACTGACCGGCGGCCTCCACCAGGGCGCGGGGGCCGCAGGTGATGACCTCGCGGCGCATGACCTGACCGACGGTGACCTTGGCCATCAGGTAGTTGACCTCGCCCACCGACAGGGTGGTGATGGCCGAGGGCGCGGCCCGCTCCACCTCGCGGTGGGAGAGCAGGCCCACCAGGCCCCCGGCGGCGTCGACCACCGGCAGAAAGCGCCGCCCCTTCTCGCGCATCAGATGGGCGACCTGGCTGAGTTTGAGGTCGGCGGTGACGGTGTCCACCGGCCGGCTCATGATCGTTTCAACGTACATGGCGGGTCCTTGGGGCGTTCTCGGGGGCTCGGGGGGTTCGGGGGTTCGCGGGTGGAGGGTCTCTAGGATAAAGGTCTCAGGGCGAGGATCTCGGCGGCAGAGGTCTCGGGGTAAGCTCCTGGGTGGCGAAGTTCTCCTCGGCGAGGAACTCTAGGGTAAAGGTCTAGGGTGCGAAGGTCTCAGGATATGGTGTTATCACCTTGATGCAGACAACAACTGCAATTGGGAAGAAGAAATGCCGCTGCTTCCGAAGTTGCTTCTGTCTGAATAAGACTCGAAAACGCTATATGACGTGACAGGGCGGAAGGGGGCGCTCAATAGCCCAAATAAGCGCGCTGGATGCCGGTGTCGGCCAGTAGGGTGGCGGCGGGGGCGGCCAGGACCACCCGGCCGGTTTCCAGCACGTAGCCGCGATGGGCGATCCCTAGGGCGGCGCGGGCGTTCTGTTCCACCAGCAGGATGGTCACCCCCTGGCGGTTGAGTTCCCCCACCACGCGGAAGATCTCGGCGACGAGCAGCGGGGCCAGCCCCATGGACGGCTCGTCGAGCAGCAGCAGCCGTGGCCGGCCGAGCAGGGCGCGGCCCAGGGCGAGCATCTGCTGCTGGCCGCCGGACAGGGTGCCGGCGAGCTGGTGGCGGCGTTCGGCGAGGATGGGGAACAGCTCGTAGATGCGCGCCTCCTGGGCCGCCAGCCACGCCGGGTCGTGGCGCTGGGCGTAGCCCCCCAGGCGCAGGTTGTCGGCGACGCTCAGGGGGGCGAACACCTGCCGTCCCTCGGGCACCTGGCACAGCCCCGCGGCGACGATGCGGTGCGGCGGCAGGCGCCCCAGATCCTGGCCAGCGAAGCGGATGCTCCCGCCGCTGGGGCGGAGCAGGCCGGACAACAGGTGCAGCAGGGTGGTCTTGCCCGCGCCATTGGCGCCAACCAGGGCCACCAGTTCCCCCGCCGCCACCTCCAGGTCAAGGCCGTGCAGGACCTCCACCGGGCCGTAGCGGCCGCGCAGGCCGCGCACCTCCAGCAGGGGCTCAGCCATGTCGGGGTCCCCAGGGCGTCAGAGACCGGGCGCTTGACCATGCCCCGCTACCGCACCAGGCCGGTTTCAGGCCACGACTCCGACGCCATCCCGCCCCGAACCAATCCGCGGCGCGCAACGCCTTAGCCCGTCTGGGGAACTTACTCCACGGCATAGTGCACCTCCCCGCCCAGGTAGGCGGCGATCACCGCCGGGTTGGCGCGGACCTCGGGCGGGGTGCCCTCCGCCAGGCGGCTACCGTAGTCCAGAACCAGGATGCGTTCGGCCACCGCCATCACCAGGCCCATGTGGTGTTCGACCAGCAGCACCGTGATGCCCTGGTCGCGAATGCGCCCGATCAGCCCTTGCAGGGCCAGGGTCTCGGTGTCGTTGAGCCCCGCCGCCGGCTCGTCGAGCAGCAGCAACCGCGGCTGGGCGGCCAGGGCGCGGGCGATCTCCAGGCGCTTGAGGGCGCCATAGGGCAAGGCGCTGGCCGGGCGGTCAGCCAGGGCCTCCAGGCCGCAGAAGGCCAGGGCCTCCAGGGCCCAGCGGCGGATGGCGGCCTCTTCCCGGCGCAGGCCCGGGGTGCGCAGCAGGGCCGCCGCCAGGCCGGCGCGACCGCGACCATGGGCGCCGACCATGACGTTCTCCAGGGCGCTCATGTTGAAAAAGATCTGGAGGTTCTGAAAGGTCCGCGCCAGCCCCAGCCGGGCGATCTGGTGCGGGGCCCGGCCAGTGAGGTCTTCACCCGCAAAGCGCACCCGGCCCTCGTCCGGGCGGTAGAGCCCGGAGAGCAGGTTGAACAGGGTGGTCTTGCCGGCGCCATTGGGACCGATGACGGCATAGACCAGGCCAGCCGGCACGTCAAAGTCCAGGTCAGCGATGGCAGTGACGCCGCCAAAGGACTTGGTCAGCCCCCGGACCTCAAGCAGCATCCTGGCTCACCGAGGGGGATGAAGAGGCCAGGTCACGGGGGGCTGTGCCAGTGGCTTGGTCACGGGGGACTGACCCAATGGCCCGGTCACGGGGGGCCGTACCAGCGGCCTTATCACGGGGGGGCGATCCGCTACCCGGCGCCGGCGGCCCGGGCGGGGCGAGCGACGCCGGTGGCCCGGGCGGCAGCGCCCCATCATGGGTCGGGCGTCGCGCCCACAGCTCGCGCAGCCCGCCGGCCAGGCCCTGGGGCAGGAAGATCATGATCAGCATGAGGATGGCGCCGAAGATCAGCACCTCATAATCCTCGAACACCACCAGCAGCTCCGGCAGCAGGGTGAGGATCACCGCCCCGAGGATCGCCCCCCAGGTGGAGGCGATGCCCCCCAGGACCACCATGGTCACCAGTTCGATGGAGACGAAGAAGTTGAACGAGTCGGGGCTGACGAAGGCCTGCTGATGGGCGAACAGGCTCCCCGCCAGCCCGGCGCTCAGGGCGGCGAGGACGAACACCGCAGTCTTCGCCGCCGCGGTGTCGATACCCATCAGCCCGGCGGCGATCTCCGCGCCATGCAGGGCGCGTAATGCTCGTCCGGGCCGCGAGTCCATGAGGTTCAGCGCCAACAGGACCACCAGCAGGAGTACGGCGGCCAGGACTGCGTACCAGCGCTCGTCGGTATCGACGGTCCAGCCGAACAGACTCAGGGGGGGGATCTCACCGATGCCATCGGGCCCCCCCGTCAGGTCACCGGTCTGGACCAGCAGGATATGGATAATGATGCCGAAGCCCAGGGTCGCCATGGCCAGGTAGTGGCCCTTGAGACGCAGCACCGGCCGGGCGATGCCATAGGCCACCAGGCCGGTGAGGACCAGCCCCACACCCAGGGCCGGCCAGGGGTTCCAGCCGTAACGGGTGGTGAGGATGGCGGAGCTATAGGCCCCCAGCCCGAAAAAGGCGGCATGTCCCAGGGAGATCTGCCCGGCATAGCCCATCAGCAGGTTCAGCCCCACCGCCAGGATGGCGTGCAGGGCCGCGGCGGCGCCGACCACGGTGACGTAATAGTTGTTGGGAAAGAGCAGCGGCAGGGCGATCAGCACTCCTGCCAGCAGCCACCAGCCACGCAAACGCTTCATGGTCGCCTTACACCCGCTCCGCCGTGGCGCGCCCGAACAGGCCGCTGGGACGGAGGAAGAGGACCAGGAGCAGGATGACGAAAGCGATGGCGTCCTTGTAACCGGAGGAGATCAACCCCGCCGCCAGGGACTCCACCAGACCCAACAACAGACCCCCGGCCACGGCACCCATGGGATTGCCCATGCCGCCCAGGACCGCGGCGGCGAAGCCCTTGAGGCCCAGCATGATGCCGGCGTCGTAAGAGGTATAGGTGATGGGGGCCACCAGCACTCCGGCCATGGCCCCGAGCAGGGCCGA